>DAOTTJ010000124.1:0-34568 GCA_034437695.1 Ktedonobacteraceae bacterium
AAGGAGTATTACTCGATCCAGGCCAGTTGGCACGCGCCGCGGTAGATGCAGCGTCCGACAAGAAAGCTTCGGATGTGTTACTTCTCGATATTCGCGAAGTAACAACGTTTACAGATTACTTTGTGATCTGTAGTGGAAATAACCGTCGCCAGATCCAGGCGATTGCAGACGCTGTCGACGAGCAGTTGAGCGCTCAAGGAGCCGCGTTGTTTCATCGTGAGGGCGATGCCGAGACCGGCTGGATCTTGCTGGACTTTGGCGATGTGATTGTGCATATCCTGGGGCCAAAAGAACGTGAATACTACGATCTTGACCGCCTCTGGAACGGAGCAAAAACGATTGTATACCTCCAGTGATCTTCATTAAAAAGGTGGTCAATGATGACATTTTTGCGTAATCGACTTTTTCTTGGAGGCGTGGTTCTCGGTGGCGTATGCGGCATGGTCCTCGGGTCCGTGATCGCATTTACGCTGGGGGAAAGTAGCGTGAGCGCGGTACGTCGCGCGATGTACGAACGCAATCGCGGTAAAGTACCAACCGAGTACCTCTCGCAATAAGCTAGCCTCCTCCAGGCACACCCTGGCCTCTCTTCCGCCAGAAATGCCAAACCGGCCTGCCAGCCTCGCCGCATCCTCTGGATTATGGAATAGCGGCCCATTCGCCATTTCTCTCAAATGGACGCTATTCCACGCTCATTCTATGACCATAACTATACGTGCTCTCTTCAACTATCCCACGACTACCGACTACTCATCCACTCTATCCAAATTACCTATACTCCCAACGAAAATTTGCATATTCGCCGATCCAAACGTATAGTAGTTCTATACGCTGTATGTGTGAGTGGTTCTGGCTAGACTCTGCAAAGCGACCTTTTTCATTGCCCATAGGACAGGAAGAAGCTCTGGCGAGCACCGCAGAACCCGTGGTCTGGTAGGTAGTAATGGAGGAAAAGCGATGTCCCGGTTCTCTGCTCTTTGGCACACATTTGCCTGGTATTCTTCGCGCCAACCTATCTGGTCTAAACTTTGTCTGCCCCTTTGCCTCGTCTTCGCCTGTGTGCTCTGGCAAATCTCCCCGGCCGCAGGGAGTGTCCAACCTCACACGTGCGCACCCGCTACGCCACCACCAGTCGCAGGAACGCCAACGCCCGCACCGGCCCTACCCGCCAGTCTGCTCATCAATGAGGTCCTCACAACTCCAGCCTCAACCTGGAACTGCTTAGAGCCTCCTGGGACGCACTCACTGACAACAGATAGCTGGATCGAACTCTTCAATCCCCATAATCAAGCCTTCGATCTCTATACCGCACACACTGCGATCTCGCTCGATGGCACGACCTGGAACTATCTGCCCGCTGGCTCGGCCATCAATGCTCATGGGCTTCTGGCACTTTTCCCGCTGGAAAACAGCCTGACTGCCCCACCACCTTCCACCTGGCACGTTGTCCTGGCTATCGCGGATGCGGTCGTCGACCAGGTTCACGTCCCACTCCTGCAACCCGATCAGTCCTATGCCCGCAGCCCCGATGGATCGCGCAACTGGCTCACGACCAACCAACCAACTATCGCAGCCAGCAACGCTGGAACCTCTCCCCCAGCAACGCCTGTACGCTCACCAACACCCTCACATGCGAGTTCACATGCGATCAGCGCACCCGCCGTCCTGGTAACTCCTCTCTCTAGCGATAACCGTATCCAACCTGGCTGGACCAGGATCAACCTTCCTGCTCCAGGTCAGCTACCAGCTACGTCGATCTCTCCCATACGTCCGGCTAACTTGGCACAAGCCACAAACGCGACTCCCAGCACTCTCCCAGCGCTCGTTCTCACCAGCCTGCTCATCCTCCTCATAGCCGGATTGGCCTGGTGCTGGCAACTCTTTCACTCACCTTGAACAACCCCTATCCGTTCAGAAAATTGTAGCTTCCCATCAGATCCTACACATGGTATGATGCGCAAGAGCATTTTATTGAGAGAGCACCGTCGCTCTGGAAGCAGCAGAAAGCAAAAGCAAGATATGGCCTGTCCCTATTGGGTGATGTTGACGCGCTGGATGAGTAATAGTGGGCGCAGGAAGCGCAAGCAAAATCCCCTACGTATCGGAGGCGACTTTTTTCATGAGAGAGCTTGATACATTCGTTGGTGAAGTCCAGCAAGATTTGCCTGATATTCATTTGACAGACGATATACGTGTTCTGCATAACTATGCAGTCGACGGCCAGACCCCGCGCCTGGTCCTCACACCAACCACAACCGAGGATGTGGGCAAACTGATCGAACTCGCCGCCCGCTACGAGCTGACTGTCCTGGCTCGCGGCAATGGCTCACGCATGCAACTGGGCGCTCTCCCAGAACCTTTCGATGTACTTATCGAGACGCGAAAGTTGACTCGTCTGTTAGAACACGAAGCTTTGACTCTGACCTGCCGCACTGAGGCAGGGATCACGCTGGCTCAGCTTCAGGAACAACTCGCCCTCAAAGGTCAGTGGCTCCCGCTCGATGTGCCAGACGCTACACTCGCTAGTCTCGGTGGACTCCTGGCCACAAATGCCAGTGGACCCAAACGTCTGCGCTACGGCACGATACGCGATCTTGTCCTGGGCCTTCAGGTGGTCCAGGCCAGCGGTGTCCCGGTGCGCAGCGATAAACGTACGGTGCAAGATGCTTCAGGCTACGACCTGCATAAGGCCTTTGTCGGCTCTCTGGGAACGCTGGGCGTGATAGTCGAGGCTACGTTTAAGCTCCAACCACTCCCAGCCAATGAGCGCACGCTGCTCCTGACCTTTGTCAATAGCCAGGACTGCATGCAAACGGTGATCGATCTGCAAAGTTCTACGCTCACACCCAGCGCGATAGAACTGATCGACGCAGCCGCTATCGGCAAGATGAGCCACGCCTGGCATCTCACTATCCCTGCTAATGGCTATACGCTGGCCATCGATTTCGAGGGCGAGCTGCCCACTATTATACATCAGATGGATGAGGCCCGGACTATCGCTCGCGACCAGGGTGCGCTGCTGGGCGACGATCTCCAGGACGAGGATCAGGCGGTCTTCTGGCACACTGTCCGCCAGCACCTCCACGGACCCGTTACGTGCAAAGCAGCGATCCTTGTCTCACGCATGACAGATTATCTGCATCACCTGGATGAGATCTGCCAGCACTACCAACTGGAAGCATCTGTGATCGCTCACGCTGGCAATGGCATTCTACATATCCAGCTGTCGCCCGCAGACGCAACCACACGCCTGGTCACCGCGATCGCTGAACTGCGCCAACACGCACAGGAGGCCCGCGGCACTCTCGTGGTTGAACGCTGCGCCTCTGCACTCAAACCACTGGTAGATGTCTGGGGCAAACCCGGCGCTACTTTCCGTTTGATGCAACAACTAAAAAAAGAATTTGATCCAAAGGGAACGTTTGTGAAAGGGCGTTTCGTGGGGGGACTGTGAATCAGAATAAGCTAGAAGCAGCGGAAACATCCGCTCATATCATGATTACCGCGCACGCCGAGTTTCTTGACGATGCGCTACGCGAGCTGAAACGTCTGGACCACACTTTACACACTGTCAAAATCCTTGCTCCAGACCTCGCACTCTGCTCTGTATCCGATGCGCTAACGTTTATGCGCAATGTCTCTACGGCCCAGCCAATCCTTGTACGCCACATCGCACCCGTCCAAACTAGCATCCACCTCACTAATACCGAGGAGGATCTGACGCAGTTCGCGATAAGTCTCGCCCAACTCCCAGCATTCACTATGCTTGAACGCGGACAACACTTCTCGGTGCAAACACGCCTGGTCCAGACTACCGAGGACGGAAAACGCCCCTATAGCAGCGGCAAGATAAATCAACTGCTGGCCGAGGCGATCGCCGAGGAGACCGGGGCGGTTGAAGATATCAAAAAACCTCAGATCGTCGTGACTCTCCTCTGCACTCAGGAAGACGCCTATATGGGCATCTCACTGGCAAACCATAACCTCAGCGCATGGCCCGGCGGGATGCGCCACTTCGCGCAAACTCCCGAACAGATAAGCCGCGCAGAATTTAAACTGCTGGAGGCTCTGGAAACCTTTGGCGTGACTCTCCCCACACGCGGACGCGCCCTCGACCTCGGTGCTGCTCCCGGCGGCTGGACTCGCCTGCTCCTGGCTGCCGGGCTTCAGGTCATCGCCGTCGATCCCGCAAAACTCGACCCACGCCTGCTTAACCAGCAACGCCTGACTCACTATCGCGGCTATGCAGAGGCCTATATAGAAGAGATCGAGCACCAACCACAACTCTTCGACATCATTACTAGCGATATGCGCATGGACGCCCGCGATACAGCTCGCCTGCTCATCCAGACGCGCAACAACCTGCGCCGCGATGGCTTTATCATCAGTACACTGAAACTACCACACGCCACGACCAGCATCGACCCGATGAGAAATTTACGCGAAGCCCTGAGTCTGCTCAATCACTCTTTTGACCTCGTCCAGGGCCGCCAGCTTTTTCACAACCGCCAGGAAGTGACGATTATCGCGGCCCGCCCGCGCTCACGCTAGTCCTACTCACACCAGGTCGGAAACCTCATAACTCAGGTTTCCGACCCGGCCACAAGCACGCTCCATCTTCCAACTTAACCCCCTCACCCTGCGTAGTAATTAAAGCAGAGTAAAAAAGCGAGAGTTCAGAAAAAGTACCCGTTTGAAGCATTTCTCAAGAAAAGAGTGTAATCCTATGGACCAGATTCGCCCCTATGAAGCAATACCATTGATCTCACTACCCGAGGATTATGCATTGCGCATGCATACCTTCCTGGCCGAAATGTACGCACAACACGGCCCGATCTTTCGCCACACCGCCTCCTGGGGCGATGATGTCATCCATCTCGTCGGTCCCGAAGCCAATCGCTTCGTGATGGTCAATGCACGCCAGAAATTCTCCCACCAGAAAGGCTGGGGCGAGGTCTTTGGGGTCGATACGATGTTCGGACGCGGACTGCTGACGATGGACGGGACCGAACACGACTCCCACCGCAAAATGATGAACCCGGCTTTTACTCTGTCGTATATGGAGCGCTATCTCCCTCTGATGCACAACGTCATCCGCCGACGCACGGCTGAATGGGTCAACGTACCAGCGATCGAACTGACAGCGGAGATGCGCAAGATTACCTTCGATATCGCCGCCGAAGCCCTGACCGGTCTGACCTCAGGCGGCGAGGTCGATACGTTCCGCAATCTGTTTGTCGCACTCCTCAGCGACCCGGAGGAGGGGACTATCTCTTCTTACGAAGAGTATATTGCGTATATCACTCCGCTTAAACAACAGCTCAATGACTTGCTTATTCCGAAAATCGAGGAGCGCCGCAGCAAACCTACCGACGATGTGTTTAGCCTGCTGGTCCAGGCCAGAGACGCCGAGGGCCAGGCGTTAAGCTATGAACAGTTGATCTCACACGTCAATATCTTGCTGGTGGCTGGCCACGAAACGTCGACAAACCTGAGCGCCTGGCTGCTCTATCTGCTCAACCAGCACCCCGCCTACGCCCAACGCGTCCA
Source organism: Ktedonobacteraceae bacterium (assembly GCA_034437695.1). GTDB lineage: Bacteria > Chloroflexota > Ktedonobacteria > Ktedonobacterales > Ktedonobacteraceae > Paraktedonobacter. Next base: position 5,551 of record DAOTTJ010000124.1, read on the forward strand.
GGCCGAGATAGCTGAGCAACTGACTCCTTCTGTCGATCCAACACTGGAAAACATCAAACGTATGAAAGAATTGGACAACGCACTCAGCGAGACTGAGCGCCTCTATCCCTCTGTTCCCAATGGCCCTCGCGGCACGCTTGAAGACTTTACTTTCTACAACTATTACGTGCCAGCAGGTAAAATACTGTTCTATAGTATCGCGGCCTCGCATATGCTCCCCACGATCTTTGCCAATCCCACACAATTCGATCCCGATCGCTTTGCACCACCACGCGAAGAACATAAAAAACATCCTTATTCTCTGGTAGGCTTTGGCGGCGGTCCACGCATCTGCATCGGCATTAACTTTGCCCAGGTGGAGATCAAGGCTATCGCGGCTCACGTCCTGCGCACCTACAAGCTGGAACTCCTGCCCGACCAGGAAATCGTCCAGTTTCATGGCGCGACTGCACAGCCACTCCACGGCATCAAGATGCGCGTGACGCCCGCTCAAGCATGACTATAGGACACGGGTGGTATTGTCAATATGCGACGATACTACCCGCTCTTTTTTTGTCGGACAAGTACAGCCAGCCGTCAATTAAATGCGGCTGGCAACTTGACCAGCTCCCGCTTGATACTCTCTATGGTGGGACAACCAGCCAGTTGCATCGCTAGCTTGAATTCTGCTTGCAAGATCTCTAGAACGTGCTGCACTCCCGCCGCACCTGCAACTGTCAATCCCCACAGCACCGGACGCCCCACCAACACTGCCCGCGCTCCCAACGCCAACGCCTTGAGTATATCGGTCCCGCGCCGTATACCTCCGTCCATATAGACCTCGCAACTCCCCCCCACGGCAGCGACGATCTCGGATAAGGCCTCGATGCCGGTCACGACTCCATCAAGCTGACGACCTCCGTGGTTCGAGACGATGAGTGCATCAACTCCATGCTCAAGGGCGAGTCGCGCATCTTCGGCAGTGAGAATGCCCTTGAGAAGCACCGGCAAGGCCGTGACCGAGCGCAGCCAATCAACATCCTGCCAGGTCAGGTTGGTCCAGGCGTGCTCGTCGCGCTTGATATCAGCAAAGTTGGCCCGCGAGAACGCTGATGGCGGAATGGTCAGTCGGTTGCGTACGTCGCGCTCGCGTCGACTCAGGGTCGGCATGTCTACGGTCAATACAATCGCTTTGTAACCCGCCGCTTCGGCCCGCCTGACCAGCCCCAGCGCGACTTCACGCGTGGGATAGAGGTAGAGCTGAAACCATAGGGGCGCACTGGCCGCTTGCGCGATCTCTTCGAGCGAACGCGTGGCATCGGTGGCGGCAATCAGCACGGTCCCGGTTGCCCCCGCACCTCGCGCTGTGGCACACTCTCCCTCTGGATGAGCCATACAATGAAAAGCAGTGGGAGCTACCAGCAATGGCGCACGTACCGGCGTACCAAGCAACGTCGTGCCTGTCTCACACCCCCTCACATCGATCAACATGCGTGGACGCAGGCGAATACGTGAGTAGTCGCTCACGTTCGTCCCAAGTGTGATTTCATCAGCACCACCACCAGCAAAATAGTCCCAGAAGGCAGGCTCCATCAGTTCTCTGGCGCGAACCTCGTAATCAAACACATTGATTGCTTCCATCGCTGGTCCTTCTCTCCGTCCAAATCAGGCACAACTAGCCGTTGCGCGTCTGAGTGCGCAGTACACGCAAGACGCGCTCAGGCGTCAATGGGAGCTGACGTGGGCGCACTCCTAGCGCGTCGGCCACGGCGTTTGCGACGGCTGGAGCGACCGCGTCGATGGCTATCTCTTCAAAGGCTCTAGCCCCAAAGGGACCTCCCGGATCTTCGGTCTCCACTAGCCCAATCTCCAGCACCGGCATATCGAGTGTATTGAGCAGACGGTAGTCCTGCAAGTTGTCGAGAAGCAATCGACCATTCTGGTCGTAGACTAGCTCTTCGCTGAGACTGTAGCCGAGCGCCTGACTGATCGCGCCCGCGATCTGGCCTTCGATAATCAGTGGGTTTACTACGCGACCTACGTCTATGGCCGCGACGGCTCTAAGTACACGCACCATCCCTGTCTCGGTATCGACTTCGACCTCGGCACCCTGCACGCTGAACGGCGGCTGACTAGGTCGGCTTACCCACGAGGCACTCGCTATAATCTGCTGCTGGTTCTCAACGTACAGCGCGTGCAGTGCAACCTGCGCAAGCGTCAGACTACGCCCATCGGACGCGTTGACCGCCCGCCCGCGCATGACCAGTTGCGCCGGCCCAAGATGCAGGATCTGTCCGGCAACTTCCAGAATCCTGGTGCGCACCCGCTCGGCTGCTTCTCTGACCGCTCCACCGTTGGTAAGCAGCGATAGAGTAGCTGCAAACGGGGTTACATCGGTGTCGGGCGCGTGCAGCACGATATCCTCAACGCGCACTCCCAGGATCTCGGCGGCGATCTGCGCCACTAGCGTTGCAACACCCGTCCCGCTGTTCGCGACGTTGACCAGCAGGTTAAACGAGCCGTCTTCATTTAACGCAAGCGTGGCCGCCGCCATCTCCTGTCCGATGTCAGGCATGGCATGCATGGCCATCGCGATCCCAATACCGCGCCTGAAACGCTCGTTCCCACTCTTCCCACGCTTCTCGCGCCACTGTATCTTCTCTTCTACCTGGCGCAGACACTCCGGCAGACCACTGCTGCGCACGCGCAACGGCTCCCTTTCCTTGCTCTGGTCCAGATCAGCCGCCAACCTGATGGTGTCGCCCTCTTTTAACCAGTTTTTGCGCCGCACTTCGAGCGCGTCAAGACCAAGCTGACGAGCTATCTCGTCGATGTGACATTCTAGCGCAAAAAAGCCCTGCGGCGTTCCCGCACCAAGCGCTGTCCCGGCTGGCGGCAGGTTGGTGTAGACTACTTGCGTCTCAAAACGCATGTTTGCGCAGGGGTAAAGTGGCAGCGTCCTGGCTCCCGTGTTGCTCGGCGCAATCCGCGCGTGCGCACCATATGCCCCGGTATTGGCCAGCACAAGCATCGAATTGGCGATAATCGTTCCATCGCGCCGCACGCCGGTCTTCATGCGGATGATCTGCTGATGACGCGTGTGACCGTTGCGCAACTCTTCGGCCCGCGAATACTGTAAACGCACGGGACGCCTGGTAGCGATGGTGAGCAGCGCACAGAGGTCTTCAATCAGTATATCCTGTTTCCCACCAAAATCACCTCCCACGCTCGGTTTCACGACGCGAATCTGACGCGGCGCGAGACCGACGACCGTGGCGATGATACGCCGCACATGCGCTGGCGTCTGTGTATTGCTGCGCACAACCAGGCGCTCGTCTTCGTCCAGGTAGGTAATGGCGACGTGATTTTCTAGCGGCGCAGCCTGAATCTGCGGCAACAGGTACTCACCCTCCACAACCAGGTCAGCCTGGGCAAAACCACGCTCTACGTCACCCACTTCAGCCAGGATGTGGGCCGCGATATTGTGTTCGGCGTCGTGCATACCATACGATTCTTCTTCAGGATGAAGACGCGGAGCACGCGGGGAACTCGCCAGACGCGGATCAAGAACCAGCGGCAGCACTTCGTACTCTACTTGGATCACACGCAAGGCTTGCTCGGCAATCTCTGCGGTCTCGGCCGCTACGACCGCCACACGGTCACCGACAAAACGCACACGCTGATCCAGCACGTATTGGTCGCGCGGACCCGATCCGGGCCAACCCAGACCAGCACTGGTATATGCTACTCGCGGCACATCTCGATAGGTCAATACCGCGTGAACACCCGGAATAGCCTGCGCCGCCGCGACATCTATCTCGCGAATGATGGCGTGCGCGTGCGGACTCCCCAGCACCCGCGCCGTGAGCATGCCACGCAATTCGATGTCGTCAACAAACGTCGGTCTCCCGGTCGCTAGCTTGACCGCGTCAATCTGGCGCACAGCTTTGCCAACTACGCTTGCTTCTTGAGGATTAGTCAGGGGTACGCCGGCCTGACTCTGCGCTGGCTCCAGACCTCCCTCAGGCGACCACTCCTGGACCGAACTATCCACTGGCAGTACGCTGAGAGACGGCACGCTTTCTCCGCGCAATACGGCAGCTGCACGTAAGACCGCCTGGACCGGCCTGATATAGCCTGTACAGCGGCAGAGGTTGCCTGCTAGCGCCTCGCGCACCTCAGCCTCAATCGGCGCAGGGTTGCGCTTGAGTAAGGCTGTGGCCGAGAGCAGCATCCCCGGCGTGCAAAAACCACATTGAACCGCACCTGTATCAATAAATGCTTCCTGCAAGGGGTGCAACGGATGTCCATCGCCCAAACTTTCAACTGTGGTCAATGTACAACCACCCGTCTGCGCCGCCAGGGTGACACAACTGGCTCGCGGCACTCCGTCAACCAACACCGTACAGGCTCCACATTCGCCGCTCTCACAGCCACGTTTGACGCTGGAGTAACCCTCGCGGCGTAAGGCGTTCAGCAATGAGTCGTTGGCCGCTACTTCCAGGCTCTTGATGATCCCGTTAATGCTTAACTCAAGTTCCATGCGATCTATCTCCCCTCGGAAACCATATTACGCCAGCGCGAAACGTTGATGGCTTCTTCCAGCGCCCGAAAAGCCAGGTTCATCCCCACAACCCTGCGATAACTACTGCTAGCACGAAAATCCGAGGGCGGCTGAAAACCACCCATCCCCGCCTGTAAAACTCCCGCCAGACGCTGCACGTCCAGCGCGTTGTTCGCCACCTGCTGCACGAGTTGACCCTCTAGCTGCCGCTCGACTGCGCTCAAACGCACCGGCTCCATGTTCACACCACCCAGCGCCAGGCGCACTCGCTGGTAGGTCTCGTTTTTGATCTCAATCAAGGCCGCAACATTGAGCAGCGCCACATCCCCCGCAGTGCGCCCAATGCGCACAAAGGAACCACCACTGCTCGCGTCAGGCTGCGGAAAGACTACCTCGATGATCAGTTCGTTGCTCCGCAGCTCACTCGCCAGGTTCGCAAAGGTCACACGCCGTTCTTGCTTGCCCTTGAAGGTTACACCCGCCATCGCCAGACCAGGTCGATCCAACGTCCCCCTGCCAAGCTCGATCTGCCGTTTAGAACCCGAGCGCAAAACAACCTCAGCATCCAGCACCGCCAGCGCGGTCAACAGGTCAGCCTGCGAGGCCGCACCGGTCACTAGCGTTCCTCCCAGCGTGGCACTGTTGCGGATCAAAGGCGAGGAGGCCGAGGCACGCGCGGCACGCGCGACTATCCCTGTCGCCATCTCACCCAACAGTGGAGCATCCGCCAGGCTTTGCAGCGTGGTCATCGCTCCCAAACGCATGGACGCACGCCCACGCTCGTCGCGCCTATTTTGATTATCATCGATATATGCAAGTTCCAGGTCGCGGAGGTCAACCACGGCCTGGATCTCCTCGTCTTCGAGACTCAGCAAATGTGTGCCGCCAGCCAGCGGTACGGTCTTCACGTCTGAACGTGCCAGCAAGATCAAAGCGTCATCCAGATCTTCGGCCCAATGGTATTCGAGAAGATTTGTTAACATTTCCGTTACCTTTATACTTGTAAAGGAATGACTGTAAATGTTTCAACATCGATTAATCCCTGGTCGGTCAATTTGAGGGCAGGGATCACCGAAAGCGAGAGAAAGCTCAAGGTCATACAGGGGTGCTCAAGGGTACAGCCCAGTTCTGCGGCGGCCGCGTCCAGAACGCGAAGTTGTTGCACGAGTTCGGAGGCGGGCAGTGGAGAAACCAGCCCCCCGAGAGGCAGAGGCACGCGGGCGCGAACTTCGCCATGAACCACGCAGGCAAAGCCGCCACCCATCTCGGCCAGAACGCGAGCAGCGAGGATGATATCGCTGTCGCTCGCTCCGGCGATCACCAGATTATGCGCGTCGTGGGCCACGCTGGAAGCCACCGCACCCTCGCGCAGTCCAAAGCCTTTGACCAGTCCCAGCCCGATCTGACCACTGGCGTGGTGACGTTCAATCACCACCAGCTTGAGCAGGTCGCGAGCGGGGTCGGCGACAATCTCACCGTTAACAAGCGGAGCTTCGACACGCAAACGCTGTGTAGTGATCTGGCCCGGCTCAATCCCCACAACTTCAACCAGTCCCGGCTGACCAGCCATACGCAGTCTGGCAGCGTCGAGCGGTCCGAGGTGAATGGTGTCGGTCAGATTGGCAAAGGTCGGCGTGGAAGTTTCAACTAGCAACTGACCCTTCTGCGCAACCAAGCGGCCATCTTTATAGACCGTCTCGACCTGAAAAGTCGCCAGGTCGTCCAGCACCACTAGGTCCGCCACAAATCCTGGAGCTATAGCTCCACGGTCCAGCAGATGAAAATATTGCGCGGGATTATAAGAAGCCAGGCGGACCGCCTCAACGGGGTCCAGGCCCAGCTCAACTGCCCGACGCACCATTGAATCTATATGGCCACGCGTCGTCAGGTCCTGAGGATCGCGATCGTCGGTCACAAAGAAGACACGCGGAGGGTGAAGTTCAAGTACCAGCGGCAGCAGCGCGTCCAGGTTGCGGGCCGCAGAGCCTTCGCGGACCATCAACCACATGCCCAGGCGAATGCGCTCCCTCGCCTCTTCCAGCGTGGTACACTCGTGATCCGACATCACCCCTGCCACGGCATATGCGTTGAGATCGTAGCGACTCAGGCCGGGCGCGTGACCATCGACGACCAGTCCGGCACGACGCGTGGCCTGGATCTTGGCCAAAACCTGCTCGTCGCCGTGCAACACACCGGGCATATTCATCATCTCAGCCAGCCCCAGAACCTTCTCTTCACTCAGCAACGGCAAAAGATCCTCGGCCATCAAAACACGATAGGGACTTTCAAACGACGAGGCCGGGACACACGACGAGAGCATCACATAGGCCGCCAGCGGCAGGTTCTGCCCGGAAGCCAGCACATAGCGAATGCCTTCGATCCCCAGCACATTGGCAAATTCATGCGGATCAAGCATCACAGCCGTCACTCCACGCGGCACCACCAGACGAGCAAACTCGGCAAGCACCAGCATCGTGCTCTCGATATGCATATGCCCATCGATCAAGCCTGGAGCCAGCCAGCGTCCCTCCAGATCTCGCTCCTCATCCCCGCGATACCTCCCACCCGGCTCACTCACCCCAACTACCAGCCCATCAGCGAGAGCGACATCCGCAGGATAACACTCACCGCTACAGACATTGACCAGCCTGGCGTTGCGCAAAACTAGATCGGCAGGCCACAAGCCACGCGCTATCTGAATATGGCGCTGCATTTTCTCCATAGCAAGCAATCTTCTCTTCTCCATGTCTAGTAGTTCTAATTCGCCATTTTTCTCAAACATCCTACCAGAAAGTACGTGCGCCGTCGAGAAAACGCGCTCCCACTAGTACTCTCTCCCGCTCTGCACTATGCTCTCTGTCTTGTCTCTGCCCTCGGTCACAAAAACCCAGCAGAAGTGCAGCCCATTGCGAGGCATGGAGTATCCCCACCTCTGATAAACGAGACGCAGTAACCCACTAGAAATGCTCAGGAGCCAGCTTATCCTGAGCATACTGCAAGTTCTGCCGATAATTCATATTTTGCGGGGCAAGATCAACCGCTCGACTATATTTCGCCTTTGCTTCATCGAAGCACTCCAACAGGAAGAAAATATTGCCCTGGGTATTATAAATAGCTGCCTCGTCGGCATCAAAGATCAGCGCTCGATCAAAAGCCTCCAACGCTTCTGTAAAACGCTCCAGACAATAAAGTGTATGGCCGCGGTTGGCGTGGCTATGAGTAAACTCCGGGTCCAGAGCGATCACGCGGTCAAATGCATCTAAAGCTTCATGATAACGCTGCAATTGGAACAGAGCCTGACCCTTATAGAAATGGATAACAGGCGTGTCTGTCCCCATCTCCAGCGCACATTCGCAACATTCCAGCGCCTCATCGTAGCGTTTCAGATTATAGCAGACAATAGATCTTGCCCCAACTATCTGCACATAGGCTTTACGCGTGGCCGGCTTTAGGGCCTGTGCATAGTTGTAGGCATCCAACGCCTCTCTATCGCGACCCAGCCAGCGCAGTGCATCTCCACGCGAGTAGTGATAGAGTGGACTACGTGGATCGAGTTCAATTGCGTGGTCATAGCAACGCAATGCGGCTTCGTCGAGACCCAGCTCGCCGTAGATTTTCCCCTGAACACAGTGAGCCGAAGCATTCCCTGGATCAAGGTGCAGGGCGCGTTCACAGGCCTCCAAAGCCTGCTTCTCTTGCTTCAACGCTAGCAAAACCTGCGCCTGGTCCACCTCATAATCGCTGTTCTCAGGCTCCATCTCTAGAGCACGAGCAAAAGCCTCCAGCGCCTTCTGATGCTGACCCAACGCAAAAAGGGTCTGACCAAGCCGCCGCTGAGCATGCAGATCGGTCTTATCTATCTCCAATGTCTGCACAAAAAACCCCTGCGCCTCCTGATAGCGTCCATCCGCGTAGAGCATCTCGCCTTTGAGGCGGGCCGCGCTCGCGTTCTGCCGCAGGCGAGTGCCACTTGAGAACACCCCAGAGGGCGGCATCGCTCGTAAAGTCGCCGAGAAAAATGGCTCGGACAGACCCCGTAAAAAATCTGCAATGCTGGGATAACGCGCCGCACGATCTTTGGCCAGCGCTCGCATAATCACTCGCTCCACCTCGCTCGGGATGGTTGGATTCGACTTCACTAACGACAGTGGCTGCATATGCGCGTGCTGAAACCAGATAGTCTCAAATCCCACCTGCGCATTGCCAAAGGGCTTGCTCCCGCTCAACAATTCGTAGGCAATGCAGGCGAGCGAATACTGATCGCTCTTAGGACTGATCAGACCTTCAAACTGTTCAGGGGCCATATAGGCGGGTGTCCCACCCTGCCCAACTATCGCTGTGTGCGCAGACGCAAAAGTCACAGCCATCCCAAAGTCAGCCAGCAGCGCCTCACCCTCTTCGTTAAAGAGAATATTCTCCGGCTTGAGGTCACGATGAAAAACATTCTGCCGGTGAGCATAGACGAGTGCCTGACCAATAGTATTCAAAATGCGCAACGCCTCGTGCAGAGACAACGCCTCCCCCTGCCGCTCGCGCAGGAGTTCACGCAACGAACCACGCGGCGCATACTCCATCACCAAGTAGGGCCGCCTGTCGTCCAACCCCGCATCAATAATCGATAGAATGGCCGGGTGCTTGAGCTTGCGCAGGAGACGCGCTTCTTGAAAAAAATGCTCTCGATCCGCTCGATCAAGATAGTTGTGCATCAATTTAAGCGCAACCGGCTGGTCGTCGGTAAAAATATAGTGCCAGCCTCGGTAAACTGTCCCAAAACTCCCACTATCTATCAATGCCTCTAGATAATAGTTGCCAAGCTGCTGCCCTACCAGGTATTCTCGACTACTCACGGTCTCTATACCCTTTCTCTTTGAGCAAAACCTGAATCCCACTAGTATTATAAGCACATTTAACGCTGACGCAATCCCCAAACAGTAGTTTCAGGTTTTTCAGCTTCTTTCCACCGATTGACACATATCCGCTTTTGTTTCCGTTCTGCAAAAGAAGAGTCCTGATTTGCCAGAACAAACCAGGACTCTTCTTTTTGGATCTGTCGGAAAACTATGGACGTTTCAGCCCACACTCCCTCGATATACCAGTTCAGGCATCGCCAAAAATGGTATAATGCCAACCTTTACGCGCCTCACCACTCAATTCAATCATTACATGCTTGATCTGCGTATATTCCTCAAACGAGTAGAGCGACATGTCTTTCCCAATTCCGCTCTCTTTATATCCACCATGCGGCATCTCAGAGGTTATCGGCAAATGGTCATTGATCCAGACTGTACCGGCCTGGATGGCACTGCTTGCTCGCATGGCTTTAAAGATATCACGCGTCCAGACAGATGCGGCCAGCCCATAGACAACTCCGTTGGCTTTTTGCAACGCCTCTTCTTCGCTGTCAAAACGGCAAACCACAATCACTGGACCAAAAACTTCGTTCTGCACAATCTCAGAGTCGTTGCGGTCTTCGGCGATGACGGTCGGCTCAAAGAAAAATCCCTTTTCCAGACCCGCGACGCTGGCCCGTTTTCCTCCCGTCAGTACGTTGCCACCTGCCCGCAACGCTCGCTCGACAAACCCCTCGACGGTGGCACGCTGCGCTCCCGAGATCAACGGTCCCATATCGGTACTCTCCGCCGCTGGATCGCCCACGCGCACCTGACGAGCCTTGCTCAAAAGAGTCGCTAGAAACGCGTCGTAGATACTGCTCTGGACATAGATGCGCGTGGCCGCCGTACAATCCTGACCACAGTTGACGTATCCACCAACTATCGCTCCATTGGCCGCGGCCTCGATATCCGCGTCTTCATAGACGATAAAGGGAGCCTTCCCCCCCAATTCAAGGTGAACACGCTTGACTGACTCGGCACCCGCACGCATGATGTGCTTACCACTCTCGGTGCTTCCGGTCACCGAAACCATGTTGACTCTGGGATGGCTTCCCAACGCCTGCGCAACTCCCGGACCACTGGTGATGACGTTCAACACTCCCGCCGGCAAACCCGCCTCTAATGCGTACTCACCCAGCTTGAGCGTGGTCAGCGGCGTCTCAACCGAGGGCTTGAGCACCACTGTGTTGCCAGCCGCCAGCGCCGGACCAATCTTCCAGGCCGCCATCATAAATGGATAGTTCCAGGGAGCTAATGAGGCCACTACACCGATCGGCTCACGCCTGATAATGCTGGTGTGCAAACCATTATATTCGCTCGCCGCCGCTCCCGAAAGATGACGCGCCGCTCCCGCGAAGAAATGCAGGTTGTCGATCGAGAAGGGGATATCGCTGTCACGCGCCAGCTTGATCGGCTTCCCCGCATCCAACGACTCCAATTCGGCCAGTTCGCTCGCATGAGCTTCCAGCACCTTCGCAAAATTCTCCAGGGTCGCCGCCCGCACTCCGTGCGGCAGACGCGACCAACGCCCATCGTCAAATGCCTCACGCGCCGCCGCGACAGCCTTCTCAACATCTTCAATGCTGCTCTGCGGTACCTGAGCCACAACTTCACCCGAAGCCGGTCCTATATCGTCACTAAACCGGCCCGTACTGCTATTGACAAGTTCCCCATTGATCAGGAGTTTGTACTCGGCCATCTTCAATAACCCCTTTCGGTGAGCTAATACAACTCTCGCTCAACGATAAGCCGCTGTATGCCTCGATATTCGTAGCTTTTGCCAGAAATATCTACGAATATCGACATTCAAATCGCTTTTCTTTCCATTATTCTACCACAGACCCGCCCAAAAAGCGTAATCTATGTGAGCACCTCGGCACGCGTCTCGCTGACGCGCATCTCGTACCGAGCCAGTTCATGGAAAAATGGCTCGCTAGGCACACAAACCTCTGGACCGTACGCTCCCCGCCGCGTAATCTCTCCGTTGCCCAACATCCGTCCGACGATCGCTAGCGGTACACCGGTATCCAGTGCGCCTGCGCCAATGCCCCAGCGCCGATAGGGCTGCACTACAACCTGATTGGTGATCTCGATAACCTTGCCCTCCACCCGACCACTGGTGACCACACGCAACACATCGCAGTCCTGCGGCTCAACCGCTTCAGTCGGCAGGGCTTCAACTAGACGCGTGAGTACTTCACGCGGCGAGACTGCACCCGTGCGCAGTACCAGCGGTTCGTCGCTGCCAAATCCCAGCGCAACTAGAAATGCAAGTTTGGTCATAAAGTCGGTGGGAAAGGCAATCTTAAAGGACACATACTGAATGCCCTGCTCACGAAAAGAGAGCGGAAAGGTTGCACACTCAGAATGCAACGAATAGACGGCCGTGGCCCGTCCGATCGGCGGCGGAAAGCGCAACTCCTCTTGACCACTCAGTGGACGCTGTGGATACCACTGACCAGCCTGAAATACCTGTGGCTCTTTGGTAAACTCGTCAAGGATCGTCCGCATCGAATACGGTGGCACCAGCGGTGCACTGGATGGCGTGGCATCCGCACACCCCAACTGCACCTTGATGCTCTCCACACTATCTAGCTGATCAACCGCGAGACGCGCCAGGAGATTGGTAATCCCTGGCGTGCCTCCCATTCCCAGCACAGCGGTAATCCCCGCAGCTTCCACCTCCTCGTGCAGCGCCAGCAGGGTCCGCGACATGTGAAAGAGTCCTCCCAGGTCGGCATAGTGGACCCGCTCCTGGATACAAGCTCGCAAAATCGGTAGATTAAAAACATAATCGACCGCGCTCAATGCTACGTCGGCACCGCGCAACAGTTTGCACAGGCTCTCCATATCATTGACATCGATGTAACGCACCTGAAGCTTACTACTATGCAGGCTGGCAGCCAGCTCTCTGGCACGTCCTTCGTGATAGTCCGCGATAGTCACTTGCGTGACATCGTCGTATTCAATCAAAGTGCGTACAGTGACGCGTCCCATCGCACCGGCTCCGCCCAAAACGATGATGTGCATAAAAAAACTCTCATCCTCGCAAGCAAGCTCTCTCAGGCGACAGACGACGTATCGGACTCAGGCGAACTGACAATACCCAATAAGGGTCCGCCCGCAGCCTCGACCTCGGGCAGGGCAAAGCCTACGCTCGCACCCGTCCGTATCTCGCTCAACGTATCTTCCAAACGATTGAGGATCGTGTCGATCTCCCCACGCGTGATGACCAGCGGCGGCTCCACACGGATCACCCGCGAGTTATTTAAGGTCCCCGAGATCAATACACCACGTTTGAACAAACCCGCAGCAACTGCATAACCGATATCATCATTGACAAAGTGCTGGCCAATTAACAGTCCTTTGCCGGTGATGTTTGTGTAGATATCCGTGTTACGCGCAGCAATCTCTTTTAAACGAGCAATAAAATACTCGCCCTTCTCCGCCGCCTGCTCGGAAATCTTCTCTTCCAGCGTGACATTGATCGCAGCAATCGCAGCCGCACAGGCCAGTGGATTGCCTCCTGCGGTTGAGGTATGAATAAAGGGATTGCTGTTCATCACGCTCCAGATGCGCGGCGTGGCCATAAAGGCTCCGATCGGCATCACTCCACCACCCAGCGCTTTTGCCGAGGCGATAATATCGGGAACCACCTGCCAGTTATCGACCCCCCACAGCTTGCCCGTACGTCCCATGCCCGTCTGAACTTCGTCGGCAATCAAGAGGACCTCGTACTCGTCGCAGATCTGACGCAGCCGCGGCCAAAAATCATCAGGTGGAACAATCGCCCCGGCCTCGCCCTGCACAGGCTCCATCACGACGGCAGCGATATCGTTGCCCACCTCACGCGCAATCCGCAACTGCTGCTCAACCGCGTCTGCATCACCAAAGGGAACGTGATAGACATTATTCTGCGGCGTCAAAGCCGGACGCCGGAACATCGCCTTCCCAGTGAGTGAGAGCGAACCAGCAGTTTTTCCATGAAAACCACGCACCGCAGCAATAAAACCATGCTTACGCGTATAGAGCTTGGCCAGCTTCATCGCGCCTTCGACAGCTTCGGTACCGCTATTCACAAAGAAACTATATTGAATATCACCAGGCGTAATCTCCGCCAGTAGATGCGCCAGCATACCACGCAAAGGATCAAGTAACTCCTGCGTCGGCAACGGGCTTTTTTGTAACTGCGCCTGCACGGCCCCCACGACTTTGGGATGTCTCCACCCCAGATTGAACAAACCAAAACCACCCAGACAGTCGATATATTCACGCCCCAGCACATCGCGAAACGTCGCGCCACTCCCCGTCCACTCGACCGCGGCATAGTCGCCGGCCTCTGAGACTGACTTCCGGTACTCGATAAATCCGCTGTTATAATACTGCGCAAAATTATTGACAGTCGTCTCTATCAGCCATTCCGTCTCGCTTCTACCAAGTTGTTGCTTTTGCACAATATCAAGATAGCGTTGAGAATCGTTGAGGGCCTTGAGTAAACCATCGGTACTCATAAAAATCCTTTCTGATGATGCGGCCTGTAAAAACATACCTGCTCCCCGGCCCCGCATACCGGGCTAGCTCCTGTCAACTCTCCTGAAAAGCTGACAAGCGTACAATATCTTCTCATACTCGCAGATATGGAGAAGCCCCTATCCCATTGGATATTCGCTTCTGGTATAAAAAATGGACGCGCAACAGGTTTATACAAAGGCAGATCTCTTCTCAGTTTAACGAGATCCGACAAACAAACTAGCACTGTTTCTCACAAAATGGGCCAGGCGATTGCCCACAAAGAGCAGGTCTGTGTCCGACCAGGACCAACCGAGGCGGCAACAAAAGAGGAGGGTCAGGGGTAACAAGTTGATAAATGGAAGCCTTGCTGCTCGCAAAACAGGTTACTCTCGCTCATCGCGGTCTGTGACTTGAGGTTTTGCATGGTACTCGCCTTTTTTCATCGCTCGAAAAACTCTGGTCGCGCCGTGATAACGCAATGCGGGTAATCAGGGTCCGCATGGCGATAGATACGAACCTCAATGCCAGTATGCTGCAATGCCCGGCGCTCTTCTTCATAGATAGGTAGACACTCAAGAATTGCCTGCTTGCTCCTCATCCCCCGGCGGAATGCTTCCATCTCCTGCTACACCTCTCTCTTATTATCGCGCCAGATGTAGCACTGAGTTTCCGCTTCTCTTATTCCACCAGCTCGTCTTCTAAAGGTTTCAGCTTCCCGACCATTCACCGACGAGTGTCCCCACGTAATTCTACCATATCACCTACCCTTCGGGCAATATCTCCCTTTGCCAATCCCAGGGCTATTGCAAAGTCGCCCTGCCGCATGCAAATGCGGGTAAAAGAGGAAAAAGAGGTTTTTCGGGGACACCCCGAACTTTACACGAGTAGGTTTTTTTCTGGATGCTTCGCTCCAGCGAAGCACACATGTGACATACAGGAAGGCATGGTTCGGCCGCAAGCCTGCCACCGAACCATGCCTTCCTGTATCTTCTTCTCTCTAGGGTGGGGCGGTCCCGACCAATAGTCTAGGGAAGGACGAGAAACCTACCCGTGAAAAGGACTAATCCTGGAACACACACAACGAGTTATTGAGCAGAGCCAGGATTCATGGTATAGTGGTCTAAAGTTACAAGACCATCTGCCGATATCTATAATCAGGGGGAGGATGTCTGGTATGCTCTTCACCAATGCAACTATTGTCACTATGAATCAATCCCGTGAGATCCTCACTAACGCCGCGCTGGTCGTAGAAGGAAACCGCATCAAAGCAGTCGGCAAAGCAGCGGAGATAACCTCTGCCTACATGGGCGAGGAGGCTATCGATGTTAAAGGAATGTTGATTATCCCCGGCTTGATCGATACCCACGTCCACCTCGCACAGGCGCTGATTCGCGGGTGCGCCGACGATATGGCGCTGATCCAGTGGCTCTGCGAGCGCGTCTGGGTCTTGCAGGGCAATTATACGCGCGACGATGGCTATACCAGCGCCCGCCTGTGTATTGCCGAGATGCTTAAATCCGGGACCACAACCTTTCTGGAATCGATGCTGGCCCACCGCTATGGCTTCGATGGCATCGCTGAGGCGGTTACAGAGAGCGGCATCCGCGCCTGCTTGGCCGGTATTGTGATGGATACCAGCACCTACGCCACTCAGGATGAGAACGCTATGCACCCCGGCCTGGTCGAGAGCCGCGCAACTAGTCTGCTTGGCGTGCTCGACGCCCACAGCAAATGGCAAGGCAAGGCCAATGATCGTATTCACGTCTGGTTCGGACCCCGCACGCCCGGCGGCGTTACACCCGAACTCTACCGCGAGATGAGCACCTACGCGCACCAGCGAGATATGGGGATCACTATGCATCTGGCTGAAGTACAAGCAGATAAAATCTTTCTCCAAGAAAAATACGGTCTCTCGCCCGTTTATTTTGCAGAGAGCGTCGGACTGCTGGGTCCCAAGAGTGTCCTGGTCCATATGGTCTGGCTGGACGACCAGGATATCCAGAAACTCGCCGCAACGCAGACCAGCGTTTCACACAATCCTTCATCGAATAGCAAACTGGCCTCCGGGATCTGCAAGGTTCCGCAGCTTCTGGCCAGCGGCGTCAATGTAGCGCTGGGCTGCGATGGTGGTCCAAGCAACAACGACTACGATCTGATCCGCGAGATGAAACTGGCTGCCATTCTGCACAAAGCCGTCTCCCACGATCCTTTAATTGTCAACGCCGAAAGCGTCCTGGAGATGGCAACTATCAACGGAGCGCGTGCGCTCGGTCTTGAACACGAAATCGGCTCACTGGAAGCTGGCAAGAAGGCCGATTTTGTCGTCATCGATCTGAACCGCTTGCACACGACGCCTTCACCCAATCCCATCTCCAGCCTGGTCTACGCCGCAACCGGCGGAGAAGTCGACACAGTCGTCGTCGATGGCAAGATTGTCGTCGAGCATCGCGAATTGAAGACAATGAAAGAGGAGGAAATCATCGCCGAAGCCCACAAACACGCCGGTCCCTTGTACAAGCGAGCAGGGATCGAGATTAAACCCAGGTGGCCAGTGCTCTAAAGCCGGTTGCAGCCAGGCAAAAGAGACTGCGCCAGACAGAACGTAACGCCAGAAGGGCCTCATTCGTTAAAGCAGGGAGAGGTAGAGGAGAGAGATCTATGTGATCCAAATAGTCGCAGGTAGCAGGAGAATATTCGGTATGGCTGAACTGGAGGGCAAGACGCTCGACCACTACAAGTTGAGTCGACTCATTGGTAAAGGGGGGATGGCCAATGTCTATGAAGCACTTGACCTCAACCCCAGGCTTCAGCGTGTGGTCGCCGTTAAGGTTTTTAAACGCGAAGACGAGGAGATGTTGCGCCGCTTTATTCGCGAAGCGCAGCTTCTGGCACACCTGCATCATCCTCATTTAATTGAGATCTTTGATAGCGGAGACTGCCCACTCGATGGCATGACACGCTACTATATCGTTATGCCCTTGATGACCGGCGGAACACTGCGTTTGCGTATTCGCCGTTCACCTTTAAGTCTGCCCGATGTCTGCCAATGTCTGAGCGACATCGGCAGCGCACTCGACTATATCCACAGCGAAGGCATTGTACACCGCGATATCAAAGCGTCCAATGTCCTGCTCAACGAAGAAGGGCGCTGCTACCTCGCCGACTTCGGGATCGCACGCATCACCTCCGACGCCACTCAGCTCACCAGCACAGGCGATGTACTCGGCACCGTCGATTATGTCGCACCCGAGCTGTTCGAGGTCCACCGCCGCGCCGACGCGCTCAGCGACCTCTATTCGCTTGGCGTCCTGCTCTATGAAATGGCCACCGGCCGCCTGCCCTTTAGCGCCGATAATCAACTCGCTCTGATCTCTATGCATGTCAGCAAGCAGCCGCCATCGCCGCGCCAGTTTGTCCCGGAGATCCCCACCGGAGTCGAGAAGGTCATCAATAAAGCACTGTCGAAGAAACCTGAGGACCGCTATCCCAGTGCCAAAGCGCTGACCCAGGCCTTTTATAGTGCGGTCACCCGCAGCGGTATAGTGGTACCCGGCTTTAGCGCCAGCGGCACCAACCTGGATCGCAACTCGCGCACCGAGTTGACCAGCACGCTGCCGCGCATGGCAACCCCTCTCCCCGAGATACACGCCTCGCCGCTGGCCGCCGCAACCGAAGGCTTTGTCGCTGCGCCACCCGCGTACAGACAGGCCCCCGTCGTCCTGCCTGGACACGAAGAGACGCCTCAACCACTGTCGACCACGCGTCCAACCGAACGACCGGGTCAACTGCCTGGCCAACCAGGTCGCCAGCCCGCTCGCCCCGATCGTCGCGTCATCATCGTCGCGGGCATCCTGGCCGCCATCTTGATCCTGGCGGTCCCAACGACTATCGCGCTCAGGTTGCGCCCAGCTACGCAGACCACCTCTACGCCCGGAGCGCTGGGGACAACCAGTCGCAGCGGCCAGACCTCTGTCTCGGGACAAGGCTCGCCCTCGCCTGCGTCTACCCAGACCGCCATAGCCAACGCAGCCCTCACAGCCACCACAAGCGCACACGCCACCGCTACGGCGATAGTCGTCGCACCCACTGCCACCGCTCAGGCCGCAGCCACCGCTACGGTCGGACCCATCGCGACGGCCACATCGGGTCAGCTCATCTACCAGGACAGCCTGACCGATCCAAATAGCGCCAACGTCAGCCAGGCGAATTGGGACAATAACAATCAGTGTTTCTTCGACGCCCAGGGCTATCACGTGACGCAAACGCCCAGCCCGATCCAACAGTACAATTTCCAGGCCTGCCGCGAACAAAACAACCAGTACGCCAATCTGGCCCTCACCGTCGATGTCGACCTGCTCAGCGGCCACTCGGCTGGCGTCTACATCCGTATGAGCCTGACCGGATTCAACAACCCCACTGGCTATCTCTTCGAGATCGACGGCCAGAACCAGTATAAAATTTCGCGGCAAAAAGGCTCAGGCAATACTCCCCTCCAGGATTGGACAGATTCGCCAGCGCTGCATAGCGGCAACAATCTGCTCGAAATCCTTGCGCAGGGCAGCAGCCTATCGCTGTACGCCAACCATAGCTTTCTGTTCAACATTCAGGATAGCTACTATCAACAGGCCGATACGGTCGGCTTTACGACCTCCGCAGACAACAGCAACGGCGGCACCAACGCCGAGGCGGTCTTTAGCAATCTCAAAATCTATCAGCTCGCCGCCTGAGGCAAACCGTCGCCATACAGGCCCACAGAGCAGGATAGAGACACACAGCACAAGCGACTGGTCACGTGAGCGTGGTCAAACAGTAGAGGAGGAGAAAGTCTGTTTTGAACAATCAGCGTCTGACGCCTTTAATCAAGTGGGCCGGCGGGAAAGAGCGGGAACTCAAATATATACTGCCCCTGGTGCCAGCTTTCCGACGATACTACGAACCTTTTCTCGGTGGCGGAGCCGTCTTCTTTGCCATCGACGCGCCGGAAAAATTTGTCAACGATCGCTCCAGTGAGCTGGTGCAGTTTTATACAATGGTAGCCCGCCAGGACAGCGATCTCCTGCACACGCTCGAAGCGCTTGTGCAAAGCTGGCAACAGATCAGCACGCTGGCAGAAACGTACACAGAGACCCTCCTCGAACTCTACACAGTGGCTGTAGGCACTCCATACACCCAGGCAACGATCCAGGCGTGCGTTCGTGCCTTCGTTCTGGCCCACCAGGATGCATTTTGCTCACTGCGCGTGGCCCTGCTCCCAATCTGGCAGACCGATAGTTTCCTGCACGAATTACAGCGCAATCTCGCCGCGAAAATTCGGCGTATGTCACTGCTCGAACAACAAAAATGGCCCCTACCCCAGGCAGATATCGCGGCCAACCTTGAGTGCGCCTTGAAGAGCGCGTTCTACATGCACCTGCGCCATCTCTACAATCACCTCGATCAGTACGAGGTCTCACCAGGAGTCGCCAGCGCTATCTTCTTCTTTGTGCGCGAAAACGCCTACGCTTCGATGTTTCGTTACAATCGCCAGGGACATTTTAACGTCCCCTACGGCGGCATCAGCTACAACCGTAAAGACCTGGGCCGCAAGATCGCCTTGCTGCGCACCCCGGCTCTGCAAACGCACCTGCGCGATACCATCATCGAAAATCTAGACTTCGCTACGTTTCTGGAAAGACATCCACCCGAAGCAGGAGACTTCCTTTTCCTCGATCCGCCCTACGATAGCGACTTCAGTACCTATATGCGCAATGAGTTCGGCCTGCTAGACCAACAACGCCTGGCCGATTATTTGCTCAAGCGCTGTCCAGCAAAATTTTTGCTGGTGATCAAAAATACGCCACTCATACAGAAACTGTATGGGCGGCAAGGACTGTTTATCCAGGCTTTCGCGAAAAAATACCTGGTCAGTTTTCAAGATCGCAATCAGCGCGACGTTGAACATCTGCTTATCACAAACTATTCAGCACGAACAGAAAGGCCCGAACTATAGAGTAGATTCCACACAACGTGCGCCTCACCTATCGGGCGTTTTAGGGGGAACGAGCTTATGCTCCACGGCATAAGCCGCCGCTTCACTGCGCCGGGCAAGGCCCAATTTTTCCAGAATATGGCTGACATGATTGCGGGCTGTCTTCTCGCTCACATACAGCGCAGTAGCGATCTGCTTATTGGTATAGCCCCGGCTCACCAGGGTCAGCACCTCGCGCTCACGCTCGGTCAGATCGTTGCCCGGTGTGCGAGTAAAACGCTGTAAAGTCTGCTGAGATTGCTCTGGTGTAAGCAGCGTCTGGCCCGAGGCGACCAGCCGAACCGAACGCAACAACTCGACTCGACTGAGGTGCTTCAACAGATAGCCACTTGCCCCGGCGAGCAGCGAAGCCATCACCGCCTCATCGTCGGTGAAGGAGGTCAGCATCAGAATACTGACCTGTGGATACTGGCTTTTCATTTCCCGACAAGCCTCAATGCCGCCCATCTTCTCCATGCGCACATCCATCAAAATCAACTGTGGGTCCAGCACCGCCACCTTGGCCAAAGCTTCAGCCCCGTTGCTGGCCTCGCCAACAACGGTAAAGTCGTCCTCGTTCTCAAAGAGCATGCGCATACCCATGCGCACTACTTCGTGATCGTCGACGATCATAATGCGGGTCTTTCCCATATGCCTGTACTCCTTTTGCCGTCTTGACCAATCTTAAACGTTGTACAAAAGCCTGTTAAAAGGGAATACTGGCGACCACACAGGTACCGCCCAAGCTAGCCGCGCAAATCTCCAGGGAGCCGCCAAGCTCAGTCGCCCGTTCACGCATCCCTTGTAGGCCGCGACCGGAATAGATTTTTTCCGCTCCTGGCGCGAGATCAGAGGACACGATACCCTGTCCATTGTCTGTGATCGTTATACAGATAGACGCGGGCTGATGAGAGAGCACCACCTCAATCTGGCTAGCATGCGCGTGCTTATAGGCGTTGGTCAGCGCCTCCTGAGTAATACGAAAGATGGCGGTCCCGACCTTCACACGGCGGCGATTGCGGTCTGGATCGCCATTCGGCAGTGACTCCTGACCCTCCACCTGCAAACAAGCCGGCAAGCCGCTGATCGCTTCAAATTCGTGAATCTGGCTGGTCAACATCTGCGTCAACGTCGTATCGCCGCGCAACATTGGTCGGAGCATAAACATATAGTGGCGCGTCTCCCAGAGAGCCTGTTTTGAAATAGTGACCTGCCTGGATAGATTCTGGCGCACCGCCAATAGAGCCTGACCGCCATCCTGCGCCTGCGCTGCCACGCGCTCGACCTGGGCCAGGCACGTTTCGCTGTTTAAACTGAGCATATAGAGTAGCTGAGCCACACCATCGTGGATCTCGCGCGAGATCCGCGTGCGTTCGGCGATAGTCGCCAACTCGGCGGTCTCTTCGGTCAGGCGAATGTTCTCCAGAGCAACCACCAGTTGTGGACCAACGATGGCCAGAAATTCCTCCTGATGCTTCTCGAAGGGGGTATAGCGCATGCTCTCGGCTCCGATTACCAGATAGATCTGATTCTCTTTGAAAAAGGGCTGATAGAGGCGGGCCATCCCATACAGTGAATCGTTCAAGGGATCGACGAGAGGAGTAAAAGCGTGATAGGCCTGACCAAGACGAGCAACCTGAGTCACCAGTGCAGCGCTGAGATCGGGGTGTTGTGCGCTCGAGACATCGGTTTCAACGTAGGTATCAAAGTCCGGGCGCGGCTCCTCCCCCTTATCCTGGCGGACCAGAGCAATCACCAGTTTATCAAAATGTCCCCCCTGGCGAATCTCCTTGACGCTCCTGCGCAAAAGCTGCACCTGATCGTTGATGCCCATGACCAGCGTCTCACTCACACCGCGCAGCGCTCGCTGGCGGCGCACATTATCCTGTTCGTGGTGTTTGCTCTGAATTGCCTTGTTCAACTGGCCCGCGACAAAAGCGGCCAGCAGGGCAATCAACGGAGCGTCGATCAGGGAGCTGACAAGATCGAGTGGTCGGTGAATAGTATTGTAGTGGAGCACCTGACCGGGAGGATAGACGAAGGCCCCATAGATAATGAACAGACTATAACCAAGAGCAGCCATCAAGCCACCTCCATAGCTATAAGTAAAACCCGCGACCAGAGCCGCAGAGAGTCCATAGCGATAGAAGGGAGACGTGACGCCGAAGGGACTGCTCTGGTTCACAGAGCTGAAATACGTCACCAGTCCGCAGATAATTACATCCAGACAATAGATAGCGATATTTATATAGGAATTATGCGAATCCAGGAGTGGACGCAGGATGTGAGACTCTTCCTGTCTCCCTGGCAACTGAGGATGCGTCTTGCTGGAAGGACGGCGACCTCTGCCCAAACTACGAGCGGCGGTGGTAGCACGCTTCTCGCGCCGCGACAGACGCGAAATCAACATACGCCAGACCGGGGCGTAGAGGGTGACAAATAATGTATAGATAAACGTGATAGTAAGACAGATACTCATAGTTGAGGCGACATTTGGCGCGAGGGGTCTGGGCAGCGTCAGCAGACTGATCAGGGCGAAGATCCAGGTACCCCAGCGCCAGGTAAGGAAAAAATATGTGGGTGTACTCCGCCACTGGCGCAGGGTAGATTGCGCACTTCTTTTTAAGAAATTCGTTAACTGCATCATAGACTCTTCCCTTAGCCCTGGACTTTTGCTAACTCTTCGCAGGTTCAGTATGCGCTGTTTTAGCAGAGCTGTCAATCTGACCATAGGAAAAGACCAGGGGCTTGCGACCCCCCGTCCCAGGGTTTTGGGATCGGGTTGCGAGCGTGTAGCCGTCGCCACACGCTCGCAACCCGATCCTTTTATTGCGGGGGTGGACACGACGAGCATGAAATAGCCTGGAGGAGAAAAGAAGATATACCAGGCTTTGTAAGCTTGAGCCAGGGAACCGCCAACCAGATTGAGCAGACACCACGAATGTTTGCTATTTGAACTGGCGTACCGAGGAGATAATGTGGTATGTTTAATTCAGCATCAATTTTCTATGTGGAATGGATCGGTGCAGTTACATTGTACCAGAGGTAGCGTGTTTCTTTCCGAGGCGAGTGGTAAGACAACTTTCGCAAAGGCGATTGGTGACAGACACTTTAACGAGAGGGCAACTAACTACTCTAGTTTTGAAGGGACGGTTCTTATGCCAATGAAAAAAGCCGAACAGAGACCCGATACATTGATGGCTAATCTCGGCGATCTTAACCGACCTTTGCGAGTTCGACCGGTAAATGTGATGGGACGGGATTGGTGGGCTGTAGATCCTGAAGATACCTGGGCTGGAATGGTCATGGACCTTCGCCGCCTGGGCTTTGAGGCGATGGCGTGGGAGAACGAGGTGTTGGTGCGTGAAGGTGCTCCAGCGTACGAACCGCAGATGGAGGGGCCAGCAGGACCGGAAGGATTAAGACCTTTTCCGGTACTTCAGGCGACAATTCAAATTCATAAGGACCCATATTCTGACGCAGGTTACCCGATGGAATATGGTGTCGAAGATGAAGATGAGAGCGAAGATATTACTGAACCCGATGAAGATTTACTCCACGAGTAGATCCTTAGCAAGACGACAATTTCAGGTCGAACTGTATGCCGACCTGCTCTAATAAACTGCCTTGTAGCTATGCAGATCACCTCAAGGGAAGAGGCCTCTGTGAGCAAAGACGGTATGCCATTTCGCGCTAAACCTGGCATGAGCGCAGTGGTGAGATCAGCGCCGCACCGCTGATCTTGCCCGCTTGCTCTTGCCAGTAAAAAGCTTGTTTGCTGCCAGGACTTTTCACAGCAGTCAAGAGATGAAGAGGAGCTTTTGTCCAATGCTTTCTGTCGCACCCTCCGACCACTTTGTGCAAGCCAATCACCTGCAATTGCACTACCGCCGCTGGAATGGCTCCACGACTCCCTCCAAGCTCCCACCCATACTGCTTTTACACGGTCTGGCCTCCGTTGCGTCTATCTGGAACCTGGTAGCTCCCTTGCTCGCGGCCAGAGGCTACGACGTGATCGCCCTGGATCAGCGGGGACATGGTCAGAGCGACAAGCCGACGCAGGGATACGACTTCGCCAGTATTCTGGCCGATGACCTGGCATTCAGTCAGGCACTCAACCTCGCGCAACCAGTACTAATCGGTCACTCGTGGGGTGCAATGGCCGCGCTGGAATACGCGGCTGCGCCTGCCAGCGAGGTCAGTGCGCTGGTGCTGGTTGATGGTGCGTCTCAGCAGCTTTCGCACAGGCCCGGCTGGTCATTGGAACAAGCTTTGATCGACCTGGCACCACCACGCTACACAGGTGTCACGCGTGACACCTTTCTCTCTTTCTTCGCGCGTTCGCCGCTGGCCAGTCAGTGGACGCCGGAATTAGAAGAGATAGTCTTGCAGATTCTTAACCTGCACCTCGATGGCACCGTCTCGCCGCGCCTGACATTTGAGAACCACCTGCAAATCATTGAAGCTATGTGGGACCAACCCACAATTGAACTCTACGCACGCGTGCGATGTCCACTCAAGCTTGTCGTAGCCGAACAAACTGCGACCGATGAACAGAGTAAGCAGCAGTTGGCAATGCGCAATGCCAGTCTGGCCGAAATTCAGACCCTTTGTCCCGAGGCACAGATTGTGCATATGGTCAACACCATCCACGACATTCCCCTTCAGCGTCCTGACGCACTGGCCGCTGAAATCCTCGCCTTACTGCCGACCTAAGAGCAATGAGGCATTGTCGTACTCCACGTAAACCATAGACACTAACGGGTTTCTGCTGGCAATGACACACCTGTGGTATGTGCGGCACCTGTGGCGCGGGATGAGTGAGATCTCAACTGCCAGCGCAGCGTCCCCACTTCATTCTGCGTGAGCCACCAGAGTCCGCCAGCCGCGAGTAGTACCAGCACAGGTTCAATCGGAGCGCGAAAGCGTGAACTGCCATAGTAGAGCAGAGCTTCGCCCAATGTAAGAAGCAGGATCGCGCAGGGAAACAACCATTCCCGCCAACGTCTACGCAGCGTGCATACCAAGCCGATCGCGGCCAGAAGGAAAATGGGAATAGGCGACGTTCGGGCCAGAAATAACTGAATGTGCGACGAAAGCTGATTGGGAAAGCGGTACATAGGCATATCAGCTTCGGGCGTATCGGGGGTCCAGAAGCGCAAGAAATGATAGACCAGCATTTTGGGCAGAGCCGCGAGATTGGCGCGTATCCATTGCAAGGCCGCATTTTTTGAAACATCCTCGCGTTGCACTTCACAGACTGCATTGCAGGTATAGAGTGGAAAAGGTCGCAGCAAAACGGGCGAGGTCTTCAGAGGATTAATCCAGCTCCCTTGATTGCCCGGTGAGTTTAACATCTGAGCGTTATATGCACCCAGCAGCACCGTTCCATCGCCTGTAGCGACTGGCACAAAGCTGTGCGAAACCAGATAATTACGTATGGTCCACGGCGCAATCAAAAGACACGCCAGCAGCGTCAGCAGAGCGACACCAGCCAGCGCACGAACGTGTAAGCGTCTGCGCCAGGTCAGGAAAAGCGTCCAGGCGATCAACAGAGCAATCACAACGATCCCGTTGGGCCGCGTCAGCGAGAGCAGAGCCAGCAAGAGACCACAGATCCCCCACGGCAAGAGACGCAGTCCCTCCTCACGCTGGATGCGGTAGACGGTGTAACAGATCGCGATCAGCAAAAAGGTATAGAGAGATTCGGTATACATCCAGCCATCGTACATATAGAGTGCCGAGTAAGCGCAGGCGATCAGACCGGCAAGAAAGCCAATGCGCCGATTAAAGAGATCGCGAGCAAAGAGTGATATAAAGACACACGTACCAGCACCGACGCCGCACAGAAAGAGGCGATCATAGAAATTATCCCTACCGACAACCAGCGAGATAGCCGCAATCAACCACGGCCAGAGTGGAGCGCGATAGACCGTCGTAATAGAAGGATGCAAGCAGAAGCAATGCTCATCCAGCACATGAAAGGCAATCGACTGATAGGCGCTAGAGTCGTAGAGAGGATAATAGTCGTGTGCAACCGTCAAATTATAGACCAGACGGAGAAGGAGAGCCAGACAAAAGATGCATAGTGTGGGTAGAAAAGGTGTAAGACGTTTCATTGGCTGTTCATCCTGGAAGTATTTTGAGCTTTTTGCGCTAGACTCTTTTTCAGAGACGAAATATCGCTAGATAGGTAACGATTTCTGGGTGAGTCAGCGCAGAGCGAGCGAGGGGATGCAGTTGATGCACGGCAATCGTCTCGCAAGCACATTCGCGCACTCATCTTGTTGGAATGGCCCACATATTTGAACATTCTTGCTACATCCTGCTATAATGAAAAACAAAAGTCGCCAGTAAAAGACATGGCGGTGGTCGTTATCTGAAAAGAGAGATCTAAAGAGAGAGAGTTTTTCGATGAGCAAGGACACCCAGCAACCGCCGACGCAACCAGAGTCAGTGCTAACCCAAGAGAGTACGGTTGTACAGGAAGACCTGTACAATGCGACACCACTGGTTGTTAGTGAACCAACCGATCCACTGGCAGTGCCTTTTCCCTCGCTGATACGCCCAAATCCACTCAGCGACCGTTCCAGCCTGGCGTCCTGCGCTCTGCCCTATCAACAGGAATTAGAGTTACGTGGTAAATCGAACTATACAGTGACCTGCTTCCTTTCAGATCTCAAAATGTTCAGTGATTTCATAGGACGGGATACGCCCGTTGGGCGCATCGGTAAAGAAGATCTAACCGACTGGTTGATGAAACTTAAATTTGGCACGCCGGGCCATACGCCAGCGCCCAAGACTATGGCCCGGCGTGTCACATTCCTGAAAAACTTCTTTATCTGGCTGGCCAGCGAAGCTATCATTCCCGAAGATCCTTCAGCTAGCCTGATCCTTGAACGCCCACTACCTCCGCTCCCAGAACTCCTCTTTGACGAAGAGGTAGAACGGATGTTAAAGGCAGCCGCAAACGAGCCACGTTGTCACTGCCTGATCTCTCTCGTACTCTACGCCGGACTAAAAAAAGAAGAGGTTATGGGTTTAAAACTGAATCATATCGACTGCTCAGACCCGTCTGAACCAATCATCACTATCCATTTCGCTGCATCAACAGGCAAGCAGCACCGTGAGCGCAGCCTGGCCCTACCAGCCGAGTTCACGACGATCCTGGAGAAATACCTCGCCCGTTACCACCCGGTGAGCGAATTGTTTCTTTGTACCGACCGCAATCTCAACTATATCCTGGCCAGAGCGGTCAATGAAGCGGGCATCAAAAAACGGGTAACACTACAGCTCTTACGCGACACATACGCGGTCCAGCAGCTACGCGGGGGAACCTCGCCCGAATCGCTGCGCGAAAAAATGGGATTGTCGGATGAAGCGTGGCTGGAATCGAAGGAGAAGTATCGCCGGCTGGCATTTCCTAAATAATCTCTGAGGAGACAGGCAAGACCAGAGCGGATACAGTATCTACTCTGGTCCTTCTTGCGACCTTGCCTACATAGGTGGCATCGCTTGAAAGGGTTGCTGCATCACTACATAGGTGGCAGCTTTGCGTTTGAGCAGGTTGTTCAGAAGGACAGCATTCACAATAATAGCAGCAATAACCAGAGGTCCAATGCAGATTAGTCCAAAACCCAGAGTAAAAATCGCTCCGACGATTACAATCGGCCAATAGAGCAAAAGGCTACAGATCAAAAGAATGACGCCGGCCACTGTTTCACCAGACATCAGCCAACCCACCCCGTAGATACCGAGAAAAACATTGAGCAAGATTTCTACAATTAGAGGACCATTATTCGTTTGAGTGGATGGGGTCGCAATAGAGTTCACATTGACATGAATCGAAACTGGCGCGGGATACATGCCCGGCATCTGCTGCTGATTATACCCTTGTTGCTGGTTATAGCCTTGCTGCTGAGGATACCCTTGCTGAGGGTAGCCTTGCTGTTGCTGAGGAACATAGCCTGGACCGGACGGTGGAGCATAGTCAGACGACGCTGGATAGCCCTGAGCATACCCGGAGTATGGGTCATAGTTGGCCATAGGGGTCTGGCCAGGACGGCCAGGCGCGGAGATAGTTCCACAAGATGGGCAGATGGCCGCTGAGTCTGGCATTGCATTGCCGCAACGTTCACAGGTTGTCATTGTCTCGTTTCCAATCCGCGATTTGCTTACTATTTAGGAGCAAAAAAGACTTTACGCTTCTTAACATCTAGTGTATGCCATTGGTATAGTGCTAGATTATCATAGCATATCTTTTATAGCCTTGTAAATATGCTATATAGTTTTTCTCGGGCTATGCAAAAGTCCGCCCTGCTGCCTGCGGCGGCGGGCAAAAGAAAGAGATTTGTGCGAGGACACCGCCATTCGCGCGGACTTTAGCAGAGGGTCACCCTCTGCACTCCTGTTTTGCGTGTTTTGCCGGAGGCAAAACACGCAAAACAGAATAAAAAGTTTGTTGGGGACACCCCAAGCCCCGGCAAAGGGCTGCCGCCCTCTGCACTCCCGCCTAAGTCCGCGCCTATGGAGGACACCGCGCGTTCCGTCAGGGGACTGCCGTCCCCCGCACCCCTGCTTTGGGCGACTTTTGAATGGCCTTGTAGCTTTTCTCTGGGTTATGTAATTCTCGGCGATTCAGAGGCTCGCGCTCCCCCACCCATAGGCATGAAGGTAGCAGAGAGCACATCTCTGCACTCCTGTTTTGCATGTTTTGATTTAGGCAAAACACGCAAAATAAAAGAAAAAATGTATTGGGGACACCCCAAGCCCCGGCAAAGGGCTGATGCCTTCTGCACTCCCGCTTCACTTCAGGCCTATGGGGGACACAAGCTTGCCCCACCCCCAAAGAGAAGAAGGTGCAGGAAGGCGCTTGTCAAGCGCCTTCCTGCACGGTGAGGTCTGAGCTTCGCCACCGCGAAGCGTTCAGCGAAAAACCTACCCGTGTAAAACACTCCAAACCCCAGCAAAGGTCTGCTGCCCTCTGCACTCCTGCTTGTGACGACTTTCCTTAGAGGTTGGCTTGTGAGTCATCTATGTAACGCTCAGGGTCCAACCACGGCTG
>DAOTTJ010000125.1:0-8324 GCA_034437695.1 Ktedonobacteraceae bacterium
CAGGAGTTGATCAATGTCGCGGAGATGGGGTCAGGTCTTATTCATGGGTCGCCGCTATCTTCCAGCTCAAGTAAACCTCTGATTACTGCCGACGATATCAGTGCTGTTGAGGCGGCGTTAACACACACGCAATACTATATTGGTGATATTCAGGCGCAGATGGGTCAGGTAAACCTGGCTAGCTTATCGCTGGTCAACCCCTCCGAGCGGGCGCAGGTTCTCAAGTACATGCAGTTATTACCGCAGGCTCAGAGCACAATCGCGCAGGTGCAGGGTCTTATCGAGCCTGTGGCCTGGCTGCTCGGTATTGGGCAGCAGCGTCGTTTTCTGGTGCAGACCCTTGACCGGGGTGAGCTGCGTCCCAGCGGTGGCTTCGAGGGACAATATGGCATTCTGACGCTACCAAATGGACGTATGAGTCCTTTTTCTCTGACCGACGTGACAAAGATCGACTACGACTCAAATGGAGCCGAGTTTGGCGCACACCCGCCTGCGCAGTATAGCTGGATGGATTTTGGCCTGTTCGGTGTGCGCGATGCCAACCTCTCGGCCGACTATCCAACCACCGCGCAGCTTGTCATGCGCACTTTTGAGGGTCTGGGTGGTGGACCGCTCGATGGCGATATTCAGATCACGCCGGTTGTGATCGAGCAATTCTTGCAACTTACCGGGCCAATCTATATCGCCGATTATCACGAAACTATCACCGCACAAAATCTAGAGACCAAGATCCATGCCTATCAGCAAGATTTCAGACTGATCAGTAAGGAGCAGCAGATAACCGGTACCGATACCCATCAGACTCGTAAAGCCTTTACTAACCTGCTGGGCCAGATGCTGATGAGCAGAATAAAGCAACTATCAATTGCGCAATTGATGAATTTTGCCAAAGTTTTGTTCAAGGATCTGAAGTCGCGCGACTTGCAGGTCTACTTTACGAACCCAATCGCCGAGCAGTGGCTAACGCAGAACCAGGACAGCGGTGCTATGCCTTCTTTCAGCAATGGTTTCGATGGCTTTATGGTGGTTCAAGCCAATATCAGCATCAGCAAAGCTGCCCAGTTTGTCCATTCGACCTTCAACGACCAGGTAACATTGGATGAGCAGGGTGGCGCTATGCATACGTTGATGGTCACGCTGAATTATCAGAAGGGGAACAATTCTGTCTATGGGTACAGTTCCTATGCCGATTATCTCCGTGTGTATACTCCGGCCAATGCGCATTTAATCAGTGCATACGGCTTCGACACGGGCAGAACACTCTGTACACCTACTACCGGTGCGCCTCCCAAGAATCCTGGTAGCGGCGGCACTGGCGGAGGAGGTGGTACTACCGGTGGAGGCGGTACTGGCGGAGGTGGCACTGGCAGCGGAAATCCTACCGATACAGGTGGTTCATATGTTGATACGGGTTTTACCATCTATGGATGTGGATCGTTCTTCCATACTTCGGTGGATAGCAGTAGCTTGAATTGTCCAGATGGCAACTACGAGCCTGGCTACAACGGTATGATGAGCAAGCCGTGGGCTTTTCAGGAATTGGGTGGACCAACCTCCCAGACGAGCGATCTTCCTGGCTACAGTATGTGGGGAGGGATCACATTGACGCCCGCCAACTGCATCTCGACCCTCACGTTTCAGTGGTATGTGCCGCACATTGTGCAGCATACTGCTGGTCAGCCGCCATACCAGATGATCGTCGGTCATCAGGCCGGTTGGCCGGATACTGCCCAGGTGCAGATCGACGCCAGCGCACTGAAAGGCGTAAAGTCGCTCTCGTATAATGAAACGATAAATATCGATACGATCGTGGCCCTGGCCAGTCGTCCGTTGCCACTGCCCGTGAAGCTGCCCACGCCTACGCTGGCGGTGACAGCTTCGCCGGGTTCTAAAAAGTTACGCTAGTTTGCTTGGATGGCTCGCCTATTGACAGCGGCTCATCCAATCGTTAGACTAAGCAGAGAAAAACCGCATATTAGGCAGTGAACAGGAAGAGTAGACGTTATTCTACCCCAGAGAGGAAAAGACCATAGGCTGCGAGTCTTTCCGGTAAGAGTACGTCGAAGGTCGCCTGGGAGCCGATTGAAGGGGATGCCCGTTAAAGCATAGATGGAGGATCAGCTTGCCTTGTAAAGGGTGTTGGTCGAAACAAGGTGGTACCACGAGCAAATACATCAGCCCTTTCTCGTCCTTGGCGGGAAGGGCTTTTTTTATGGTTTTCAGTGGATTAGCCAGGAGGCGAAGAGTTGATAGAGCAAGAGAAGATCTCGCTGCCTAACGCGTATGAGCCGCAGACAGTTGAGGGTAAATGGTATCGTTTCTGGGAGGAAGGAGGCTACTTCAAGCCTCGCCCCGAGGCCGCGGGTCGGCCAACCTTTGTGATCAGTATGCCGCCTCCCAACGTAACGGGGGCGCTCCACCTGGGACACGCGATTACTGCAACGGTTGAAGATATTCTGATTCGTTTTCATCGCATGCGTGGCGACGATACGCTCTGGGTGCCTGGTGAAGACCACGCTGGTATTGCCACGCAGACGGTCGTAGAGCGCCAGCTTGCCCGCGAAGGAACCGATCGCCATAAGGTGGGACGCGAGGCCTTTATCGAGCGTGTCTGGCAGTGGGTTCATCAATATAAGAGCCGTATTCAGGATCAGCATCGGCGTCTGGGGGCTTCGTGTGATTGGTCACGGGAGCGTTTTACCCTGGATGAAGGTCTTTCAAAGGCGGTGCGCGAGGTTTTTGTACGCCTCTATGAAGAAGGGCTGATCTATCGCGGCGAGCGCATCATTAACTGGTGCCCGGTCTGCATGAGCGCCCTGTCCGACCTGGAGGTCAATCACGTTGACACTCAGGGAACGTTGACGTATATACGCTATCCACTCAGACCGCTGGCCGGACAGGTCGAAGTCGAGTATATCAGCGTAGCGACGACTCGGCCCGAGACGATCCTGGGCGATACAGCTATCGCGGTTAATCCTAAGGACCCGCGCTATGCGCACCTGGTCGGTCGCTTGGCGATTGTGCCTGTGGTCGGACGCGAGATCCCGATCGTTGCCGATGAGGTGGTCGATGCGAACTTTGGCACGGGGGCGGTCAAGGTTACACCCGCACACGATCCGACCGACTTTGAGATCGGCCAGCGTCACGATCTGCCGCGTATTCAGGTGATTGGTTTTGACGCAAAGATGACCGCAGAAGCCGGTCATTACGCGGGCCAGGACCGCTATGAGGCTCGTAAGAATCTGGTCGAGGAACTCAAGCATCTTGATCTAGTGCTCAAAATCGAGGAATATGTCGTGCCTCTGGGACTCTGTCAGCGCAGCGATACGCCGATCGAGCCGCTGATCTCTAAACAGTGGTTTGTTAAAATGGCTCCTCTGGCTACGCCAGCTATGGGCGCAGTCAAAGTTGGCTTGATGAAGATCGTGCCGGAACGCTTTAATAAGACATACATGGACTGGTTGGAAAATATCCACGATTGGTGCATTTCGCGTCAGCTGTGGTGGGGCCATCGCATTCCGGTCTGGTACTGCGAAAACTGTGCTCAGATGACCGTCAGCCGCGAAGATGTCAGCGTCTGTGCGCATTGCGAGAGCACGCAGTTGCGCCAGGATGAGGATGTGCTGGATACCTGGTTCAGTTCCTGGCTCTGGCCGTTCAGTACGCTTGGCTGGCCGGAGATCAGCGCCGATTTGCAGCGCTACTATCCCACGACGGTTATGGAAACTGGTTACGATATCATCTTCTTCTGGGTGGCGCGTATGGCGATGGCCGGCATTCATTTTCTCGGTGTCGTCCCGTTTCAGACCATCTACTTGCACGGTCTGGTTCGCGATGTCAAGGGTGAGAAGATGAGTAAGTCGAAGGGCAACGTTATCGATCCACTGGAAGTGATGGACCAGTATGGCACTGATGCACTGCGCTTTACCCTGGCGACCAGTAGCACACCCGGCAACGATATGAAGCTGGTCCCAGAGCGCATCGCAGGCAATCGCAACTTTGCCAATAAGATCTGGAATGCCTCGCGTTTTGTGATTATGTCTACTGCCGAGATCGGCCAGGGCGTGCCAGCGATCGAGACTGTTAAGCCGCGTACTTTGGCCGATCGCTGGATCTTGCAGCGCCTGGCTCGTCTGACCGGCGAAGTCACACGTTTGATCGCTGAGTTCCAGCTTGGCGAGGCTGGCCGGCAGATCAACGACTTTTTCTGGTCCGATTATTGTGATTGGTATGTAGAGTGCGCAAAAGTGCAATTGCGCCAGGACGACGAGCAGGGTCGCCTCGCTACAACTGGTATCCTGCGAGCCGTGCTGGACCAGAGTCTGCGCCTGCTCCATCCATTTATGCCGTTTGTCACCGAAGAGGTCTGGCATCAGCTCTACCAGAGCAGCTCGCCCGGCCAGGCGAGCTGGCCGGCCTCGGCCCTGATTGTCGCACCCTGGCCGCAGAGTGGTCCGCACGCCGACGAGAGCGCCGAGAGCGATTTCGCCTTGTTGCAGGAGATCATCGTGCGCATCCGTGATGCCAGCAATCAGGCCAATGCAAAGCGCGTACCGGTAATCCTTGTAGCTGGCGACCAGCTTGAGATGCTGACTGCCCAGACTCCGCTGATTGAAGTCCTGGGGCGCACAGAGCCACCCCAACTCTACGCCCAGCTTGCGACCAAACCGGAACAGGCCATGAGCCTGCTCGCTGGAAACGTTGAGATCTACCTGCCGCTGGCCGGTCTGCTCGATATCGGCAAAGAACTGGCCCGCCTGAAGAAAGAAGTGACGACGAGCGAACAAGAGATAAGCCGCATTCAGGTCAAACTCTCCAACGAATCGTTTGTCACGCGTGCCAAACCCGAAGTCGTGCAGAAAGAGCGCGAGCGTCTAGGCGAGCTAGAGGAACGACTGCGCAAACTCCACGAACGCCAGTCTGAACTCTCAGCCTAGCAACCATCCTCCGTCCATTTTACAAATAGATTAAATCGCTTAAAGTGGGGTCACACTTACAAACAAAGGTTTCAAGTGCAGTAAGGCATTTTTCAGGCGCATTGAATACGCCTTACTGCACTTTTTACTCTAGGGGTGGGGCGGTTTCACTCGACGAACAAAGAAGAGCTAAAAACCCTCTCCTTGTAGGGGATCGCAAGCCTCTGGCTTGCAGAGAATCAGGTAACCCCAGGCTTCTTTCTTGAAAAAGTTGACGCTTATCCTACTCAATGTTAGGATATATGCAAAGAGTTCGCATTTCAGGAACGGGGAAAGTGGATGCATCAATACGTCAGTGCCGGTAACGAATTACTGCGCAAACGCGGATACCGTCTTACACCTCAGCGCCATATGATTTTGAGCGTCATTCAAGAGGCCAATCAACACTTGAGCGTTGAACAGATCGCCGAACGTGTTCAAGAACTCAATCCCTATGTCAGCCTCTCTACAGTCTATCGCACACTGGAACTCCTGCGTGAGCTGGGATTGGTGCGCGAGAACCGTCTCCCTGGTGAACAGCCCCGCTATGAAATCGCCGAAGGGAAAGCCCACCACCACCTGCTCTGCCGCCATTGTCGCGCTATCATCCATCTGGATCAGCAACTGCTGGGCAATCTGCATGAAAAGCTCCAGGAAGATTATCACTATTATGGTTTAACGCTCGACCTGGTTGCGTCGGGTTATTGTAGTAGTTGTTGGAATAAACTGCAAAAAGGCTAGCATCGTGATCAAGGGTTTGTATGGCCGAGCAGCTCACGGTACATTTTAAGCAGATCGTGGGTATATTCTTCCCAACTCTGATTTACATCCAGCGCCCGATTCTCCGCCTCCTCTAAAGAGAAGCTCATATGTTGGGCTTTGACCAGCGCTTCGGCCAGCGATTCCCGGCTACCCGGCAGATAGGGTAGGCTGGCCTTTTGCGGTAAGATACCGCTGAAGCGGGGTAGATCGGGAGCAATGACCGGCAGATCGTGGGAAAGTGCAAGGTTGGCAATCTGTGGCTGACCAGCGGTGTGAACGGCGTGGTGAGGCAATACCAGCGCATTACATCCGCCCATATACGCGGGCAGATCGTCCTCTGAGAACTGTGTCGATTGCATCTGTATCTGAGGTTCACTGGCAACCAGGCGCAAGATACGCGCGGAGAACGCACTATCGATCGGGTGACCAACTACCAGCAAGTGAGCATTGGGCAGGCTCTCCTCGTGCCTGCCGCCCCGCGTCAACAGGCGAAACGCTTCGAGCAAGAGGACTATTTCGCGCTCGGTGTGCAGATGTGCGATGCAGAGATATACAAAGCTGGCCGAGGGTGGGAGGCCAAGTCGCTCGCGAGCCTCCTCGATATAGAGGACCGGTGGATAGTGACCACGAAAGCCTGGCTGTAATAGATAGCGAACACGCCTGCGCATCAGGCGATCGCGATAGAGCAGACTTGGTCGCTTGGTTGAATTAATAATCGCCCGACTGGCATGTAAAACTTTGCGCTCAAAGGCTCGACGCGCATGCGAGCGCGGACTACGCGCACTCTGCCACCAGCCGCCATCGTCTGTCGCCACAACGCAAACCCCCAGGCAGCGAGCCAGCCAGAGGCGAAAACGGAGTTGCTGATTCTGCTGGCGCGTCAATTCCAGCGCTCCCGGTTGATAGAAATGCAGAATGCCGACCGGCTGATCGCGATAACTGCGATGCCGCCAGAGCCAACCTAGAGGGATCTCCGCCGAGCCAGTGAGATAGCGCACCTCATGTTTCTCCAGGGCATGTTTGAGCAGCGTTACAGATGCATCGGCGTGTGACTTATGAACCAGGAAGATCGCGGGTATCTCCTGCTCTGAGGGAATATGCTCCAGATAGATCAGACGTTGGATGAGCCGTCCCCAACTTTGTGCCTGATCCATCGAAGCCAGCAGCCGTTCTGCGGTCGAGCGTCCCGCTACGTGGATCAGCGGAGTTTGCACAAAGAGGCAGCGAGTAAAATGTTTCAATTCCTCCCAGACCTCGCGCCAGACGGCTTTATCGTCTTCCTGGCGCGTCTGGTTATAGCGCTGCATAATATCCCCACGCCCCTGCCAGTAGGCCTGTCCCACAAAAAAAGCACGTTGAAGGCGCTCGGTGGTTACGCGCTGGAGCACCAGGGCCTGTGGCTCGTACCAGAGCGTATAGCCTCCCTGGCGTAAACGCCAGCAGAGATTGGCCAACTCGGTTGCAGCCGGAGAAGTGGCGCGTTTGCTCAACAGAGGCGAGAAAAACTTCATAGCGCGGAGCACAGCTATCTTGACCGAAAAAGCGCAACTGGCGAAGACCTCTCCGTTGTTCAAGCGCATGCGTTGGGGTCCGAGCGAGAAATGGCCCAGCGTCTCGAAGAGTTCCTTAATCATCCAATGCGGTGGCTGGCTATCCCATTGGATCGCCACGTGCATACCGATGGCGTCGGCTTCGGTTTCCTCGTAGGCTTGCCAGAGCCGTTCTAGCATATCGGGGTCAACTAACGTATCATCGTCGATGAATACGGCGATTTCGCCTCTGGCGGCCAGAAGCGCGGCATTGCGTGCATGGACCAGACCACGACGTGGTTCTACGAAACATTGCACGCGCCATCGTTCTTCGGCGCTGAGCTGCGTCGCTTCATCGATCTGTGTAAAGGTCTTGACAGCCTTCAGCGTGCCATCCTGCGAACCATTGTCCACCACAATCACTTCGAAATTCTGATAGGCGAACGTCTGGCGGCGGAGACTGGCCAGCGTGGCCAGTACATAACTGCGGCGGTTATAAGTGCAGAGAATCACACTCAAGCGCGGCGCTCGCTGGCGCTTGTTGGAGGCATGCTTGTGCTTGTCTCTGGCATGGCGTACACGTTGCGGAACCGTCATCTACGCTCCCTTCCACTGTTCCAGTTCAATGCTGCTTTTCAGGGTTTGCTGTGGCATCCACGATCTTTGTCTTCAGTCGAAGCGAGTGTAAAAGGCAGGCGGAGTTGCGCGGGGAATTTTTCTTGCATGGCTTCGCGACCCACTAATCGTTTCTCGCGTACCCTGTCGGTTGGCGAACCAGCGTTTCTGCCAAAAACGCTGAAATCGGGAATCATCGTTGGTTCAGGGAGCATTGCGCCGCTCCACTGCATACACCAGTTTTTTTCCACCACTACACCTCTCACATTCACTCGGTGATGTATACCATTCTTTTCGTTTTCTTCTGCTCACTATACACTATGCCACGAGTATGCAAATTGAGATATCCTTGTGCAAAATATTTTTAAAGTCAGGCATGTAGATAGAATGAGTAAGCTGAAATAGCGCCACGAGCAGGTATTGGCCGGCATCTGTATGTGCAAAACTACCTGGTTATAAATAG
>DAOTTJ010000126.1:0-39233 GCA_034437695.1 Ktedonobacteraceae bacterium
GGTAGAAGAAAGCATTGACAAAGATCTCATAGATGCTTTACGTCGTCTCTCTATTCATGCACGCGCTCATTCTTGGCTAGAAATAGAACTAAAGTACTCCTGCGAGTTGACTAGAAAAACGGTAGTATTTATCCAGGAATTGGCGGTACCAACATCGTCACTTAACCTACGCAAAAAGGTTGGGGAAAGATTACAAGTACTGATAAGAAGCTTACAAAATGCTGAGGGCTTAGTAGGTAGCCTTTTGGAGGATATCCAGAGATAAGGTTGATAATTAACATGCTTATCCGTCTTACCAGATATGTACCCACACAAATTGATGGCGGTATGTGTAGTAAAATATGGCATATTCAAGCGTTTTTCTTCAAAGAGCACTGGAGTTCGGAATTGAAGTTAAGCAACCAGTACATGCACTACTGGTGTGTAAGCACATGCTTGAGAACCAGCATTGGAAGCTAACCATAGATCACCGCAAACTTATAAGAGAACTAGATGAAATAGCAAATGAATTACATGAAGTGGGGCTTGTTCTGGAAGGGATGCAACATCCACAAATAATCAGCGATTTTATGAAAAATAAATACGTTTCATCAGTAGATGAGATTTTACTTTTTGTTCAATACTCTTACAGCCATATATACGCAGCCTTAACCACGCGCGAAGAAGGTGGTAATACGACTCAAGTTCACTTTGAAGTCTCTCAATGTCTGTTTGCGTGTCGCAAAACCCTTAGCGTAGCACTACAAGGCTTCCTTATCTAGCAAGAGCAAAGGAAAGAAACATGTCAGAGCAGCTAAACAACACTGGACACAAACATTGGGGCCGCACAAATAACCAGCAAAGGCTTCCGCTTGAAGATTTTCTTACGTCTATGCGGGAATATTTAGTTACCATTACCGCAGCGCTAGAAAACCTCCAAAGTGCTTATTTACTCATCGAAAAGCAAGGGAAGTTTCAGCACGATCAATATAATTTTCTCATTGACCTTGCTTACTCTATGGATAACCCCGTACAAGGTCTATTATGTTTCCTCGATCAAAGAGCCTGTTTGCCAATCGCAATCTTGCCCTTGCGCTATCAACTCACCACAAAACTACACACTATTAAAGAATTTTTGTGGGTTGTGCTTGCTCTCATTGGTTCCCTTCGTTCCACACGCAAAACAAGTCCTCAGGAAAATGCAATGACACGCTATAATTTCTTGAAACAATTGGATGCTTTATTACGAGAGAGTGAAAACATAATGCAATTTGCTCAAATATTCTCAGATCAGGCTCTTTTCCAGGAAGATATGGACATAAAAGTGTTAGACGAAATACATTCGTTCAATGAGGAAGATGACAGCAAAGATAACAACTGGAATATACATGACATTTCTCTTTATCGCAAAAAGGTCGCATCGAGTACACCAACCATCCTCTCCTATGATTAAACATCACACAGGGTTTCTCAAAAGTCTTTTCTCTCCACACGCCCACCCTAAAAGAAGATATTTTGTGAGGACACCTCCATCCGCGCGGACTTTAGCAGAGGATAACCCTCTGCACTCCTGTTTTGCTTGTTT
Organism: Ktedonobacteraceae bacterium; assembly: GCA_034437695.1. GTDB lineage: Bacteria > Chloroflexota > Ktedonobacteria > Ktedonobacterales > Ktedonobacteraceae > Paraktedonobacter. Next base: position 1,565 of record DAOTTJ010000126.1, read on the forward strand.
TGCCGGATTCAAAACAAGCAAAACAAAAGAAAAGGTTTGTTGGGGACACCCCAAACCCCGGTTAAGGGCTGTTGCCCTTAACATTATCGGAGGCATAGTTTAGCTCCTACGCTACGAGATAGGCGAAGCAGCGGAAGAGAGGACAGAAGAGTTTACGACAGCATTCGATATCTGCCTGAGCCATTTTCTTGCCCAATGCCACATCCATCCCACTCTTGAGGAAGAGCTTCAGACGCTCGCTGAGGAGATTCGAACGACTGCACCGCATGCTTCTTGAAGAAGAGTTCACCACCCTGGACGAGTCGCAATTGCCAAAGATATTTGCACAGGTCTATGACATTTTGCAGCGCACCACCAAACGTTCGCTGACCGAGACTGAACAGGCGCAGGCTTTGCGCCAGGTTCTCAACTACTATCGACATAACCAGCACAGACTGAGGAATATCTATGCCGCCGAATACCCGGTCCAGGTTGTACATGACGACTACGTGGTAAACGGCAAAATCGATGTACTCGTACACGATGGCGCAACGCACGAAGTATTCGCTTTTAAGACAAATATACGCCAGGATGAGGACTCACAGCTATTCGCCAGATATCAGCAGCAGTTGCATTTCTATGCCCTGGCACTCGCTAAAAACCTGGACGCTTTTCCTCTGCGCCTCTCGCTATACTGGACAGCCGAGGAGCAACGCGCAAATGCACACGTAGAGCTTGCTTACCAACGGGACGAGCTACAGCAGATGGAAAAAACGCTGCATAAAACGATCACACAGATGCAGCAGGGACAATTCACTGTCACATCGCCGCCAGAGAGAGCTGTGTGTAGCAGTTGCGATATGCGTTCGCTTTGCCAGAGAGAGCAGATTATCCAACTCGAATAAATCCACCTCTTGATCGCGTCGAACTCTGTATCTGCGGCAACAAGTGCTCCGCAGCCGACGCTTACCTGGCTCTTACACATTGTGGAAAATACTCACACGGTCAGGCATTTTCCACAATACGAGCAAATGCCTGCATATAGCTCGGATCAGCGCATTGCTGGCGCAGCATCCAATATTCCGCACCCCAGAAGAGATAGGCGTACAGAGAAACGTCTGCTCCCGACCAGCCCATGCACGTATTGTAGTTGGCGATGAGTTGCTCCGGTAAACAACTGTACATCGCCCGTCCAGACGGATTGGGTGGAGTTGTCACCACCTCCCACGGCTCCGCCTGTCCCTCGACAACCATCAGTTTTTGTCCGTGAGCACGCGTCCAGGCGAACAATTGCTTCTGCCGACGACGCTGCCAGAGACTCCGACTGCCATCCAGATAGAGCGTTTTTGCCCCGACAGACAGCAGCGCGTGACGTGGATAGTAGTCGATGCCGACAATATCGGCCAGCCGCTGCGCAACGGCCAGCGAATCGCCCTGATCGCGTGTCTGCCACCATTGCGAGAGATATACCAGCAGAGAGGTCGGCAAAAAGCCGTTAAGCAGAACAGGTCTAGTAGGATCAGCTTTCCTGAGCGCTGCCACTTCGACTTCAACAAAAGCCGCCGCCAGACGCCAGCTATGCTCTACGCCAAGCGGATCGACGGCCTCGTGTTCCAGTTGCCAGGCAACTATACTTTGACGGTGTTTATACCGCTCGACAAGGCGCGTGACGAATGCGAGCGAGGCGGTCAGCAGCGCCGGATAAGCTGACGGTTTGATGAGGGTGTGCTCCGGGAAAGGCTGCGGCAGATGGTGCGCCGGGACAAAGAACTCGGGATAGCTAAACGTTTTTAGCGGACCAACGCAGACGATAATCTGCTTGCCCGCCTGTTCGGCGGCGTCGATCTGCCAATCAAGCTCATCGGTGGCAAATGCGCCCGGCTCAGGCTCCATGCGGTTCCAATAGGCCCCCAGACGTATAAGCTGAAATGGATAGGCGAGCAAGCTTTGCAGGGTCGCCTGCGCGTCTAATCCCAGAGCAGCCACCTGTGGCGGACGGAAGCTGATCCCAAGCAGCGTCGAGCGGCGGCCAGCAATCGGGAAATGCTGCCAAGCGTCGGTCAGGGGTCGGGCCGCCTGTTTAAGCCGAACTTCTGAGCTAAAGTGCAGCGCCATGAGTTCTGCCTGCTTTCTGTTAAAATACCCACGGAATAAAGCGTTTGGTGTGTTGCATGTATTCGACGTATGGCTGACCAATGGTCTGACAGAGCGCCTCTTCTTCAATATTCACCCGGTAGAGATGGCCAGCGAGCACGCAGAGAAGCAAAGCAACCAGGCTGGCCCAGTTGGTCAGGGCAAGACCAACGCCGAGCATGGTTAAGAACGTGCCGCTGTAGGCCGGATGGCGAATGTAGCGATAGGGACCCTCCTGGACGATGCGCTGATCGACCGCTACGGCGACATCACGCGTAAAGTAACGTCCCAGGATACGGATCGCGTACCAGCGCAAGGCCACGCCGAGCAGAATGAAGCTTATCCCGAGAGCAAAGAGCGGAACGCGTTGCCAGAAGAAAGCCGCAGTGGGAAACAGTCCGGCGAGGACAAGACTCAAGGCCACGCCAAACCAGAGCAGCCCGGCCACAAAGACCAGCGAACCGTGATCCTGAATGGCCGCTTCTTTACGGCTCGCCTTCGCGCGTTGCTTGAAGCTCCCTAGCCACTCCGGCACATTCCAGACCAGGCAAGCAGCCAGGAAGACGCTGGCAGCCAGGGGGTTAGTATAGATCAATGGGAGCAAAGAACTTCTCCTCTACAGATCGTCGGCAGGGGACCAATCATTGGCCCAGCGCTGGTCGATCTCGTCGTCGAAACGCTGAAAACGAATATCGGTCGAGAGTCTGGTGCGAGACAAAGGGTCTTGATTGAGAGTCGCAGCGTGGATCATATAGGGACTATGGATCACCATATCGCCAGCCTCGTAATCGGCCACCAGCCAGCGACTAGAGAAACGATTGGCCATATCGACCAGGTCGGTGCTGACCCAGCCGTTGGCACGCATATTCCGATTATACGCGCTGATGCGCTCCTCGGCGGGAAGCGTGGCATTCTTCACGCGAAATTCGGCCTCCATCTGGCGTCCCACGGCATCGGAATGTTCAAGGTAGATCAGCCCGCCCATTTCGACCGGCACGTCGCCTAGCGGTATCCAACTGGTACACAGTCGATCGGTCCCCGAGCGCAAATAGATCAGATCATAGTGTCCGCCGGTACAGTTATCCTCGCCAGGAAAGTTAAAGCGCAGAAGCTTACGCTTATGCAGATAGGGTTGTCCCTGCAAAAACGCCCGATAGAAGGTCCAGAGACGAGACTGAGTACAAAAGTCTTGATACTCTTGCGAGCCAATAATATCAAAGAACGCCAGGGGTCCACGTGCAGAGATAGTGTCAAAGAAATAGTCGCGGAAGCCAACAATGACCTCTCTCGCAAAGAAGCCCTTCAGCCAGAGATAGCCCTGCCGATAATACGTTTCCTGAAGCTGATCTATCGGGAGCCGCGCATCGCATGGTTCGAGCCAACCCAGGCGCTCCTGTGTCATATCCAGTATATGACCATTGCTAGTCAAAGACCCACCAATCGCCCTCATAGTACCATGCTCCTTTCACTATACACCACAGAAACCTTCCCAAAAAATATTCCTTCTAATGGCTCCGCTCTCTCAAGCCATGCCTCAAAGACAGAGCATAAAGTGCATCGATCACTTTTGATTATCGCACATTCCTATACCAAAACAAGTACGCATTGAACCATTTTCTAATAGTCACAACAAGGGCTTTTTCAAAAAAGCTCTCTTGAAATACACTCTATTCATATTCATCTTTATTTTTCATTTCATACGAGCTATTTATGCTTATTTATAGATTTTTAGGAGCTTTTACCATGAAATGTACGTAAAAGAAAGGCTCTATCCACCATGACTCAGGAAATATTGCAAGCCATTGAAATCTTTTACTCTTATGCCCATGAAGATGAACCCTTGCGCAAGGAACTCGACAAGCATCTCAGCTTGCTCAAACGCCAGGAACTTATCTCAGCGTGGCATGAACGTGATATAAGTGCAGGTGCGGATTGGGAACACGCAATGAGTACCCACCTGAAGACGGCCCACATTATATTGTTGCTCATCAGTCCAGATTTCATGGCGTCTGATTATTGCTACAGCACAGAAATGATGCAAGCGATGAAACGTCATGAGACTGGAGATGGATGCGTCATTCCGCTCATTATGCGACCCACAGTCTGGCAAGGTGCTCCTTTTAGCAAACTTCAAAGCAGCTTTAACACAACCACAGGCTATCAGTGGTCTGGGTGGGATTGGGAAAACTCAGATGGCTGTAGAATATACTTATCGTTATCGCGATACTTATCGCGATATTTTCTGGATTGAAGCGGAAACACGTGAGGAGATTATCTCTGGCTTTGTTACTATTGCCAACTTGCTGCGTTTTCCAAAGATGGAGAACCCCGATCAAAGACTGGTTATCACTGCGATTAAACGTTGGTTGGAAATTCACATAGATTGGTTACTAATCCTGGACAATGCCGATGATCTGGCAATGGTTGCCGATTTTCTACCCGCGATAAACAACGGCCACATTCTACTGACGACGCGGGCGCAGGTTATGGGTGAGATAGCTGAGGGGATAATGATCGAAAAGATGAGCGATGAGGAAGGCGCGTTATTACTGTTGCGACGCGCTAAGATGCCCGCTGCCACTCCAGAAGAAAAAGCTCTAGCAAGAGAGATTTCTGCGGCGCTGGATGGGCTTCCTCTTGCACTGGATCAGGCAGGAGCATATATCGAGGAAACAAGGTGCAGTTTATCTGACTACCTGACCATCTACCAACGCAGACAAAGTACTCTGCTAGGGCGACGAGGTGGACTCGCTCCTACTCACCCACAGTCTGTAGCAGCCACCTGGTCCCTCTCTTTCCAGAAAATTGAACGCGCTAACCCTGTTGCAGCCGATTTGCTACGGCTCTGCGCTTTTTTTGCGCCCGATGCTATTCCTAGCGAAGTTATCATAGATGGAACTGCTGAGATGAATAGAATGTTCCGCTCTGTCATGGCAGATCCTCTTCATTTGAATACTGCAATTGGAGAACTCCTCAAGTATTCTTTGATACGGCGCAATCCTGATCAAACGCTCACTATCCATCGTCTCGTCCAGGCAGTTCTCAAAGAGAACATGAATAAACGGCTCCAACGTACATGGGCGAAAAGGGCCATCACTGCGGTCAATCGCGTATTTCCTGAGACAACGGTGGAAAAATGGCCCGTCTGTGAACGTTACCTGGTTCAGGCCCAAGCTTGCGCCCTGCTTGTCGAACAATATGCTGTACTTTCTCCTGAAGCTGCACGATTACTCTATCAAACTGGACTCTATCTCCATGACCATGCCTCCTATGAACAAGCTGAGATACTCTATCAACAGGCTCTGGCTATCTATAAAAAATTTGACCTTCCCGATGTCGCAATTGTTCTACATGAGTATGGACGCCTTTTACACGATCAGTGACTATACAAACGAGCTGCATCATTCTATCAACAGGCGTTGGCAATACGTGAACACACCCTGGGACCTCAACACCCATTTACAGCCCAAATGCTGAATCTCTTAGGTAAGATCTATCACGACCAGGGTCAATATGAGCAAGCTGAACCGCTCTATCTGCGCACGCTTGGCATATGGGAGCAACAGCTAGGACCACTCGATCCTAAAACAGCACTCATCCTTAATAGCCTGGCAAGGCTCTACCGTGCACAAGGTCATTTTGAGCAAGCTGAGACACACTACCGGCGAGCATTGACCATCCGCGAGCACACATTAGGACCACACCATCCTGAGACGGCTCAAAGCCTGTCAAACTTCGGGTCTTTTTGTCGCTCACTTGGACGATATGAAGAAGCTGAACCACTCATCAAGCGTGCATTGGAGATTCGAGAGCAAGTACTGGGACCAGAGCATCCAATCACTGCAACAACGCTGGATGCGCTTGGAAGGCTTTACCATGAGCAGGGACGCTACGCAGACGCGGAACCGCTCTATCTACGCGCATGCACTATTCGCGAAAAGCTTTTAGGAGATCTCCATATTCACACTGCTGTGACCTTGCATAATCTTGCAGAACTCTACTATGAGCAGGGTCGATATGAAACAGCAGAGCCGCTCTACCAACGCGCACTGACTATTCGCGAAAGAGTCCTGGGTAAGCACCATCCCGATACCATCAATGGAAAGAATGATCTGCTAAGGTTGCGTCAACAAAGAACAGGCCGGGAGGAAAAGACACACCTCAGCTTCAACCGCGAAAAGCTCCGGGAGGCTGTTCAGCGCAATACAGAAACCAGCTATGGCCTGACATTGGCTATCGGCTTGCCTTTTCAAGTTGAGATCTGTGACCGCATTAAGGATATTCAGCAGCGAATTGAGAACCTGGCACCTAAAAAATGTACCTGGTATACTGTTGACCAGATGCATGCGACTGTGGTCGCCCCGCTACGTGGACGCTATCGCCCGGCTCCTGCTTTGCAACGCGAGGAGCTACCAACGAACCTCGATAGTTTTGTGAGTGATCTGGATACACTCTTCACTTCTCTCCAGCCGTTTACGCTCAAGCTGGCCCATGTCAACATTACTGAGGACGGCCTGGTGGTACTTGCAGGGAATGCTTCAGTGGAGAAGGCTGCCTTCAGCCTCCCAGATTATCCTGAACTTGACCAACCCAAGCATAAGAATGGCAGTTGGTTCGTCACCATCGGCTACCTTCTAACCACAGAACCTTTTTCTTCTGAAACCGCACGCATCGAGTTTGCAGAAGGCTTCGAGCGGATCAAGAACCGCACGATTGGAAGTACAAAGATCCAGCACGTCTGGCTAGTACACTATGCAAATCGTACATTAAGCCACATTATAGGGAAAGCATCTTTCGCTCTGGGAAGCCCTAATACGTTAACAGCAAAACAATTGCTTGCGTATCTGGCTATTGCAGACAAGGATATAGCCTCTGGAGAACATATCCAGTGAGTTACTGCCAGAGATGTAAACCCTGCCTGGGCCCTATCAGAGAAACGTTGGTGCTGAGATTAACTGTTCTCTCCCCCGAACCGCTGCGCAGATCTTGCCCGCGCACGTTCGGCTTCGATCTGACGATCACGCGGCTCCGCCCGTGTCACCAGGGAATCCAGCAGATTCCGGGCCGCCGCACTTACCTCTTCAACGGCTCGGTCGAACGCCGCTGCGTTTGCTTCCGAGGGCTTCTGGAAGCCCGAGAGCTTGCGCACAAATTGGAGAGAGGCTTCCCGGACCTCCTCGTCGGTAGCCGGTGGGTCAAAATTAAACAGCGTCTTAATATTTCGGCACATAGCTTTTTTTCCTCATTTTCTTTTTGCCATCTCTGTACGTTTAAAACAGACTCTAAAGGCGGCGCAGAGAGCTTACCTCAGTTTGTGAGAAAGGATACCACACACGACGACGAGAAGAAACAAAAAGACGCCACAATCTGGCAGTTGAGAAAGTGCATGCACGAGCCTGCGCAGAGAGTCTGTCACGTTATACACTATCAAGGTCTTAGCGGTCGTACCCATTATTTATGTATATTAAGGAGAGATGCACATGTATATGCGAGCGATGGTCCTCGAAGCATTCGGGGGGAGACTCAAGGCCGAGACCAGACGCGTGCCGGAGCCGGTCCAGGCGAAGCTCTGGTCCGTGTGGTAGCCTGTGGGGCCGGTCTGACCCTGGAAAGTATTCGCCTGGGCCATCTCGGTGGCTCAACTCCACGGATTATGGGACATGAGTATTCTGGAACCGTCGCCGCGCTGGGAGCTGGCGTCGAAGGCTGGCAGGCAGGCGATCCAGTCACCGGCTCCTTCTATCTCTCCTGCGGCAATTGCGTCATGTGCGCCTCTGGCAGAGAGACGCTCTGCCTCAACAACAAAGGCAATATCGGGGCAAAGATCGATGGTGCCTTCGCCGAATACGTGGTAGTACCCGCCCGCAATCTGGTGCGCATCCCCGCAGGCGTCTCTCTGCGTGAAGCAGGCGTGATCGCCGACGCAGTAGCCACGCCCTATCACATCGCACGCGCACGAGCACACATTGTGGCGGGCCAACCCGTCGCAGTGATCGGCGCAGGCGGAGGCGTCGGCATTCATATGCTCCAGGTTGCCAGAGCATTTGGAGCATTTGTGATCGCCGTCGAGCGCGACACGCAAAAACTCCAGCGCCTGCAACAGGATCTGACAGCTAACGCTCTGATCGACGCCTCGGCCCCCGACTGGCAGACCAACCTTGAGCAGGCCGCCAATGGTCAAGTGGATGTCTGTATCGACTTTGTCGGTTCGCCTGAAACCACCAGCAGAGGTCTGGCAGCCCTCGGACGCGGGGGCATCTTTGTGATAGCCGGTTCGATGCCAAACCTGCGCTCCGATACAAGCGCAGTGATTTCAGCCACACCGATGTATCTGGTCAACAAAGAGATCAGCATTCTCGGCACACGCTATGCTACGCGTGCCGAAATCGCCCGCTCGTTGGAGCTGGTACGCGACGGCAGAGTCAAACCGATCATCGGTGCATCCTATCCGCTGGAAAAGACAGCAGAGGCCCTCGAAGCCATTCGACAAAACCAGATCTTCGGACGCGTCCTCATCGATTGTTTGGATGACCAGAAATCCGCAACGCCGCTCTCTTCTTCTACATAAGCAAACGCGTGATGGTCGAAGCGGGAGCACAAAATACCTGCCAACCAGTTCATGAGAGATTGTATGTTGACCATCAGAGGTAGCTCTGCTTCTGGCACGCTTCGCAGGGAGAAATCACGCAAAGATATCGCATACCAGGGCTATGTAATACTCGGCGTGTGGCTCCTCCCATAAGCATGAAGTTAGCTGAGGGACATCCTCTGCACTCCCGTTTTGCGTGTTTTGTCTCCGACAAAACACGCAAAACCAAAGAAAAGGTTTGTTGGGGACACCCCAAACCCCGGCAAAGGGCTGCACCCTCTGCACTCCTGCCTAACTTCATACCTATGACCAAAACCCTGGGGTGGAGGTCGCAAGCCAAAGGCTTGCGGAGCATTACATAACCCTGATCGCATACGCTGGATCTCGGCTGAAAACCGTCTTTTCGCTAAGAAGCACCAAGCAAAAAACCGCTATCTTATGTAATTTCTCCAGAGATACCAGGACAAAACCAGCAGTATCAACAGATACTTTGCAGTTTATCTCTCCAGATGTTAAGAAATTAGCTATCTCATGCTGAGCCAGTCAACGCTTTTGGGAGTGACATACATGTTTTTTGCGTTTTTACCACTCACAGGCTAAATATTCCTTCTAAAAAGACCCCGCCTTGATATCTAATACAGTAAATTCCTTTCTTGCACCCTAATATCCAGATACGGTTTCTATCCCTCACCAGAAAATTTATGTAATTTCCAGGGAAGTGCGAAATAATTGCATCTGTATATACTTATGAGTAATGATGGAAAATGAGTGCCAGTCAGTTCATGAAAGATTTCATGTTCACCATCAGAATATCGTTTCTTTCCACTCTAAAAAGGAGTTTGCCCGTGCAGAAACGAGTAATCAGCTTATCTGTGACACTTCTGGTGATTTTATGGGCCGTGGTTGCAATGGTCCCCAACATCTTTGCAGCCAGCGTTTCAGAAAGTCATGCAGCTACCCCCTCCACCAACAACCCTTATTCTCCCGCTTATCAGCATAGCTACCGACACGGTGTGCTGCCCACTATCGCCCAACTCGGTAAGATCAAATCCTATCAGCAGACCCATACGGTCCACGCTCTGTCGGCTAACACGCTCTCATACGGCGGCGGGATCGACGGGATCGGCGTGACCAGCGGCAAGGAAAAAGTATATGTCGTGTTCTGGGGTACTCAATGGGGTTCGCAGAGCACCGACGGCAACGGCAACCTGACCTTTTCCAACGACTCTCCTGGGGTCGCGCCTCGTCTGCAAAACCTATTTAAAGGTGTTGGAACAGGCAGCGAACTCTGGTCAGGCACGATGACCCAGTATTGCGACGGCTCGGGCGTATCTACAGGCGCTACTAGCTGTTCGTCGAGCACGGCACACGTTGTGTATCCGACAGGTGGCGCTTTTGTGGCTGCCTGGTATGACAATTCCGCCGCCGAACCAAGCGCGGCCAGCGGCAACCAGCTCGCTAATGAGGCGATCAAGGCCGCCGGACATTTCGGCAATACGACCGCAGCGAGCAACCGCTACTCGCAGTATGTAGTTGTTTCGCCAACCGGACTCGACCCCGATAACTACAAGAGCGGTGGCTTCTGTGCATGGCATGATTACAACGGCGATAGCTCCCTTTCTGGTGGTGCAGCTAGCTCGCCCTATGGCGATATTGCCTTCACCAATCTCCCATATCTCCCGGATGCCGGGACCAGTTGCGGGCAAAACTTCGTCAACTCCGGCTCGGCTGGCACCCTCGATGGGGTCACCATCGTCGGAGGTCACGAATACGCCGAAACAATAACCGACCAGAACCCTGCCGGCGGCTGGACCAATACCAGCAGCGGCGAGGAGAACGCCGACGAGTGCGCCTGGATCAGCCCTGGCTCTGCGGGCGGCGCTGGAAACGTCTCTATGGGGAACGGTTCGTATCCCATGCAGGCCACATGGTCGAACGACACAAGTGCCTGCGCACTCTCGCACGCGATCATCACAGGCGGAAGTCCGACTCCGACTCCCGGCACTACGCCCACACCTGTCCACACTCCGACACCAACTCCTACTCCTGGCCACACTCCGACACCAACTCCTACTCCTGGCGGCGGTACGACGACTCAATTGCTGAGCAATCCCGGCTTTGAGAGCGGCGTTGGCACTCCCTGGGTGGAGCAATCCTCGGGCGGCTATGAGATTGTTGATAACAGCAATCCACATACCGGCTCATATGAGGCCTGGCTGTGCGGCTACAACCAGTGCGCGGACTCGATTGCTCAGAGTGTCACTCTGTCTAGCACCACGACAAAAGTAGTGCTCTCCTACTGGGTCTATATCAGCACTCAGGAGACGAGCAGTACCTGCTACGACCACTTCTATGTACGCCTGCTCACAAGCACTGGCTCGACGATCTCTACAGTACAGAGTAAGTGTAACAGCAACGTCGGCTGGACGCAGTACAGTTTCGATGTCTCTTCGCTCTTGAGCAGCTATCACGGGAAGGTCATCCAGGTCTACTTCGGCGCTACAACCGACTCTTCGCTGATCACCAACTTCTATGTGGATGATGTGGCGTTGAACGATACCCACTAGACGCCTATTCTATCCATGTCTCCCTTTGGGAAGCGATCGGCTCTGCCGGTCTCTTCCCACTTTTTTATGCCGATCCTTTCTCTGCGCTCGCGGGATGGTCGCGCACCCACCGGGCAACGTCGCGGCACGGGGCGCACCAGACACTACCATCGCGCACTAGCCCGTAGAGTTCTTGCAAGGTGGCATGCATGACGGCGCAATACTCATCCTTCGCGGCGATAAATGGGTGGAACAGCAGTGAGAGGTAGCTCTGCCTCTGGACGGCCTCCTGCAAGGCAGCATGCAGGCGCTCCTGGAAATGCGCTGGCTCCAGGGGCGCGTACGAGTCGCTGAGACTCTCGCGCATGCTTGCGAAGCGTGGAAGGTACGCGTAGGCATCGACCAGCATCCATTGAAAAGGTAGTGTGACCAGACCATCAGCGACCGCCACAGCGGGACCAGCCGGCGAGCAGTAGACAAAGTCTAGCTTTTGCAGGTTTAGCATTGAGGAGGCCGCCAGCTTTCCTCCCGGTGGACGGAAGCCTGAGGGCCTGATCCCCAGGGTCTGCATGGCTCGTAGACCGCGTTCAAGTATCTGCTCCTCTGCTCTGGCATCGAGTTGTCCCCACTCTTCGTGCCGCCATCCGTGGTAACCTATTTCGTGACCCGCAGCGACGATCGCGGCCAGCGCCTGAGGATACATGTCGGCGTTAATGCCCTCTATAAAGAATGTGGCGGCAACATCATAGTCGCGCAGTATGTGCAGAATGGCAGGAAGGGCGTGTGTTACCGATGGATGCTGTCCGAGCGGCGTGTCTGGTGGCCAGGTCCCGCGTTCGAGTTCGACGGCTTCGCCGAGGTTGTCAAAGGTGAGACTGACTGCCGCACGCGTACCTGCCTTCCAGCGACCAGCAGCGGAGGGATGGTTACTCATTTGTGGCGATGACTTTCTCTATGATTGAACGGGCAATGAGGATTTCGTCGTCGTTCACAAGATGCTCCATATTGGCGTAGACGCGCTCGGTAACCTGCGCTCCCATCTGTCTGAAAATGCTCGCGCTCGCGTGTACACGTTCCTCGGGAACGAAGCTATCCCTATCGCTTGTGCCGAGAAAGATCGGGGTTTCGTCGAAAGATCCAGGATACTGCCACTGCGTGCCTGGCGGTCCGATCAAGCCTCCGGTAAAGATTACTATACCTCCGTAGCGTTCACTATGCCTGACCGCATATTCGGCGGTCAAACCCGCTCCCTGCGAGAAACCCAGCAGGATCAAATGCTGTTTAGAGAAACCCTTGTCCAGCAGTTCGTGAATGAGGGAGTCGTAGACGGTCAGTGCAGATGAAAGGAAGGGTTCGTTGTCTGCCAGAGACTCCATGAACCCATATGGATACCATATATTGTCTTTAGCCGCAGGAGCAAGGTAGGTACAGCCCTTGCTTCCAATGCGCTCAGCCAGGGCAAGGATGTCGCTGGCTGTCCCTCCTCTGCCATGCATCATGATAACGACGGCTTGGCTGTCGGCGAGTGGCTCGCCTCGCGCTATCAATGGCTGTCCTTCGTGGTGGTGCATCGTCCTCACCTTCCTTCTGGTCGCCAGTGGAGGCGACCATCGCTTGCTAGCGATTGTAGTTGGCAGATGGACGAGCGAGGTTTGCTCGTCCATCTGCCCCGCCCGTCTCCTCGTGGTAGAGAGCAAGAGGACAGACAGGGAACTGCCTGGTTCAGTTAGACGTTGATAGGCTCCAGAAGTGCCAGGTATTCGTCGCGCCGATCTTCAAACCAGGGAGGAAACGGGATGCGCTGATCCAGCTTATCGGGGGTTTCATCGATATAGAAGCCGATATCACACGTCGCAACCTCGAAAAGCACGCCCCCAGGCATGCGAAAGTAGATCGAGTGAAAGTAGTTGCGGTTCTTCTGTTCAGACACGTCGGTATAGCCAAAGCCCTCCAAGTAGTCTTTGACCTGCTTCTGCTCTTCATCGTTGGCCACAGCAAAGGCAATGGGGTGGACAGTTCCGGCACCAAAGGTCCAGCTTCCCGCAGGAACGTTGGGTTCGTGCAAAAAGTCGACAGTTCGACTAGAACCACCTTCCCCGACTTCGAAACGCTTGTAGCTACCTGCTTCACCGGTCTTGCGAAAGCCGAGGAGACCCATGAAGGCTTCCGACTCGGCGATCTCGCGCAGACTCAAGGTGACGCTGTGCAAACCGCGCACGGCTACGTCAGCAGGGACCTCGGCGGTGGTCCAGGAAGGCCGCGTGTCGGTATCGTCGCCAATCAGCTCGAACGAGAGGCCACCTGGATATTCAAAATGAATGAAGGGTTGCCCAAAACGTTCCTGAATAGGATCGTGCTGCACGTTGAAGGCATCGAAGCGTTGCAACCAGAAGGCGAGCGAAGAGGCAGGCACAGCATAGGAAGTTATCTTGACCTGACCCGTGCCTTTACGACCAGTAATCCCACGTTGCTTGTAGGGAAAGGTCGTCATAACGATGCCTGGAGTCCCGGTCTCGTTGACGTAGTAGAGGTGGTAGACCGGTTTTTCACCATCGAGCAAAACGGTCTGCTTGACAAGACGCAATCCAATAATTTTGCTGTAAAAGTCAACGTCTTCTTGCGCGGCACCAACGCATGCAGTGAGATGGTGCAATCCACTGATTAAGTTCATGAATCTGCTCCTTTGCAATAAAAGCAACGTACTAATAGTAATTAGCATGCATACAGTAACCGATATACCGATGCTAATCGACTGTGTCAATCTACAGGTCATTGCATTTCCCGGAGCTATTTCACGCTTCACAAGCCAGAGGCTTACGACCCCCTTTGGCATTGGGCCAGGCTCCCTGTTGAATGTCCCGCAGCTTCCCATGCTGCTCAAGGTTGCGGTTGCACGTTGATTTTTGGGGAGACGTGAGAAGGACCGATTGGTCAAACGACGAAAGGAGTTGAGTAGCTTGTGGACGTGGCTGAGGCGTAGAGATCAGGGGCCTGAAACACGCAAGGAAGCAGACGGCGGGTGTATCGAAGCAGAAAGTTGATTCTGCCCGAGATGGCTGAGAGAGAAGGGACGCCAGGTGCTTGTTCTCTTTAGCCCAGATTGGAAGCGACGGCAGAGCGAATAAGCGCCTGTAAGGCAGATTCATCGATGACATCGCCTTCGTGGAAATCTATTGCTCGCGTTTTCTTAGCATCGAGTCCGGCATTGAAGAGTTTCTGCGGATCTTCCAGTGACGCGCCTTGAAAAAAGTTTATTTTGACAGCTTTCTTGAAAGGAGCGACCGCGCAAACGAGTCCCTTGTGCGACCAGACGGCGGTATTCCACTTCCATTCCTCGATGATGTCGGGGTCGGTTGCGCGGATGAGGTCGTGCAGGCGGACTATCAATTGACCGCGCCAGTCGGCCAGTTCGGTGATGTGTTTACCAGTGTACTCTGATGGATTCATCAGGCTCTCTCCTTGCATTGAGTGGACAGCTCAGGCGAACTTTGCAGCTCGCATAGACCTATTCTTTTTCGCGGTACATATGTGGAAACGATTGTGTGCCAGATAGAAAGGAATTTTTCGCGGTATAAAAGGCCTCTTATCCTGGTCGCCACCGACCTCTATGTGCTCAACTCGGTCGTGAGGCTCTCTGCGGCGATATCGTTCTGCCAGTCTGGCGGACTGATGGCCTTCTGGCGAGCTAGCTGATCCACAAAATCGCGAAAGAAAGTGGGAAGAACAGCCCGAAATGTGCGCTGAACTGGCTTTTGTCCACTTAACCAGTTTTCGACGAATTGGATGTTAGAGCTATGCAGCGCCATACGCCCGGCTTGCTGAATGCTCGACTGCGGCTTCCCGTACAGGGGGTCGCCGATTATTTGATGGCCCAGCCACGCAAGATGGACTCTAATCTGATGGGTACGACCGGTGAGCGGCTTGACGACCAGTAAGGAATACTCTCCATCGGACCAGACGGTGCGGTAGAACGTCTGAGCTGGATAGATCTTGCGCACTGGATCGAGAGACTGGTCGGACGCGGGCAGCTTCCAGGTAGGTAGATCGGCGGCTGTATCCAGAAAGATCGTCTCGCGCTGACCCGCCACGCGGAAGCCGTTTTTACGTCCAGGACACAGGGGCAGGTCGATCCATCCGCTCGCTGGCGCTGGCCGACCCACACAGATGGCAAGATACGTTTTCTCGATAGTATGGTAAAAGAACTGCCTGTTTAATTGAGCCTGAGCTTCTTTGGTAAACGCGACGAGCAATAGTCCGCTTGTCTCCTTGTCCAGGCGATGCACCTGGTAGATGGTTCTATCGCTGTAGCGCGTTTTCAGCTCATCCCACAGGCAGAGCTGACTGCTCCGATCGGCGAGCACTGAGAGGCCCGCGGGTTTGTCGATGACGGCAAGGTCATCGTTGGCAAATAGTATATCTTTATCCAACATTGTTTATTCCTGGTACTTTTTCAAGCTTCCTCTGATGTGTCGCCTGCGGCGACACATCAGAGGAAGGCTGGGGTACAGTTCCAGACCCCAGTCAAGGGGCAGCAGCCCCTTGCATCCTCGCTTTTCAACATCAAGGCGTTGCGCCAGACCCCTAGTCAAGGGGGTGCTGCACCTTGTATCTCTGCTGTTTCTTGGTGTTTGGCGAAGCATTAGGGCGAGTTGGTCGTATATATGCCCTATCGTTCACGATTATGTGGGAAGGAGGAATAGTTTGTCAAGCGCCTGACGAGCGGCCTGGTTGACTGAAGCTGCCCAGATAGTACTAAAAAGCTGAATCGTTCACGCCTATTCTCTACATTCTTTAGTAGGCTATTCCAGCGCATAAACGTTGGGATTGGCACGTTGCGACACGCCCATAGACGAGAGTCTGACAATGCAAGGGAAAGGTACTATTATGCGCTACTATCTACCAACACGTGAAAAAAGGGTGAAAGAAGAAGGCTCTGCATCTGCATTTATCCTTCCTCTGTGGGTCTGGGTTATTCTGCTCGCCTGCTTGCTGGTCTTCGCGCTCTCTTTGCGCTGAACAATAAGGGTGCTCTATTTCCTCGTTTCAGGAACCGACCTGGAGGCGGGCATGACGCTCGTGGTGTTTGTGCTTCCTGGCTTGTAAAGCCATTTTCTATATATAAAAAATACGCTCTATAAAATCAATAAACAAAATCAAAGCAAGCGTCAGGCGATGATCGACGCTTGCTTTGATCTATTTGTAAAAAGAGCGAGTGCATTGCCTACTGTATGCTCTTGAGAGCAAAATCTAGATGCCATTTTCAGCAATTTTTCAAGAGGTGGTTCCACAAATTTCAGTCTGCTATGGCACGCTTAGGAGTGAAAGGACCGGGTGTACTGATAATTTATGGATAATCACTTGAACACTTCAGTGTGCGCAAGTCGGTCGAAGCGATGGGCCTGGGCAGTGACGCGATCCACGTGATTCCTTCAACACCCGCCTTCCAGATCGACCTGCAACTTATCGCAGCTGGTCCGTTCAGCATCGTGCGCTTTCGCTATAGGCCCGCTGCCCTCTGCGCCGAACCACAGCAGCTCGACCGCCTGAATAAACGACTGGCTCGCGCAATCCAGACACGCGGCCACGCCTTTTTCACCAGCACATACTTTGAAGGCAACGAAGTGTTGCGTGCCTGTTTTGTAAATTATATGACGGATGAAGATGATATTCACGCTATGCTCGAAGAAGTACTCGATGCTGCACGCTCGCGGGTGACGCATTGCAGGTATAAATACATACAAAGGAGTTCTGTCTATGTACTACCATAATATACTGGAGACCATGGGAAATACTCCACTTATCGAATTAAAAAGCTTTAGCCCGCGTCCAGGAGTTCAGATTTTTGCCAAGATGGAGGGAGTTAATCCTTCGGGCAGCGTCAAAGACCGCATAGCCCGCAAGATGGTCGAAGTGGCCGAAGCTCAAGGTCTACTCAAGCCCGGCTCGATCTTACTTGAACCGACCAGCGGTAATACCGGGGTTGCGCTGGCCCTGATCGCCGGGATGAAAAACTATCAATTTACGACGGTCGTCTCCGAGAAAGGGACGATTGAGAAGCGCCGTATGCTTGAGCTATATGGGGCCAACGTCGTACTTTCGCCGGGTGCGGCGGGCAGCAACGGCGCGATCTACCTGGCGCAAGAGATGGCCAAGCAAGAGAAGCGCTATGTGATGCTTTTTCAATACGGCAACCAGGCCAACGCTGCGGCCCACTACGAGACGACAGGTGTAGAGATCCTGCGCGACCTGCCGGATGTCAGCATCTAGTGGCAGGATTGGGTTCGGGCGGCACCATACCTTTATTGAAGGGGGAAATTCACTTATCTACTATCTCTATGTTCCTCCCGACCTCAAAGCGAGCAGCAGCTATCCACTGGTCCTGGTTCTGCACGGCGGAGGTGAGCGAAGCAGCAGCAAAAATAGTCTGACCCAGAATGAAGAGCTTCTTCTAAACGATCTCTATGCTCATGTCTGGGGCGCGGGATACAACGCGCCAGCCAACCCACCCATTCAACAGAACTGGCCGTGCTTTGTGGTTATTCCGCAGATGACCCAGGCGGAACAATGGATCAACGTCAACGTCCACAACGGCTCGTATACGCAGCCGAGCATCCCGCTCGCGCTGACCAAAGACCTGCTGGACAAACTGCAAAGCGTCTCTACAGAGATCGACGCCAGTCGGCTGTATGTGACGGGTCTCTCCAATGGTGGCTTAGGCACCTGGGATATGATCGAACGCTGGCCTGACTACTTCGCCGCCGCGGCTCCGATCGCGGGCGCAGGCGATCCGAGCAAAGCCGCAGTCCTGAAAAACCTAGCGATCTGGGCCTTTCACGGTTCAATCGACCCGACCATACCAGTCTCAGGCTCGCGCTCGATGATCGCCGCAATCAAAGCAGCAGGCGGGCATCCGCTCTACACAGAGTTTAGCGGCCAGGGTCACGGAATCTGGCCCTACGTCTACTCACTGGGCCAGAACGCGCTCAACGTCAGCGGCTTCTATCAGTGGCTCTTCGCGCAACGACGCTAAAAGCGGGCGAGTTCTCAGTGTTTAAAGCCTGTCGATTCAACGCCATTTTTCCCGCGAGCAAGAGGAACCAGCTCATTCCCCTGTACCTTGAAAGGTCGCCACGCATCCCTGTCCGCCAGCTTATCGCGCTGACCCGGTCGCCCGATCTCAGTGCAGAGATAACATAGGACGGCGAAAAAGAGAGTAATCAACGTCGCGTGGATCAGGGCAAAGACCATCTGTCCTGCGCTCAGCACATTGAACAATCCCACGACCGCCTGCAAAGTAATCAAGACAAAGGCCGCGACGGTTCCGCGCACAACATCGCGCCGCTCGCGATAGTTGCGCACGACGACGACCAGTAAGGCCAGCATCAGCACCCAGAGGAAGCCTGCCGCATAGCGGTGGAGGACCTGGATACCGGCTAACGTGGCAAAGCTCGGCAGATAGGTCGAGCCACAGCCGGGCAGTTGCTGACCGCAGGCGGTAACCGCCCCCGTATGTTCCACCAGCGCCCCCGTATACATCACGACGTAGGTATAGGCAGCCAGGCCCCAGACCGGCCACTGCAAACGTGAGACCACGCCACGCGGTCTGCTCAGTTGTTTGTTTTCGTCCAACTGAAAAAAACGTCCGGCCAGCAGCGCAACGCTGGCAAAAGCCAGCAGCGAAAGGCCAAAGTGAGCCGCCAGGACCCAGTTAAAGGCCAGTGTCCCCTCGTAGACCACGGTTACCGCACCGAGCGCACCCTGTGCCAGGACAAAAAAGACGCTCATAACCGCGAACAACTTGACGCGAAAATCCCTACGATAGGTCAACCACGACCAGACCACCAGTGCCATCACCAGCAGTCCATCGGCTCCGGCCTGCAAGCGATGGGTATATTCAATGACCGCCGAAATAGTCAGGGTGCCGGGAATAATCTCTCCCTGGCAAAATGGCCACGTCTGACCGCATCCATGACCCGAGCCGGTAAAAGTCACCAGGACGCCCAGCAAGACCATGATATACGCCCCAACCGCGACGATAATAGCAAAAATTGTCAGGAGACGACGATTGATACTCATGTCCGAACTCTCCATTTCTCAAATAGATCGGCCAGTACTTTGCCAGACGTTATGCAGGTAGAGTACCAGAACCAGCACCAATCATACCATAGCACAAAAGGGGGGGTTCCCACAGGGGGCTTTCAATGTGGCGCAAGCCTGCGGCTTGCGCCCCACCCATAAGCATGAAGGTAGCAGAGAAGTGCTCTCTGCACTCCTGTTTTGCCTCCGGCAAAACAGGAAAAACAAAAGAAAAAATGTATTGAGGACACCCCAAGCCCCGGCAAAGGGTGCCTTCACAGGACTTCGGTAATTGCCAGGCTTATGCGCTGGAGCAGCGGTACAGAACTGAGGAGCCGCTGTTGATCGACGCGATTGGAGGGACCCGAGATGCTCACTGCCGCTTGAATATGTTTGGAGTCGTCAAAAACAGGAACGGCCAGACAACACACCCCTTCCTCCTGTTCCTCGTTATCAATCGCGTAGCCCCGCACGCGCACCAGCGTCAATTCCTGGCGCAGCTGTTCTGCGTCGGTGATCGTTGTGCTCGTAAAGCCGGGCAGGCTCATCTGCTCGATAAGAAAGGCCGCAACTACCGCTGGCTGGTAAGCCAGAAGCACTTTGCCGCAACCAGTCGCGTGTAACGGAATACGATTGCCAATCTCCGCAAACATACGCACCAGGCGCGTCGATTGCGCCTGCGCGACATACACCGCACTCTCACGGTCTAACACCGCCAGATTGGCGGTCTCACCGCTCAAATCGGCAAGTTCCTGCAACAGAGGCGTGGCCAGGGTCTTCCAGTCGGGCATAAACTGCGCACGCGTCGCCAGCAGATGACAGGCCGGTCCCAGCGTGTAGCGCCGGGTGTACTCATCACGCGTGACATAGCCCCGAGCCAGCAATGTCGCCAACAAACGATGAATCGTACTGGCCGGTTGACCCGTAGCCTCGCGGAGTTCGCTGATCCCAACCCAGCCACCTGCCGAGGCCAGATGCTCTAGAAGAGCCAGCGCACGTTCAATAACATGAACTCCTCCAAATGTCTGTTCTTCAAGGCCTTTCTTCATTGCTGCGTTTTCCATCCAGTGGAATTTGATATGGACGATTCTACCATAGAAAGGTCCCAAAATCTATATTTACTTATGCATATATTTTACTTGACACAATCTGTTAGAGTTAGGTATACTTTCCTGGAAGGAATGGTTTTCCACATGATGAAAATTTGCGTCTCCAACAAATAGAGCACGCTTCTTGCATTATACCGGATCTGCGCAACCCACGGTCGTCCAAAAACGTGCGGCCCCCACCACTGTCGGTAGTTAAGGAATGGAGTAAGCCTGCCCATCACTGAGCGATGGGCTTTGCCAGCGATGTCTTGTCTGTAAGCAAACGGCCTCTGTGTTTTCAAATAAAAAGGAATCGAGATGACGAGACAGAAATTGACGCTGGACGAAATAAACGATCTGAGAAAGGATGCCTTTGTCCGCATACTTGGCGGACTCTTCGAGGGGCAGCCCTGGATCGTTGCCCGAGCGTGGTCCCAGCGTCCTTTCACCAGCCTGGAGCAGTTTCATCGAACGCTTTGTTCGATTATGTATCAGGCTTCGGTTGGCCAGCAAGTTGCTCTTTTATGCGCACACCCAGACCTAGTTGGGCGGGCCGCCCTGACAGGTTCTCTTTCGCCAGCCTCTACCAGCGAACAGGCTGCCGCAGGTCTCGATGATCTCACCTCGGAAGAGATTGCTACGTTCCAACGCTTTAATCAAGCATACCGTTCACGCTTTGGCTTTCCTTTTGTCGTTTGTGCTCGCGAAAACAAAAAAGAAAGTATTCTGACCGGCTTCTCAAGACGCCTGTCGCATAACTACGCCCAGGAGATCGCGCTCGCGCTGGCTGAGGTCGCAAAGATATGTGCCTTACGCCTGGATGATCTGGTGGAAGAAGTACACATCTCACAAAGTGATGCTGTTCCACAATAGAAGCTAAGAGCGTGCGTGCGCATTTTCCCTGCACGGCTGCTGACCAGTGCGGCAGGGTGGTTTTTCTGTGTTTTTTCAGGAGGAGGGTTGGTGTATGTCAAGGGATTATACCTGTTCGATCAGTTACGGCAAATTATGTATTCCGCTCTATCGTGTCCACGCTCGCCCGCTCACAGGGCTGACACCGATTCCTGAGTCGTCTTTCACTGGTCGCTCGAATACACTCTTCGCGCTGGAGGTCGATGTCGAGGTCTTTGGCGATAACTTCTTGCCCGCCTATACCAGCGGCGACAATAGCAACGTGGTGGCGACCGATAGCATGAAGAATTTTGTCCTGCGCCAGGCCCTGGCCTTCGAGGGGGCAACGCTCGAAGCCCTCTTGCTCTTCCTCGGTCAGCGCTTCCTCCAGACCTACGCGCAGATGGAACGGCTGCGCCTGACCGCCCGCGAGCTACCTTTTACTGCGGTCAACGTACCCACCGCGCAGGCCAGCACAAGCTTTGGCGCGAGCGCGGTCCTCCTGAGCCGCTCATATGGCACGTTTGCCCAGGCCAGCATCGATTTCTCACGTGACGCCGACCAGCAACCAACCATCACGGCCCATCGCTGCGGCCAGCTTGCGCTGGAACTCTTTAAGATCTCCGGCAGCGCCTTCACCCACTTTGTCCAGGATGAATACACAACGCTCCCGGAGCGCGTGGATCGCCCGCTGTTTATTCATCTGGATCTCTTCTGGACTTACACCTCTACCGCGATGCTCAGCAGCTCCGACCCGGCTCACTATGTACCAGCCGAACAGGTGCGCGACCTGATTCAGGTGGTCTTTGACGAGTTCGTGAGCGAGTCGATCCAACATCTGGTCTATGAGTTCGGGTGTCGCCTCCTGAGCCGTTTTCCCCAACTGGCCACGGTGACGTTCGAGGCGCAAAATCGCACACGCGAACTGGTGCTCGCCGCCCCCGAACCCGCGCTGGAAAAAGTCTACACCGACCCCTTTACGGCGTTTGGCACGATCAGATTGACGCTTGAACGCACACCTGAAAGCGCCACATAGAAGCGGGAGCACGTTATGCCTGGTCTTCTCACTACCCATGTGCTCGACACTATGCATGGGTGTCCCGCAAGCGACCTGCACATTCAGCTCTGGCGCATTAGCTCACCAGGAGACCTGCGCCAGGCGCTGAAAACAACCCGCACATCCAGCGACGGTCGCACCGCCGCGCCGCTTTTACAGGATGCAGAGCTGCTGCCCGGCTGGTATGAACTGGTCTTTGCCGTAGGTGACTACTTTGCCGCACGAGGTGTGACGCTCCCGGAAACGCCGTTTCTGGACCTCGTGCCGGTCCGCTTTGGTATCGCGGACCCGACCGCGCACTATCACGTGCCGTTGCTCGTTTCCCCCTGGGCTTATAGTACCTATAGAGGGAGTTAAAACCTATGACCGATGATCTCACAGAAGCAGCCCGCACCGTCATGCGCAGGTGCGATCTGCTGGCAACCTACAGCGAAGAGACCGGTTGCCTGACCCGCCGCTTCGCGACCCCACCGATGCGCCAGGTTCACGAACACCTCAAGAACTGGCTGCTGGAAAGCCGAATGACGGTGGAGCTTGATGTGATTGGCAATATGATCGGGCGTTACGAAGCCAACCGACCCGGTGGGCGTACGCTTGTGCTGGGTTCGCATCTGGACACCGTGCGCAACGCGGGCAGATACGACGGCATCCTAGGCGTGATGGTCGCCCTGGTCTGCCTGGAACGCCTGCACGCACGCGGGAAACGTCTGCCCTTCGCGGTTGAACTGCTCGGCTTCGCCGATGAAGAAGGGATGCGCTACCAGAGCATTTATATGGGCAGCAAAGCGGCGACCGGGACGTTCAACCCACAGGATCTTGACCTGCTCGACGCGCAGGGTGTTTCAATGGCCAGAGCGCTGCAAAGCTTTGGACGCAGTCCCGACCCGGTCAAGCTGACGCGTCCGCGCTGGCAGCGCGAGATGTTGCTCGGTTACTGTGAAGTTCACATCGAGCAAGGGCCGGTCCTGGAGTCACGCGACCTGCCGCTGGCGGCGGTGACTTCGATTGTGGGACAGCAACGCCTGCTTTTGCGCTTTAACGGCGAAACCGGACACGCGGGTACGCTGCCGATGAGCCTGCGCCACGACGCGCTCTGTGCTGCGGCAGAATTTATCCTGGCCGCCGAGGCTCTGGGCAAAGAGGTACCCGGTCTGGTCACCACTGTAGGCCAGATCCAGGCCCAGCCGGGGGCCAGCAACGTCGTACCAGGATTAGTTGAACTAAGCCTGGATATTCGCCACGCCGACGATGAACTGCGCGAACGCTATGCGACGCAGCTCTGTAGTCAGGCCGAACATATCTGCACCCGGCGCGGGGTCGGCTACTCCAGCCAGCTCGTCCAGAACAGTCAAACCGTCACCTGCGCCCCGCAGTTGGTGCGCCGCTGGCAGCGCTCGTTGAGCGAACTGGGCTACGAACCATTCACTATCGCCAGTGGCGCAGGCCACGACGCAGTGGCTATGAGTGAACTGACCGACGTTGCTATGCTCTTTATCCGTTGTCGCGGCGGGATCAGCCACAACCCCGCCGAGTCGGTCCAGGAGGGCGATATCGCGGCGGCCATCGCGGCGCTTGAACGCTTTCTCCTGCTGACCGAGAACGAGGTCTATCATGGCAAGCTATGACGTGCTGGTGCGCGGCGGGACCATCGTGACCGAGACGGGAACGACGCCAGCCGACGTGGGGATCAGCGCGGGACGCGTCGTGGCGCTCGGTCCAGAGCTGAGTGGCTCGGCCACGTCGCAGATCGACGCCAGCGGTCTTCACGTCTTTCCAGGCGTGATCGACGCCCACGTCCACTTGAACGAGCCTGGGCGCAGTGAGTGGGAGGGCTTTGCGACTGGCACCCGCGCCCTGGCAGCCGGTGGCACTACGACGTTTTTTGACATGCCACTCAATGCCTCGCCGCCGACCCTGGATGCGGCCAGCTTTGCCCTGAAACAGCAGGCCGCCACGGCTCACTCGCTGGTCGATTTCGCCCTCTGGGGTGGTTTGGTGCCACAAAACCTGGAGCAGCTTGATGAACTCGCCGCCTGTGGAGTGATTGGCTACAAGGCCTTTATGTGCAATAGCGGGATCGACGACTTCTCCGCGGTCGATGACCAGACGCTCCACGCAGGCATGAGCCGCGCCGCCCGGCTTCACAAGCTCGTCGCGGTCCATGCCGAGGACGAAACCATGACCAGCGCACTGACCAGGGAGGCCCTGGCTCAGGGGCGCACAGGCATCAGCGATTACCTGGCATCGCGTCCGATCCAGGCCGAACTCAACGCCATTCGTCGGGCCATCGCGATGGCGCAGGACACCGGCTGTGCGCTGCACATCGTCCACGTCAGCTCTGGCAGCGGAGTCGCCCTGGTGGCCGAGGCACGCGCCAACGGCTGTGATATCACCTGCGAAACCTGTCCGCACTACCTGGTCCTGACCGCCGAGGATGTTGAACGCCTGGGTGCAGTCGCCAAGTGCTCGCCGCCCATGCGCTCGCTTGCCGAGCAAGAGCGTCTCTGGGAGCACCTGTTCGCGGGGAACATCCAGTTTATCGGCTCGGACCACTCGCCTGCGCCACTCGCAATGAAGACCTCGGCAAACTTTTTCCAGGTTTGGGGTGGCATCTCAGGCTGCCCGTCGCTCCTCGCGCTCCTGTTGAGCGAGGGCCACGTTGCCCGCGACCTCTCACTGTCGTGGCTTACCGAACTGACCGCCGCAGCGGTCGCTAGGCGCTTCCACCTGCCCCAGAAGGGCAGTTTGAACGTAGGGGCGGACGCCGATATCACGCTGGTCAATCTTCAGACACAGACAACGCTGCACGCCGATGACCTGTACTATCGCCATCGGCACAGTCCGTACATCGACAAAACGTTGCGTGGCCAGGTCGTGCAGACCCTGGTGCGCGGCGTAACCGTCTACAAACAGGGATCGTTCCCCCTGGTCAGGCATGGGCAACTGCTCACGCCCGAGATAGTAAGGTGATCCGTATGTGGCAAACCTATTTACAGCCGCACAGTCTGGCTGAAGCGCTCAAACTCAGCGCACACTATGGTCGCGAGGCGCGACTGATCGCAGGCGGAACCGACGTGCTGATCGAGCTTCAGCGCGGCGTCAAGCCAACGCGCATCCTGATCGATATAAGCACAGTGCCAGATCTCAAGTATGTGCGTACGACAGAGACATTCCTCGCGATAGGCGCACTCGCGACCCACAACGATATTTTACAGGAACCACTCTGCTGGCAATACGCGCTCCCGCTCGTCCAGGCCAGTCGATTGGTCGGTGCACCGCAGATTCGCTCGCGGGCAACGGTCGCGGGCAACCTGCTGACCGCCTCGCCCGCCAACGACACCATCCCGCCACTGCTCGTCCTCGACGCACAACTGGTCCTGACCAGCTCGCAGGGCGAACGCGTTCTCCCACTCAGCCAGTTCTACCACGGAGTACGCCGCACCGATCTGCAAGTGGGCGAGATCCTGCGCGAGATCCGCGTGCCGCTCACCACAGACGCACAGCAGGGACGCTTTCTCAAGCTAGGCCTGCGCCGCGCTCAGGCCATCTCGGTCGTCAATCTCGCCCTGCTCCTCACGTTTGAGCAGGACCGCGTGAGCGAGGCACGTATCGCCCTGGGCTGTGTCGCCCCGACGGTCGTGCGTGCCACGCACGTCGAAGCATTTCTCGCCGGGCAGAGGCTCACCCCGGCCAATTGCCAGCAGGCGGCCAGGCTGGTCGCCCAGGACTGCCAACCGATAGACGACGTACGGGCCTCGGCCGCGTATCGTCTATCGACCCTGACGAACCTGCTCGCCCACGGTCTTACCGGGCTGGCCGAGCAAAGTCCCGAGAGCTGCACACCGCAGGTCCTGCTCGAAACGGCGATGCCCGCCTCCACGACCCCACTGCCGTACGCGGGCGAGCGCATCCAGACGACCATCAATGGTCAGCCCCAGACCTTCGCCCATGCCCGCCATAAGACGCTGCTCAACCTGCTGCGCGAAGACGCCGCGCTAACCGGCAGCAAAGAGGGCTGTGCCGAGGGAGAATGTGGAGCCTGTACCGTCTGGTTGAACGGCCAGGCGGTCATGTCCTGTCTGGTACCGGCCGCCCAGGCTCAGGGAGCCACGATCACCACCATCGAAGGTCTGGGCAAACAGGGAGAGATGCACCCCTTACAGCAGGCCTTTATCGACTGCGCGGCGGTACAGTGCGGCTTCTGTATCCCAGGCATGCTGATGGCAGGGGCCAAGCTGCTGGAAGAACATCCACATCCGCGACCAGAGCAGATGCGCACCGCGCTCAGCGGCAACCTCTGTCGCTGTACCGGGTATCGCAAGATCCTCGACGCGCTGGCCACGGTGGGAGGTGCAGCCAATGAATAGCTTGATTGGAGCCTCACTGCCGCGTCCCGACGCCAGCAACAAAGTCACAGGCGCAACGCGTTACCCGGCTGATCTCGTCAAGCCGGGCATGTATCACCTTCAGGTCGTCTTCGCGAACCGACCACACGCCCGCATTCTGGCCATCGAGACAGCAAAGGCCCGCCAGTTGCCCGGCGTGGTCGCCGTCCTGACCGCCGCCGATGTCCCCTACAACGCCTTTGGTCTGATCGACGCCGACCAGCCCGTACTCTGCTCAGATATCGTGCGCTTCTGCGGCGACAAGGTCGCGCTGGTCGTAGGCGAGAACAAACAGGCGGCCATCAACGGTGCACAGTTCGTCGAGGTCACCTACGAAGATCTGCCCATCGTCAGCGACCCCCTGGCAGCCAGGCAGGCCGACTCGGCGATTGTTCACCCAGAGCGCGGCGGCGGCAATCAGTTTTTCCATTTTCCGCTCAGACGTGGCGACAGCGTCAGCGGACTGGCTGGCGCAGATGTAGTGCTCGAAGAAACCTTCACAACCTCCTGGCAGGAGCATGCCTTTTTACAACCAGAGGCGGGCATCGCCTACCTGGACGCGCAGGGGCGTGTCGTGATCGAGACTGCCGGACAGTGGCTCCACGAAGACCGCCGGCAGATCGCCGCGATGCTCAAGCTCCCGGAAGCCTCGGTCATTGTGCGGTACGCGGCCATCGGCGGAGCCTTTGGCGGACGTGAAGACCTCTCAATCCAGCACATCCTGGCCCTGGCCGCCTGGAAACTGCGTCACCCCGTCGCGCTCGTCTGGAGTCGCGAAGAGTCGATCATCGGTCACCACAAGCGCCACCCGGTCCACATCCACTGTCGCTGGGGTGCGACCCGCGCGGGCAAGATAGTAGCCGTCGAGGCTGAAGCCGTGGCCGATGGCGGGGCGTACGCGTCGACCAGCGTCGAGGTAGTCAAAGATATCGCGCTCTTTCTGACCGGTCCCTACGACATCCCACATATTACCGCCGACGCCTATGCCGTCTATACCAACAACATCCCGGCCGGGGCCTTTCGCGGCTTTGGCGCACCGCAGGCGCACTTCGCCTGTGAAAGCATGGTGACGCGTCTGGCGCACGCGCTGGAACTCGATCCTATCGCCTTCCGCCTGCAAAACCTCTACCGCGAGGGCAGCATCGAGCCGACGCAACGTCCCGTCCCCGCAGGCGTCAGCGCCGTGCCAGTGCTTGAGCGCTGCCTGGCGGAGGTCCAGACACGCTGGGGTTACGCCCAGGACGCAGCTCACAGCGTTGTCGTCCCGCAGCCGAGCGAGGCGCACCTTAAACGCGGAGTGGGGATTGCCTGCGGCATCAAAAACGTCGGGTACTCGTTTGGCTATCCCGAACAATCCACCGCCACGGTCGAACTCTACGGAGCAGCAGCCATCGAGCGAGCGGTCGTGCGGATCGGGGCAGCCGAAGTCGGGCAGGGCAGCCATCTCGCGCTGCGCCAGGTAGCAGCCGAGGCGTTGCAGCTTGCCCCCGAGCGGATCACCATGATCTGCGACGACAGCCAGGAAGCGCCAAACGCCGGGAGCGCCTCGGCCTCACGTCTGACCTTTATGGCCGGGCGAGCAGTTCACGACGCAGCGCTTGAGGCGCATAAACAGTGGAGTTTTACCGACGACGAGCAGGTTCGCACAACCGTGACCTATCGCGCACCGGCCACCAGCGAGATCGATCCACAGACCCATAGCGGCACGCCCAACTACTGCTATGGCTATAGCGCCCAGGCCGTCGAAGTCGAGACAAACCTGCTGACCGGCCAGGTCCAGGTATTGCGCGTCATCAGCGTCCACGATGTAGGGAAAGCCATCAATATGCAGCAGGTCACCGGGCAGGTCGAAGGGTGCCTGGCCCAGGCGCTAGGGTATGCCCTGCTGGAACACATGCAGATACGCGCAGGCCGGGTCCTGACCTCGCACCTGAGTACCTATCTCCTGCCCACCGTGCTCGACATGCCCGAAGAGATCACCCCGATCATCCTCGAACTAGCCGACCCGCATGGACCCTTTGGCGCACGTGGCATGGCCGAGATGCCGCTCATACCCTTCGCTGCAGCGGTCGCGCACGCCATACACGAAACGACCGGGTGTTGGCTGACGCAACAGCCAATGACCCCCGAGCGCGTCCTTACCGCGCTGCAACGAGCGCAGCAGGTCACATAGCCCATAACGTACAATAGTTCAGAGGGACGCGAGTGTTACATCCCTCTGAACGTCGAAGGAGTCTCTGCGCTCTACTCGCGAAGAAACTAGAAGAGGCAGAGCAGCAGTAACGACTTACCACGTCAGGAGAAAAGCACAGCAATGAGCGATATACGCATTACCATCGGCACACGCTTCACCTTTCTGGCTCGCCTGGAAGAAGAGGACGCCCCTCTAACCTGTCAGGCCTTTCGCAACCTACTTCCCTTTGCGAACAAGCTGATACAGGCGCGTTGGAGCGGCGAAGCTGCCTGGATTCCACTGGGCGACTTTAACGTCGGGGTCGGCTTCGAGAACCACACCTGCTATCCGAGCGCGGGACAGATTTTACTTTATCCTGGGAGTATGAGTGAGACCGAGATCCTCGTCCCGTACGGTTCCACCAGCTTTGCCAGCAAGGTTGGACAACTGGCCGGGAATCATTTTCTCACCATGCTTGCGGACCGCGACCAGTTGAAAGCACTGGGCAAAATGGTCCTGTGGGAGGGAGCACAGGACATCCTTTTTACCAGGGCATAGAGAGTGCGAGACTCAGATATTCGACTCCTGTAGCTCGATCGGTTGCCAACCGCTGCTATCGTAGGCCGGATAATCGATCTCCCAGAGCCGTCCTGGCTCCTCGCGAGTCTCCCAACGCTTCAAGGCGTCCAGCAGCACCGCTCGCTGGATGCCGGGCTGCAAGGGTCCACCCAGCGAATGACCCAGCTTAAAGTGGCGAGGAGCAAGAATACGCGGGGGGCCAGCCTGCAAGGCCTGTTCAGCCGCCACCGCGATCATCACCGTAGGGATGCCCGCCATCTCGATCTCGCGCTGGATAATCACCGCGACACGGTGGCACAGCGGACAACCTGCTGTGAGGATCACACCATCGGCCTTTGAACGGAGGATGATTCTCGCCATCTCAGGCGCAGCGCGTTCGTACAGGTCGCGAAAATTCTGGGTATAGCCCATAAATCCTAGATGCTTGTCGCTGACCCCGCCGATGATGCCCTCGGCGGCCAGCTCGTTTAAACGATCGAGCGGGAATACACAATTGATATCCTGGTCGGCATCGCGGTGGTCATAGTGCTCATGGGTCACCATCAGTTGGTCAGCCTCGCTAGTGCCGGGGATCACCCGCCAGCTATTATCGCCTGCCAGCGCAAAAGGCTCCTGCTCGCGCAACTGCACGCCAGCCGTTGTCACCAGCGCAAAGACGGTTTCGTGCACCGCGCGTACACGGGGTGTATATGGAATACACCGCTTTGACATTGTCATAGAGCTTCCATCCCTTCTGCATTTTCCGTATAATCTCAGAAGAAACAACACAAAAATGCCTGGCTTTATTTCCACGCAAAAAGCCGGGGACCACAGCCCTGGGGCGACAGGCCAGCCTAATCGTGATATATCACAATCAACAAGCCAACCAGCGCGAGCACAACCAGTACCGACAGTGCAAGCAGCCAGCGCCGCGCACGCAAGACGTTCAGGCAGACCAGGAGAAGCGCGACCAGCTTCAGCCGCGCTGATGGCTGGCGCTGCACAGGCAGCTCGAATTTATGCACGGGCGCAGTCGGCAACTTATCCGCATCAAGGGTCTCAACAGGATCGGACTGCGGAGATGGCTTGTGCTGTTTAGTGGCTTCGAGCGTAGCCAGCGAAGCCCGCGAAACGTTGGAAAGAGCCAGGTGAGGGGTCTGACTCTGCGCAGCAGGAGCAGGCTCCTCTGCATGGGTAACCGTAGCCAGGGGGAGCGTCGAAAGCTCGCGCTGCGGCAGCGTCAGCTTGAGGTCGGGTGCATCCTCCGTAATCCGCTTGCGCACACTACGCGGCACCAGCGGGACATTTTGTCCACGAACAAGCTCCTGCATCGTAGCATCGTAGCACTGGGCAAAATTCATAATCGTGGGATAGCGCTCCTCAGGCTTTTTGGCCAACGCTTTCAGAAAGACCTCGTCAAGCTCCCTGGGCAGAGCCGGGTTTGCCACACTCGGAGGCGTCGGCAGCGTATGGTGATGGTGATGGAGAAGCTGAGAGGCGGTTCCCTCGAAGACCGCCCGTCCGGTCACCAATTGATAGATCATAACCGCCAGGGCGTACTGATCCGCCGCAGGACCCACATGAACCGAAGTCGCCAGCGCAGGATCATCAAACTGCTCGGGAGCCATATAGAGCGGAGTACCAACCGAGCGATGGAGTGAACGACCGTGGCGATAAAAAGCCGCCAGGCCAAAGTCGGCCAGCAGCAGGTGAGGTTTGCCATGAGGAAAGAGCTTACTCAGCCCGGTCATATGTTGAAGTGGCCGAGGGAAACCGCGTTCAACGCGAATCAAGAAGTTCGTAGGTTTGATATCGCGGTGGATAATGCCGTGATCGTGAGCGCACTGCAAACCTGCGGCTGCCTGTAACAAATAATAGCCGGCCTCCTCCGCTGAAATAGGCCAGGGAAAGCCAAAAAACTGTGTACGGCGCTGGAGCCAGTTCCAGAGCGAACCTTCAGCCAGATACGGCATAATCAGATACGTGATTGGCAGACTATCAGCCTCAAAGACCTCATCCCCAAAATGGTAAAGTGGCAAAATATGGTCATGATCCAGTTCGGCAACTGCTCGCGCTTCACGCTCAAAACGCGCCGCAGCCTGTTTGCCTTCAGAAGTTTCCGGTACTGCTCGCAAGTCACTACATATAACCTTGATCGCAACTTTGCGGGCAATGCGAGTGTGCTGAGCCAGATAAATATCACCCATACCACCGCTTTCGATGAGCCTTTGCAAGCGATACCCACCGAGGGTCTTCCCCACCAGCATATTCATCTTTCAGTCCCTTATAAACATTGTTTTAAGATCGGCCGAAGCCAGCTTTCTATGCCTTTAACATCAGAGATACTTCCTACTATTAGTATAGTTCCTCAGCCAAAAACGTTCTCTATCCGCACGCTTTGGGCATTGTTTGATTTATACGGATATTGCTAACTGTATGGGGTGAACTACATAGCCCTCTACTCCCTCTGCAAAGGCATCGAGTCTCCATTTGCGCATAATATTATATGCGCCATTTACATCCGCACAGATTGTACGTCCATCATTGGTGCGATACAGACGATTTCTTCGTCCAACCCGCTTCCCATTGAAAATATGCGGCATCTCATCCTGAGAATGATATGCTGGAATTGGATCAAGATTATCGCTCTTCTTCAAGCGAAGAAGAAACTGCTTCTACATAAATGTCAATGATCTATTCAGCACTTCTTCGCCATTAAGAGCAAATGAGTTGTCTTAGTAGCTCTCACATGGGAATATTTGACAAGATCAGAAAATCTAGGGAGGGTATATTCGTGACAGATTCGAGAAATTAAGAACCAATGCGGGGTTAACAATCACGCAGTTGTCTATCGAAGCAAAGGTATCACGCGCAACAGTAGATAAAAGAGAAAAGGGAGAGGCGGTGAGAGCACCCTTAGCAGCGCGGGTGTGTACAACATTAAGCAACCCTATTGGATATCAGGTGACTTATTCAGGTCCTGACATAAAAACTGTCAGATAGAAGATTTTCATTGGAGAAACACTCAAAAGAGTGAAGGCTAAATATTTTTAATCTGTAACCTACAAAATACAACCCCTCGCGAAGTGTTTCGTAGATAGAGGGAAGAGAAAGAGAATGCCAGGCGTACAACCAAAAAAAGGAGAGACTTGTGAACGAGCAGGAGATGCAATTTGCCGACCCTGATTGGCAGTCAACAGGACAGGTATCAGCCCAGGATGTAAACCACATTGCATCTTCGCAGGCGATCATCAACAAGGCTCATATCCAGAAAACGCTGCAAATAGCTTCAGAACCTTACGAACAGGGGTATCGCGGGCCTGTCCGCGAACAGCCTATTTCGGCCGGGCAGCCAGTCGCGCAGCCCCGTCAGACCACCCCCACGTATACGTATGCAGCCCAACAACCCACGCGCAGGCGCTCAAACTGGTGGGTCTGGGTCTTTATCATCATTGTCCTTGTTGGACTGGTCAGTGGCTTTAATGGCTATCACTCGTCGCAAGCACCACGTTTCAGTAGTGTGTTTCCTGGCCAAAATTTCAACTCTTCGCCGCACATGCAATACACAAGCTTTGCAGCCGACCACATCACACAATTCCAGATCATCAACCCAACCAGCGCGGTCCACATCAATGTCAACGATACAAATGGCGACAGTATTGTAATTGGCGCTACGGACTTCGACCCAGACGCAGTAGGTCTGACGCTCAGTCAGGGGGTCGCAACGCTCGATCTGAGCCAGGCCATCGGCGACAATGACCTCACGATTACCCTTCCCTCTAGCATCAACATACTCAGCTTATCTTCTAGCTTTAACGATATTGCCGTAAGCGGTTTCACCGGGCAACTGGATGCACAAACCTCGACAAGCGGCATCACACTCAAAAACGACAACCTGAGCAGCCAGTCCAGCCTGCACACCGATAGCGGCAATATCTTGCTAGAGAGTACGACACTTAGAGACGTAACAACGGTCAGCAGCAACTCTGGCTCAATCACACTCGATCAGAGCAGCCTCAGCGGCCAGGTGATTATCACAACCGATGGCAATGGCGACATCAGCTTGAGCGGCACGTTCGATCCATCTGGCAAGTACCAGTTCGCTACCGACAGCGGCACTATCAAGCTGAACCTGCCAGGCAATACCTCAATGCAGATTGACCACAGCGGGGTAGCGTCAGGTCAGTACCACAGCATTTTCGCAGATACAACCGGTAACCCACCATACGCGAGCGTCGAGGTGGAAACAAACAGCGGAGTTGTAGACATCAACATGCAGGATCAGAACTAGACTCGTGCTCCTGCCTCAGGCAAAAAAGAGCGGCAGGGATTTTCAAGTGGGTACATCCGCCTGAAAATCCCTGCCGCTCTTTTGTATCTACATCAGGCAGAACATGGCTACAGGAAAAGCCGCTCAATGTCTTTGATTACAGCTTGCTTGTTGGCTGGCACGCATATACTAAAGAAAGAGGACTGTGTGAGACACTCTATACAGTCGAGTGAACGAAAGTGCCAGTGCAAGAAATCATTGAACAGCTACAGCAAATTCTGGATTGCGATGGCATCGGCCTGATCCTGGGCGACGGGATCGGAGAGCTTCCCCCTTCCATGTTTGCCACACAAGCAACGCTTTATGCATCCGGCCATCTCACGGCGAGCGCTCTGGCCGAACTCAGCAGAAACGAGCGCCTGCTCGCACTCTGTGACCTAGCGATGCAGAGCGAACGTTTGCAGAACCTCGCCCAGGACGCGTCTGTGTGCGCGGGCTGGCAAAGCATCGCCGCCATGCCAGTCGTCCATACCAGCGGGCCGCTCGGGACACTTCTGCTGGTTGACCGACGAGCCGTCAGATTTAGTGCAGGCGAAGAACGCCTCTTACAGGCCGCGCTCGCGATCTATACGCACCGCCTGTACCATGAGCTGCAACGTGTAGAGCGGACAGACGCGCAGGAAGCGAGCATAGCAAATAGAGGAGTGGCATCCGAGCAACTGATTAAGAGCGAATTTGTCTCGATGGTAGGTCACGAATTGCGTGCGCCTCTGAGCATCATCAAAGGCTATACGGGTCTGCTGCAAATCTACGGTCAGGCTGCGCCAGCGGAGGCTCAGGAACTCTCGCTCGACCGCCAGCGTTACTACCTGGATACCATCATGGAACAGACCAACCTGCTCGAACTCCTGATCAACGATCTGCTCGATATCTCACGTCTGCAACAGGGCAATTTACGCCTACAGCCCGGATGCGTAGACGTAGCAGCACTCTGCCAACAGATCGCCGAGATCGGTCAGTTGCGAGCCAACCAGTTAGCGCCAGGTCGACATAGCTTCCGCTGCACGCTGGACGAGCAGCTCCCACCCGTACGCGCCGACAAGGACCGCCTGCGCCAGGTTTTGCTCAACGTCGTAGAAAATGCCATCAAGTACTCCCCCCAGGGTGGCACCATCGAGATTACCGCGCAAGGGGTCAGCGCCGCAGGTGCGGCCTCCAGCATCCCGCCGCAGTGGGTCCGCCTGGTCGTGCGCGACGAAGGACTGGGTATTCCACCCGGTGCAAGCGAGCGTTTGTTTCGACCATTCGAGCGCCTGGCGCGACCCGACACCGCGCAGATCTCCGGTTCTGGTCTTGGTTTATATATTGCGCACAAATTGATCGCCGCGATGGACGGCGAGATCGCCATCCAGGGTCAAACTGCCCAGGGGACCAGCGTGACTATCACGCTCAACGCAGCCCTGACTACCGAAAAGGAAGATGTACTCCCGCTATGCGAGCAACAGGACTCACCCGATTTGGGCAAATTGCACCAATCCACTTGCACAAAGTAAAGTGGTTTGTTATAGTGTGTAAAAAGCTCAATCGTACAAAGGTAGGGAGAGAGATTTGCTCATAGGTCTGCTTGAAGATGATCTGGCCATTCAAGAAATGCTCCGACTTGTATTCGAAGGAGAAGGCCACGAAGTAGCAATCTATGCCAACGCCGAAACGTGCCTGGACGATTTACGCATCGATGATCCTTTGCCTGGACCCTTTATGCCCGATATCCTGATAGTTGATCTCCGTTTGTCCACATCTATGCCCGGCACCGCCGTGATTGAACAGATGCGCACAAACCCACGCCTGGTCTCCCTGCCGGTCATTTTGATGACCGCTTCTACTTTCGTCGATCCAACGGACCTGGCGCGACTCAATACCGCTCTACTCAACAAGCCCTTTGATATCGACGATGTTACTAATCTCGTCAACACACTGACCGGCAGGTGACCTCGTGTGAGCAGTTCACAGCACTTGCTGGCGGGCTTCACACAGAACAAGAAAAGCGTGATCCAGACAAGTGTTTTGCCGTCGCATCGACTGCCCCCGCAATTGGTCCAGGCACATGAAAAGAAAGAACACGAGATAAGACAAATAGTGTCTAGAGCACTACTACACGATTCTCCTCAGTTGCCATAGAGAACATCTCGATTTTCTATGGCAACTTCATTTTGACAAAGAGAAAACATCTCACAAAACAGTTGTTTTATAATTGATGTGCTTAACAGCGAACTGGCTTCTCAGGCTGTTTGACAAGATTTGAAATGGGGGAAAGCTGAGAGATTAATGATGAGAGATTAAAGAATGCTGAGTTTTTTATTGTTGACTTGTACTTTTATGGATCAGGCTGTTATTCTTTAGGTAGAGGCTGATACATGGAGTACGCCACTCATCGGCAGCTGTCATCACAGTCAAAAAAGAACTCATGTATCAACGCGATCAGACAAGTAACACTTTACAAACAGAAAGAGAGTGGATAATATGCAAGCAAGTAAGGGTCGAGGCCGTGGGTTTGCCTCCATGAGTCCTGAGAAGAAACGCGAAATCGCCAGCAAAGGCGGGAAAGCCGCACATGCAATGGGTACAGCCCATAAATGGACCAGTGAAGAGGCCCAGGCCGCTGGGCGGAAGGGTGGTTCAATCAGCCGCCGTCGCCCAAAAAGCTCCTCGCAAGCTCAGGCATAAGCGATAAAACATCTTTGTTGAAGGCTGGCAATGGATTACCAGCCTTCTTCTGCTAGTTGTTGGGAGAGTACATAGCCCGGCAAAGAGCTTCACTCCTGTTTTAAGGGAGCTGCATATAAGCAGCGGGATTAACCCAGACATTGTTGACAAGGACCATAAAGTGGACGTGTGGACCCGTTGAGGCCCCTGTACTGCCCTCGTAGGCGATGGTCTGCCCTCTGGTTACATACTGGCCAACTTTCACGATGTAGCGAGCCAAGTGGCCGTAAATCGTCGCGATATAGTTGCCATGACTGATTTTGACCGCCCAACCAAGACCTGACCAATCCCATCCGATCCAGATGACCTCCCCACTATCCGAGGCAGTAACCGGCGTCCCATAGGGGGCCGCCAGATCGATCCCGGTATGGGGCTTCACACAGCCACACCAGGTCTGATACTCAGGGTTTGCAAAGATTTGCGTGATAATCGCCCCCTGAATGGGCCGCTGAAGCTGACCACTGCCAACCGTCCCGTTATCCAGCAAGGCTCTGGCACAGGTTCCCCAGATATCGGTGCCACCACAGGACGTAGTGATGCTCGCTACCAGCCCATTGTCGTGCTGCGCCATATTGACGCTCCCGTTAAATTGTCCGGTAGTGAGCAGATTATTGATGCCCTGAGCTAGAGTGACAGTCTTTTGTTGACCCATCCCACTTGTCCCTAGAGGTATGGCAAAGGCAAACGTCAGGATGATCGTAAGTGTGCCTGTAAGCAGGACGATAAGCCAGGGTAGTCTGCGCGAACTCACGCGTTTCTGCGCTACGATAGCTGGCTCCAATGGCCTGTTGGCACGTCGCTTCTGCGTCGCCGGAATAACAGTCGG
Source organism: Ktedonobacteraceae bacterium (assembly GCA_034437695.1). Classification (GTDB taxonomy): domain Bacteria; phylum Chloroflexota; class Ktedonobacteria; order Ktedonobacterales; family Ktedonobacteraceae; genus Paraktedonobacter. The sequence continues at coordinate 38,899 of DAOTTJ010000126.1, forward strand.
CAACCGCGCACTGGTCTGGCCGAGCAGCATGGCTTCAACAGGTTGCGTCCCTCTGCTCTGCAGGGTCGCCGCTTTTTCTAACGCGGCTGGTTTTACTCGCGGGTTGCGATCTGGTAAAGATGACATAGGTAACCTCGCTCTACAGAGACGAAATAATGAGTACTATACAAGATCAATGTATAGAAAAAGAAGGCTTTATGCTAGCTTCAGCGCAGTAAATAGGGCAAAAAGGCTAAGGATTGCGGACAAATCTTAACCTTCTACACCAGATAAACGCTCATTCCTTGCTAATTGGAAGAAAACAGCGGCCAGAGTAAGCCACCAGCGTCTGAAGG
>DAOTTJ010000127.1:0-4625 GCA_034437695.1 Ktedonobacteraceae bacterium
CATACCCAACACCATCATGAGCCAGGTCAAAGTGATAATTCGCCGAAGTCGCGGCAAAACTGGTAAACTGACCCGTCTCGGCATCGTTGATAATGTCGTAGACAGCCGTATCCACGCGCTTCTCAGCGCTGGTGATGACGCTTGCACGCGCCGCACCCGACGAGTCTTTACTCTGGTCTGCATCTACGCCAATACTGTAAACATTCTTGGCCGTAGCGGCATCCAGTGCGCCAATTCCGCAACCACCGGCAACCTGGAAGATAATATCCGCCTGCTGCTCGGTAATCTCACTCTCGGCGTCCGCCTTACACTTGGTAGGATCAGAGAAATCGTTGGAGTAGCTAACTACCACCTTGACGCTCGGATCTACCTTCTGAGCGCAGTATTTATACCCAGCAATGTAGCGGATGACAGGCGGAATAGCCTGACCACCAACTGCACCAATGGTATTCTTACCTAGCAGCTTGGGGGCTTTACTCTTGCCATCGACTTCCATCTGTCCGGCAATTGCGCCCACCAGGCACCCGGCCTGCTGCTCAGAGAAATAAAGCTCGGCCACGTTGGAGAGCGTGTCACAGGCAAAAGTCGTGGTATCAGCCACCGGGCAACCATCAACAATCGCAAACTTTTTGGCGGGAAACTGCTTGGCAACGCGATCAAGTGCAGTCTCCATATTGAAACCGATCGCGATCACCATGTCAGCCTCGTTAGCAGCCTCAGTTAAATTCTGGACATAGTCATTGGTCGACTGAGTCTGAATTATGACGGTTTTAAAACCATACTGCTGCTGGGCTTTGGTGTATCCTACGTTGGAGAGCTGGTTAAAGCCTCCATCGTTCAGACCACCAGTATCGGTAACCAGAGCCACCGTTACAGAGCCTTTGGTCGAGGTGGGAGTGCTCCCACCCGTGGGAGTCGTTGTTGTGCTGCCACAGGCGCTGAGCAGCATTGCAAACAGCGCAAGGAAGATAGCGAGACGGGCCAGGCCACTAAATCTTCGCACCTAAGCTTCCTTTCTCACGAAAAATAACGCGGATAACTGTCGCGTGTCTTTACCACATATCCACCTTGAATAGAAAGAGGTGCAAACTCGCCCCAAATACGCCGATAGCTGTAGGGATTTTGCGCTCTCTCACACCGATTAGTATAGCACGAAAAACACGGACAAGGATGCCGATCAGGCAGTGACACAAGAAAGATTGCGCCACTGCATGTATATACGTCACCAATCGAGATTTTCTCACACTGTTTTTGTAATGAATCTCTATTCCTTGCCTGCACTACCAATCTACTCAAGCCAGCAGCGCCGCATCGTCGCGCCGAGGATTATTCACTAGCTTTGAGACTGCCCGCGCCTGCATACGTTCAGCCGGATAGGGCTTGAGCCAGTGAGTGAGCACATCAGCATCCTTGAGTTGCGGATTAAGCCAGTCGGCGCACGCCGCAGGTCGCAGAATGGCCGGCATACGATTGTGGATGGAAACCATCAGCTCGTTTGGTTCGGTAGTAATGATCGTGCAACTCTGAATCGGCTCACCGTCGGGATTTTTCCACTCGTCCCACAAACCCGCGAAGGCAAAGGGCTTGTTATCGTTCAGCGTGATATACATCGGCGTCTTGCCCTTCTCCTCGGTCTTCCATTCATAGAAACCATCGGCGACAATCAGACAGCGCCGCGAACGCAGCAGATTCTTAAAGCTCGGCTTCTCCGCCAGAGTCTCGGCCCTGGCATTGATCATACGCGAACCGATAGACTCGTCCTTCGCCCACGCAGGGATCAGTCCCCAGCGCAACATCACCAGTTGAGCGCCGCCATCATCACGGATAGCCACAATATCCTGGGTCGGCGCAACATTAAAGCGCGGCGCAGTTTGCAGCGTGGCCTCCACGCCAAAGCTCTCCGCAACAGTCTGTATACTTGCCGTCAATGTATAACGACCACACATAATTCTCTCTCTCTTTCATCTATACCAGCTTTCGCCAGGAGCAATCATCGCATACTTTTACTCCCCACTATAAACTATTCTTTCTCACCACCCAAAAACAAGTAACACAGCATCAGGTCTTGTCAATTCTCGCAACCCGATCCCAAAACCCTGGGGTGGGGTCGCAAGCCTTTGGATTGCGGAAAATAGAATAGTCCTGGCAGAGTGTTCCAGAGCTTTCCAATTTTCACGGGGCTTGCCCCACACCCTCCCATCATGTGTGAGCAAAGAGTGCGGGGCCGCAGGCCTCGCACTCTTTGCTCACACATCCAAATCCCAGGGGGGTGGGGAAACTGCAATGCCCCGCCAGGGCTACCCCCTCTCTCTATACAAGAAAAGGACTCTTATGCTATACTCATTTTCGTCAATGTACTCTTATACTGAAGGATTAGAGGAGTATGCAGAAACAGCGAGCGACGAAGAAGGTAGCGGCTTCTCGTCGCAGCAAGCAATCAAAAAGACCGTGGATCATTGGAAGCATTCTTGGGAGTGCTTTACTTATCGCTACAATCTGGCTACTGAGTGGCCTGGGATGGTTCTCTGGCGCTGTTGCAACAGGCATCTCGATTTTTGTCAGTGTCTTTGGTGCTGCTTTTGCCCTTATCCAAATTATCCCCGCTAAAGAGACACCTGCACCAACTGCACCTTCCCTGAATCCAGTTGATCGCGTCTCTTTTTCTCCCTATTCAAGCCTTGCAGCACGTTCTGTACCTTCTAATACCTCTGCCCTCTGGACCATCCCTCTCCCACAAAACCCATTGTTCACTGGACGCGACGCGATTTTGAGTGAACTGCATGGCGCTCTTGCCGATCCTCAGACAGCTTCTTTCATCCAGGCCATCAGTGGACTGGGTGGCATGGGCAAGACACAAACGGCTATTGAGTACGCGTACCGTCATCGTGACGAGTATAGCGCTGTTATCTGGCTACAGGCAGAGACAGAAGAGTTGCTCCTCTCAGACCTGGCTGCTTTGTCGCAGAAAAGTCTCCTCAATCTACCAGAACAGCATGAAAAAGAGCAAGGTTTGATCATTGATGCAGTCATCCATTGGCTCAATGCTCACGCGCAATGGTTGCTTATCCTCGATAATGTCGAAGATCTAACAATGCTTCAGTCAACGCTTTTACAACGTGTTCCTGTGGCTTTGCACCGGGACAATGGTTCTCTGCTTCTTACTACGCGTGCTCAAGCCACTGGAAGCTATATCCAGGGATCTCCACTTGAGCAAATGACGCTTGAGCAAGGGGGTGATTTTCTTCTGCGCCGGGCGAAACGCCAACAACCAACCTCACAGGACCACGCAACCGCGCAAACTATCTGCGATGCACTCGGAGGCTTGCCCCTGGCCCTTGACCAGGCGGGAGCATTTATTGAAGAAACCGGGTGCAGTTTGCAACGCTATTATGACCTCTTTCAGAAAGAACGTCCTGCAACACTCGCTAGACGGGGCAAAACGGCAAGCGATCACCCTCCATCGGTCGCTAAAACCTTTACGCTTGCCTTCAAAAAGATCCAACAAGCCGATGCACTCGCTGCGACACTGTTGAAACGTTGCGCGTTTCTCTATGCAGAACAAATTCCTGAAATGTTCCTTCTCAATGGAGACGCTGAGAAACAGCCACGCGTCTCTGACTCGGTGAACCAGCTACAAACCTTTGAGGAAGCACTGGGAGCACTCCAAAGCTACTCGCTCATTCGTCGTGACCCAGAAACGCAAAGCGTGGCGCTCCATCGCTTAATTCAGGCCGTACTTCAGGATAGCATGTCTGAAGATGAGCAACGCCAATCGATTACCCAGGGCATTCATATCCTGCTCAAAGCCTCTCCCACCCAAGAATATGCAGACTATACAACGTGGTCGCAATGGGAGAAGCTTCTTCCCCATGCACTGGCGCTCTCTACTTCTATGCAACAACGAGGAATCAGCGTGCCTGCGGCGGCGGTTCTCCTTCATCGAACTGCATACTATCTCTTTGATCGAGGGCGTTATGCGGAAGCCGAACCCCTCTTCCAGCACTCTCTGCGCATCTTCCAACAAACGAAGGGCGACGAGCATCCTTCTACCGCAGCCTCCATGCACGAACTAGCTTTACTCTACCTCGCTCTGGGCCGCTTTCCTGAGGCCGAACCCCTCTTCAAGCACGCTTTGCGCATCAAGAAAGCCGCTCTGGGCGACGAGCATCCTGAGACCGCAGCCTCCATGCACGAACTCGCTTCCCTCTACCTCGCTCTGGGCCGCTTTCCTGAGGCCGAACCCCTCTTCCTTCACTCTCTGCGCATCTTCCAACAAACGAAGGGCGACGAGCATCCTGCTACCGCAGCCTCCATGCACGAACTCGCTAGACTCTACGCGAATCAGGGCCGCTTTTCTGAGGCCGAACCCCTCTTCCAGCACGCTTTGCTCATCTCCCAACAAACGAAGGGCGACGAGCATCCCGATACCGCAATCACTATGCACGCTCTCGCTTCCCTCTACCTCGCTCAGGGCCGCTTTTCTGAGGCCGAACCCCTCTTCCAGCACGCTTTGCTCATCTATCGGGTCGCGCTGGGAGATGAACATCCTGACACAAAGACCGCACAAAGAAGCCTCGACACTTTCCTTCAAAGCAGAGAGCAAAAGGAAGTCGAGGATCAATAAT
>DAOTTJ010000128.1:0-9225 GCA_034437695.1 Ktedonobacteraceae bacterium
TTGTTCAGGGGGGAGGGGCCACACGCCGAGCATTCCATAGCTCTTTGCTCAGTAAACCAGGGGCTTGTCAGATCGGCAGGCTCTCAGGTAAAATAAGGACAAGCGGATCATCGGATACTAACCTTATATGGCCTTCAGGCAAGAATGGTCCGATGGAGCCGCGCCGCAATTTCCTCCCTGGCTCCCCATAAAATGTGCGCCCACCATAATACAGAATGGGTAAGCATGTGACTACCTGTAACACCTATTCGTATTTCTAATGGGGGCCTCGACTTCCAGTGTATGAGCTAATTTTATGGGCCATTCTCTTCATATCTCATTTGTATTGCCGCTCTTCTACTGACCACCAGAGTGCAATCGTAAATATGTTCGTCTGCCCATCCAGATCGGGTTGACCTGCCTGAAGTCGACTATACATAGAAAAAGGTTTATAGGCCAATGGATAAAGATGTAGAAACATCTATGGTGCAACCAGCAAAACTGCCCGCGCAGAGTCGCGCCGCTGCCGCGCAGCGTCTGGGCGATCGACCCGCGCCGCCGCGTCCCGGCACCTACTACGATGCGCCCCACATGGCGCACCGCCCGAATGGTTGGTATATCAAGCGCCATCTCAAGCGGCGGCATCTGCGGCGGGCCAACGAGCACTACGCGGCGGTTGACCGTGCTGGAACGCGCTGGTCGATGCTGCCGCTGGCTTGCGCAACGCTTGGCTTGCTCTTTCTCGTGGGCAGTTTCTTTGTCATCTATATGGCATTTACCACCTCGGTCGATCAGCGCTACCAGTCGTCGGTCGTGAGCTTGACGGATATCTTGCCCAAAGATAGCTTGCGCATGTACGACAGTCAGGGGGATATGATCTACGAGGCGGTCGACAATGGTTTACAGATCTCGGAGCCGCTGAACGCGATCTCGCCCCACCTGATGGATGCGGAGATCGCGATTGAGGATCGCTACTTCTGGAGCAATCCAGGCTACGATATTACGGGCATCGCCCGCGCAGCCATCGACGATCTGAGCAACAAGCGCGTAGTGGCGGGTGGGAGTACGATTACGCAGCAGTTGATTAAAAATACTATCGTCGGCAACGAGAGTACGATTCTGCGCAAGCTCGAAGAGCTGGTCCTGGCTCCCAAAGTCACTAACTACTATACCAAGCAGCAGATTATGAATATGTATCTCAATACGACCTATTATGGCAACCAGGCCTACGGAGCTGAAGCCGCGGCCTTTGTCTACTTCGGCTTGCAGGATAAGCCTGGCCAGACTGCGGCTGCGCAACTGGATATCGCCCAATCGGCGATGCTGGCTGGGATTCCTCAGAACCCGGATGCCTATAACGCTTTCCTCTACCCTCAGGCAACCAGCGCTCGTATGCAGGCTGTGCTGACTCAACTGGTGCAACAGGGCTATATCACAGCGATGCAGGAGCAGCAGGCGATCGCCGAAGCGAACGGTCCGCACTTCTTACGGCCTGGTATCATCAATAACCAGCTTGCGCCGCACTTTGTCAGTTACGCGTTAAATGAACTGTCTAAGATTTTAAATGTAAAGGTCCCCGACCTCTCGCGCTCAGGTCTGGTGGTTTCGACCACACTCAACCTGGGATTGCAAAATAAGATCCTCAAGATCGCTCAAGACAATGTAAGTGCGCTCATCCATACGCATAACCTGACCAACGCTGCTGAGGTGATGATCGACTATCACACGGGCGCAATCAATGTTTTGCTCGGTAATATCAATCCAGGTAGCTCTGCCTATGGACAGTTCGATGTGGCGACCCAGGGGTACCGTCAACCGGGATCGACCTTTAAGCCGTTTGTCTATGCGACTGCGTTTGCGCAGGGCTTTAGTCCGGGCATGCCGATCCTGGATGCGGCGGTCAGTATACCGCTGTGTTGTGGTCTCCCGGCCTATACGCCGCATAACTACGACCTCGGCTATCACGGACTGATCTCCGCCCGCGCCGCACTGCAAAATTCGTTTAATATCCCGGCAGTCAAGTTGCTCTACAAGACCGGCGTGGATAACGCGCTTCAGACGGCGCAGCGCATGGGCATTACCAGCTACGAGGGGACGCCCAACTATACAATGGTCCTGGGCAGCCTGAGCGTGAGCCTGCTCGACATGACCTCAGCCTACGGGGTCTTTGCCGATGGTGGTGTCCGCGTATTGCCCCATACCATCGCGCAGGTCAAGAACGTGCAGGGTCAGCAGATCTACCGTTTTGCCGCCAATCCTCACCAGGAGATCACCCCCCAGGTGGCCTACTTGATGACCAATGTCTTGAGCGACAACCAGGCGCGTACCTTTGAATTTGGCGCGTGCAGCTCGTTGTACCTCTACAGCAACACGCAGGCGCAGTGTTACGCGGGCGATCCTGGCACAATCTATCCCTCGGCGGTCAAGACTGGCACGTCGCAGAACTTCGCTGACAACTGGACTATTGGTTATACCAACGAGTACGTTATGGGCGTGTGGGCCGGGAATAACAACAACTCGCCGATGAATAACGTGATTGGTGTTACCGGGGCTGGTCCGATCTGGCACACGGGCATGTTGCTGGCCGAGCAGGGCGCTCACCCGACCAACTTTGCCAGGCCAGCGGGCGTGGTCCAGCGCACAGTTCACTACGCCTCTGGTCTGACCACGACCGACCTGTATATTCAGGGTCTCGCGTGGAACGACTGGGGTTTGGGCTGGCCTGGCGTGCTCTGAACATGGTATAGTCAGGAGCAGAAATTGACCGACCGACCCGACTCCTACATAGTATAAGCATCTGGATTGAAGGGCGAATGCAAGAGATAACGACGAATATACTTACGGTCGATCCGCTCTCCCCTGAGCGCGACGTGATTGTCCAGGCCGCGGAGCTGTTGCGGCGCGGCGAGCTGGTGGTCTTTCCTACCGAGACCGTCTATGGTCTGGGGGCTGATGCCTTGCAGAGCGCGGCGTTGGCAGGCATCTTCCGCGCCAAAGGTCGCCCCTTGAACGATCCGCTGATCGTGCATATCGCCAGCTTGTCCGAACTAGCGACCGTGACCTCCGGCATGCCGGAGGTTGCCAGGCGGCTGGCTGCGGCTTTTTGGCCTGGACCGCTGACCCTGATCTTGCCGCGTGGAGCGCGTGTGCCGTCGATTGTTACGGCTGGTCTGGAGACGGTCGCTGTGCGCATGCCAGCCCATCCGGTGGCGCGTGAGCTGATTCAGGCGCTTGGCTCGCCGATTGCGGCCCCCAGCGCCAACCGTTTTATGCACACCAGCCCGACCACCGCGCAGCATGTCCTGGCAGACCTGCGGGGACGTGTGTCGCTGATCCTCGACGGGGGTCCCTGCGTTGTAGGAGTCGAATCGACCATCGTCGACGTGAGTGTCGCAGTGCCGATCGTCCTGCGTCCCGGCGGCATTGGTTTGGAGGCCCTGCGTGCGATCTTGCCCGAGGTGCGTGCGCCGCTTGGACACAGTGTTGCTGAGACGCAGGCGCAGAAAGCGCCCGGCCAGCTTGTCATGCACTACGCGCCGTCGGTTCCGCTCTTATTGTTCGCTGGCAGTGACGAGGCCATGCGCACAGCGATCCTGGCGGAAGTGCAGCGGCGCAGCGAGCGCGGCGAGCGTGTCGGCGTACTGGTGGCCGATAGCGACCTGGCGGCTTTTAGTGCAAGCGCAGGGCTGGTGCGTTCGCTGGGCAGTGCCGAGCGCCCGGCCAGCGTGGCTGCTGCGCTCTTCGCCAGTCTGCGAGCGCTAGAGGACAGCCAGGTCGACGTTATTCTCTGTCGCAGCTTTGCGCTGGATGACCTCGGTCTGGCTGTACGCGACCGCCTGGAACGTGCAGCCGGGGGACGAGTCATCCAGGTATAGACGCCCGTTTACGAGAGCTAGTGGGCCAGTTAGAGATAGGGATGGTTAGAGCGTGAGGCCGAGCGCCAATCGCCCTGTTCCATCCTTGGAGTGGGTCCCTGGCGGCGTCTGCGGATAATCACAATCAGTCCGCTAAAGACCATCACGCCGCCGAGAATAATGCCGCCGATCTTAGCGATGGGTCCCCAACAGATACCGGTTGGTCCCGAAAGAATATGCTCGGCGCTGACATCGGACATGCCCGACTGGGGTCCGAAGATTGGATCGAGCGTAATCTGAGCGGGAGTCAGATTAGTATACATGCGTGTCAGATACGTATAGTGTTGTTGGAGTTGAGTAAGTTCGGTATTGCCGGGAGTATAGAGATCGGCGGTAGTCTGGGCGTAATCGATCACAAAGCCATGTCCGCCGTCGGCATCGACAGCGTCGTCGACCAGTTGCGTATAGTCGTTATTCGGATTGGGATCGGCTTTAATCTGAGCATCGCTGATCTGGAGCGAATCGTAGTTTTGCGGAGCGTAGCGTCCATTGGCAAAGACCCAGAGCAGGACGCCCAGGCGTGTCTGGTTCATGGGGGTAGCCATGCGCAGCGGGATTGAAAACTCGTGTTCGGTGGCAGCCACGGGATAGGTGATTTTGATGGGAGTCATCTCCTGGACGCTGGCATTATCCTGCAAGCGCATCGCGAGGAAATACTGATGTGTGCTGGTATAGAGCTTGATTTCGCTCTGCGAAGCAGCCGGGATCTTATAGTGGTGGGAGGTCAGCCAGGTTGTCAATGCATTTGGATTTTTTGAATTAATAACATCATAGCTATAGGGACCGACCGTCCCGCTGGTATAGACATTGACATTGTTGGCGGTATTCGTAGGGGCGGGAGCGCTGGTGGTCGTAGTGCCGGCGTCGCAGATAGAAGAGGGAATATAGAAGACAGGTTTCGTCTGACTATCGAGAGTTTGGAAGAGACTGATGGGTGCGCTGCCCACGGTTGGGATTGCGGGCAGTGGGAGGACCCAGGCGAAGCTTTTGGGTGTGCCTGTGTACTGGATCTGCTCATAGAGCGTGATCTGTCCCGGATCAATCGCAAAAATGATCCGTTCGTTAGCTTGCTCGGTATAGGCATCGGCTGTAAACATCCCGCCGCAGGCCAGAGCAGAGAGAGGTGTAAGCAGCAGAGATAAAATTGCGAGTAAAAGTGCATAGATGCAGACGCGTAGTGTCCGTGGTACTCGTATGAAGGGTCGTTTCCCGAACATACATTTCTCCTCCAGGATCGTAAGATTTAAATGATGCAAGGACGAAGAAATGCGGAGATGTATCCCGAAAGCTCGCCCTTGAGTGGAAAACACTTGCTATATGATGAGAGAGTTGTTGCTAGAAGGATCGTGGCAACGGGTCAGGTTGGCGCAGCAAAAAGGCACCAGTCAGTCATTTATTCATCGATTGTCCTGCCTTTCATCGCGTAGACTAGATTGCTTCCGTCTCATTGCTCTCACGCTGGGGTCGGCGCTGACGTATACTCTGGCGTGCGAGGGCAGCCGCTCGTAGACGAGGAATAACCAGGAAGACATAGAGGGCTGAGAGTGCCAGCAGGATCAGCGTAACGAGCAGTGGTAGACCGGGCAGAATAGTCGAACCCAGGCCGAGCGAGGCCAGGATTGCCAGGAGACCAAAGATGACCACGGTGAGCACCGGAACGATCCAGCCGCCTCTAATGTGGAAGGAACGTTCGGCGTGTGGGTAGCGTGTGCGCAGTCGCAGGACACAGAGGCCAGCGATGGCGTAGATAACTCCTTCCAGGACAGCGCCGACCAGGATGATCACATTGAAAAGATTTGTTACATAAATAATGATTGCGAGCAGGGCCGAAGTTGTGGCCAGAAAAATGACCGCGACATAAGGCACAGCGAAAGAGACACTGATGCGGGCGAAGATTGGCGGAAGGAGGTCTTCGCGTGCGGTGGCATAGAGAAAGCGCGAAGCGGTAGCGAATCCGCCGTTAAACGTCATGACGGCGGTGAAGAGCGTTGCGATCAGCATCAGCCAGATACCCACCTGGCCGAGCGTTGTTTTGGCCAGAAGCATCTGTGGAATGGGAGATGTATAGATGGCCGGGTTATGGACATCGAGTGCGTGGCTGGAAGCGATAGTATAGAGCGCATACGAGATGCCCAGCTGGCCGAGGGAAAGAAACATCCCGCGCGGGATCTGGCGGATATCGTTGATCTCCTCGGAGAGTGGAGTTACCCATTCAAAGCCCGAGAAAATAAAGACGCCGATCGCAATAGAAGTGATCAGATCGATCGGATGGCCAAAGGCATCGAAGGGGGTGCGCAATTGGAAGCCATGCTGTCCGAGTGAGATAAGAGAGATGAGTATAATAAAGATGAGTAGACTGTACGTCGTGATATCCTGGAGCAGGCCGGCGATTTTAATGCCGCGTAGATTGACGCCCATTGAGAGTCCGAGCAAGACCACTATCCAGATCAGCGAGGCCCAGGAAGGAAGGCTGAAGGCGTACGTGATCGCGCTGCCCACGATATAGCTATCTGCGGCGATCACAGCAATGATTGTTAGCATATAGCCAAACGTCACCACCAGCGAAAAGGTATCATTAAAGGCTTTCTGCATATAGAGACGGACGGCGGCGGCGGTGGGATAGAGGGCATTTAATTCTGAGAAGCAGAGTGCGGCCAGAATGGCCAGCAGACCAGCGACCAGAATAGCTATCCACCCCGAGTCACCATTGAGTGTAGAAGTCAGTTGGATACAACTGAGCAGACTGATTGCCGCGTAAGCAAGGCCCGTACTGGTTGAAACTACGGTACGAAATTTAAGCACGCGGCGAAGCGCAACCGGCGAGTTCAAAGTAAATACTCCTTATTACAAGAGCTTATGATTTCAAGTAAGTGCAAGCGTACATGGAAAAGAGCTGAATGTCAATCAACCGATAGTCCTTATAGGAGTTGTTTAAGAGCGTATCATGACTTCTGGTTCAAAAGTGCCAACACACCTGTTAGGGGTTAAACTATGAGCAGGGGGAGTTAGCGTTCGAGCAGAACCCTGATTTTGAGTGCGATCTGAAGCGAGAGACGCAACTCGGCGTCTTCGAGTGAGCGGCCGAGCAGTTCCTCGATGCGTCCCAGGCGATAGAGGAGCGAATTGCGGTGCAGGTGCATTGCACGTGCGGTCTCGCTGAGATTGCCATTACTGCGGAAGAAGCCCTCCAGGGTTTCAAGCAGGGCCTGATTGCTGCGATTTTCGGCATCCAGCAGGGGACCGAGCGTTTCCTGATAGAAGTCCAGCAGTGTTTGTTCGCCATAGAGAGGGAAGAGCAGGCGATAGATGCCGAGGCGTGAGAACGAGTGGAGTTTGCTTTCGCCGAAGAGACGGCGGCCAATTTCCAGGGCTTGCTGGGCTTCGCGCCAGGCCTGTGGGATGGTTTGGACCTCTCTAGTGATCTGTCCGATGCCGCCTGAATAGAGGAGGCTCTGGCGACTTTGTCGGGGTTGCAGACGTGCCTGGACGCGTTCCAGGCTACTCAGGATCACCTGTTCGTCGGGCGCATTTTGTGCTGGTTCTGGATTGGAGCTATTTTTGGGGATGGGGAGCAGAGCCATGACGCGGCGTTGCTCGTGGACCACCCAGGCGGTTGGCCAGGTGCGCAGGAGTTCTTCGCGCAGGCGTTTGCTCCATTGGGCTTGGGGACTGCCGGCGGTGTAGGTGGTCTCCTCGGGAGAGAGTTCGAAGAGAGCGACGACCTGTGGGATAGAGAGATCGTGGCCGAGCAGGCGGGCGCGGGCCTGCATCTCATCGGCTTGCTGGTAGTTGCCCTGAACCACGTCCATAAAAGCCTCGCTCTGGTAGCGACTTTCCACGCGGCTGCGTTCGCGTTCGCGGGTAAATTCCAGTGAGAGGATGGGGGCGACCTGGCCCATGACCAGGCGTTCCAGGTGGTCGAAGTCGCCAGTGGGACCGATGAGCGAGAGGTAGCCGACAATCTCGTGTGGAATCTGGATTGGCAGCATCACGCGGGTCAGGCCCAGGCGTTGTAGTGAGTCTTCGTTCAGATCGGTTGGGAGCATCTGTTTATCCAGGGCAGTGGGAGGACTTTGGAAGCGTATCTCTTCGGCGGCGTCTTGCAGGATGACCCATTTGCCGCAGACCCTGGCGAGGTGGGTACAGACGCCTTCGATCCCGGCTCCCTGGATGCTGAGCTGCATCAGTTGATGTGAGATATCGCTGGCCTGGCGTTCAATTTCGCCGCGGAAACTGACGACAAACGTGATCACATCGCGCTCAATCTCCTCCAGCGGGGCAGTTTGTGGGAGAAGGATCAGAGGCAGGTGGAGCTGGTCGGCGTGGGCCAGTGCCTCAGTGCCGAGTGCGTCGAGCGAGGAGGCCGCCACAGCGACGGCTGCCACGCGCTCTTTGTACAGACTTTTGAGCAGGCGTGGCAGCGTTTCATCCAATCGTCGCAGTTGAGAGAGGCCGAGAAGGGCGAGTTCGCCCCCGCGCACGCTTTCAAAGGCTGGTAGACGTGCACGCATGCGCATGGCCCAGGTTACGCGACGATCCAGACCCTCCCCACCGGCTGCCAGGTGGGCGTCACGTGCGACAAGGAGGGTCAGGATATTGCGGACAGAGGCAGAAGATGTGGGAGATGGAGAACCGCTCATCTGTTCCTCTCTCAGGGAGATATCGGAAGGCTCTATCCTGATAGTTTAAAAGGGCAGCGCGGCGATTTATCGCCGCGCTGCTGTGGCTACGCTGCCACTGCTTTTCTGCGCTTTACGTTTGTCAGCGATCTTCTTGGCCGTGGCGCGATGTTTGTGCCAGGCTACACGCTTGGTTTTATTCATGCTGTAGTTTCCTTTCTATCGGTTATTCTTCGGTGTCGTTTGACTCGTCGAAGTCGATTTCGCTCATCTCTTCGCCGTCGTCGCCACCATCGTAGTATTCGTCGTCTCCGGCCATCTCATCTTCGTCCTCGTGGTCACGTCGCAGAATACTATCCTTAATGTAAGCACGGATCGTATCTCCGCCGCCCTGCGAGGGGAAGCTGACTTTGCCGAACATACTGGGGTGCTGGTACTCCTCATGGATGATCAGGCGTAGCTGGCCGTTTTCGGCGGCCAGGACGCCGGCAGCGTAGCGGTTGCCGCCTTCCATAAAGTTGATCAGCCGATTGGCCAGACGTGGCTCAATCTGTCCCAGGTCTTCCCCTGCCCCGTTACGTACCAGAATAGTATGACCGATCACATGGAGTTGCACGCGATCGCCGACCGCCACGTGTGCCAGGCTGGTCCCGGTTGCCAGATTGAGTAGTTCAGTGATCCCGGTCTTGCCCGCCTCTTCAATAAAAAGTTGC
>DAOTTJ010000129.1:0-6886 GCA_034437695.1 Ktedonobacteraceae bacterium
AGTAAAAGAATGCAAGATCGCTCTTTAGTGCTTAGATTTTTAGCTTTTTATGAGAAAGGTTATCAAAAAGCACAAGAGGGGCTGAAAGAATTCCTCAATGATTTTCTTTTATATTATAAGAATCCTCTTGATCAAAAATTAGATCAATTTGAGAAACAATTTAAAAAAGCTACGCGAGCAGCTTATACTGTCTTTGGGGATGCAGCTTACCGACTGCGTAGAAATGATAGTAAAGGCGGCGGAGAATGGGCAACTCGCGTGAATGCATCGGTATTTCAAGTGATTGCGGTTTCTCTGGCCGAATATGATCTTGGCCAGATCACTCAAAGGCGAGATGCTATCTTAGAAGAATATCTCGATTTGATTACATATGATGCTAATTGGGTAGATAGTGTTTCTAAGTCTACTGGCGATACTAAAAGAATTCGTTATGCTTTCCAAACCTGGAATGACCGCCTGGCACGCGTAATGGAAAATACGACACCTGTCGATACACAGCGTATTTTTTCTGCAAGTTTAAAAAGAGAGATGTACAACCAGAACCCTACCTGCGCTCTATGTGGTCAAGAAATAAAACTGATTAATGACGCAGCTTTAGACCATGAGGAACACTATTGGCGCAATGGCAAAACTATCCCTTCCAATGCGAGACTTGTTCATCGTCTATGTAATATGAAGCGCTCTAAGTAGTGTTGTGCTTCTAAAGAGCGTTTTCCTTCCGGGTCATAGATATGAGTCTTTTAAGACATGTCCCTCTTATTCGGGGGAAATGGCATCTGAGGTGTACCAGGGACATCCGATGAGAACGGTAACTGTGGGGCGCGGTTGTACGTTTGTGAGTAAGGCGATTGGGGCGTGCGATTGTGAGTAGGCGCTGGGGTTGGACGCTGGCTCGCAAAGAAAGGGACTTGTGGCTCACTACTGTTTGGCGGGAAAGACGCCAGGGATTTGACTGGCCGCACCGACTTGATAGAGGTTTGCTGCGCTGAGATTGTCGATAGATTACGCTGCCTCTGAAGGTCCGCCTGCAAGATTCGATTCCTGAAGCGTTCTTCCGCCAGCATCTCTTCCTGCTGCTTGAGTCTCTCTTGCTCGTCGCGATACTGTTGCTCTTCTTCTAATTGAAAAAGCAACATAATGTCTTTCTTCCACCTTCGACTGGTGATGATTGAGTAGATCCACTCGCCAGCCAGCAATAAGACAGCACCTATGGCCAGCACGATTTTAATCGCCAGGTCGGGTGTGTTCGGACCAAGCAAGCGATCAATAAAAAACGAGAGAATCAGAAAGACAACGAGCGCCGCATGGGTGAGGATAAAAGAAACATATGGCACCGCTCGGGCAGATGTTTCCTTCTTGCGTAACTGGTAGCGCAGAAAATCTATTTGTGGAGAATCATTCATATATTTGCAACCCTATATCTTTGGTTGGTGGTTCGGCGAACAATGTACACATTGTTCTAACATTGATGCTACATTATAGCTATTTATATTGTCAAGGATCTTGTCCATTCTGGTAGTATGTCACTCGTTTTTTTCTTTACGCTTCCTGATAGAATGCGGTACAAAAGTATACACAGCATGTTTTATTATTCCTAGAAGATCAGATTATGCCAGATGTATTATTCTGTTTGGTTCTATGATTCCATTAGAGAGGGTAAGAGCAAAGAGAAGCTGACCATTCTGGTTCTTTCAGGCATTGGCAGCGCTGGAAATACTATTGCTGCGACGGATACAGACGTTGATGCTGCACCCTAAAAGCTAAGGCTCGCACTTCTCTTATGTAGAACAGGTAGAAGTGCGAGCCTTAGCTTTATTTGGTGTGCTGCGAATTACACGCGAGGAAATCTACTCATAACGGTTAAAGATGCGTCGATAGTGTTCTTCGACAACTTCTGCGGGGAAAATCTTGAACAAGCTGACCACCACCAGAGCGAATGCCGCCCAGTCGAAGCCAATATCGATCGGAATGCCCACGATAGTTCCGACAAATGGTAGTATAACGCTGAGCACCGTTTCGTCGATCAGATCTGGAAACGCCAGGATGGCGAGCAGACCGAGCACGATGACAAAAAAGAAGATCTTGCGCGTGATTGAAACACGTCGATCGCCGGTTAAGGAGCCAATCAGTTTGCTGGTTTTCACTGCATGCAAAAAGACATCGCGCCGTTTGGGCAGAGCAGGTTTGCTATTCGCAAACCGCGTGGTCGTTTGTTGGGCCATAACGAGGTCCCTCCTGAATACTGTTCACTATAAACGATAAGGGCAAAACGATCCTGCTTATGAGATAGACATCTTCGGTGGCGCAGATGTCGTCATCCTGCGAGGTCCCGACCGCCGAGGTCTGGGGTCTGCCAGATGGCGCACATGTACAGGTTGTCGACGAATGTCAGGCGATGTAACACCTGGTCGTAAGTACGTTTGAGAGCTATTCCTCTCTCATTTACTTATTTGCTTAAAAGAACGAAATGTAGTCACACTATAGCATGTTCTGGCTACATTGCCCTTCTTTCACGTGCGAGCGGTCTGAGGGGTAACAGTTTAGCCCGCACTGCCGTCCTCGTTGCAAGACTTTCGGTCTGTTGTTTCCGCGTTTCCATTGGCAATAATTGATATGCATGATATACTGCCCAGGAATCCAACTTTGGAGCGAGCGTTTTCCAGTAATGCAATTTAAGGATATCACTATGCCTGGATTGGAAGGAATCTCCCTCGGTCGCTATCGAATCAAGCACCGCCTGGGTCGCGGGGGTATGGCTGAGGTGTATCTTGCCACCGATGACCGCATGAACCGTGATGTTGCTATTAAAGTTGTACGGAGCAACCACGTAGAGTTTGCCGAGCGTTTCACGCGTGAGGCGCAGGCGATGGGCAACTTACACCACGATCACATTTTGTCCGCCTACGATGCCGGTGAGCAAGATCCGTGGACATACCTGGTGATGCCCTATGTGGCTCAAGGAACTCTGGGCGATCTGCTTCAGAAAGGTCCGCTGAGCCTGGAGCACGCGGGCGAGTTGCTTCAACAGATCGCCAGCGGTCTGCAATATGCCCATCAGCAAAAGTTGCTCCATCGCGATATCAAGCCCTCGAACATTCTGTTGCGCGACGAGCATTATGTTTATTTGAGCGATTTTGGCCTGGCTCGCGCTATGGAAGGTGGCAGTGACTTGACGCAAACCGGCACCCTGCTGGGAACACCTGAATATATGGCTCCCGAGCTGAGTGAGGGTCCTGCTACTGCGAGTAGCGATATTTATGCCCTGGCTATAGTTCTGTACCAGATGATCTGCGGACGCTCTCCTTTCAAGGGAGATACTGCTATTTCTATCTTCTGGAAACATGTGCGCGAAGCTCCACCACCGCCTTCGACTTTTAATCCGAAGATCCCGCCAGCCGTCGATAAGGTCTTGATGCGTGCTCTCGAAAAGGACCCGCGCCGCCGCTATGCTACGCCTATGGCCCTTTCTCAGGCCTATCAGGAGGCGATATCCGGCCTGGCTCCAATGCCCTCGCTCTACGATACAGAGTTAATAGTCAAACGACTACCCGTCGCCTCGGCTCCGGCCGACGCAGCTCTATCCAATCCTAATCGGCCACCCTTGATGAATCAACCGGTAGCGATGCCAACGCCTCCACAAGCCCAGCGCAGCCGTCCAAATCTCCCTCCACTCTCCGTTCCAGTCCAGAGCTATCAGCAAACAACCGATGTGATGTTTTCGCCTCCCACTCAGATAACTACACCACCTCCCCGGCGCAAACGACGTACAAATCGCGTGCTCGGGGGCATCATCATCGGCCTGGTTTTCTTGCTGCTCGTCAGCATTCTGCTCGTCGTTCTGACTGTCCAGGGACGGCAGCAAACAACTATCCAGGCGACTCAGACCACCCGCGCCAATGCTACCAATTCTGTCTTTACAAATCAAACTCAGCAGGTTCTCGCTGGCCAGGAGAGCGCCACTGCTGCCGCCAATGCGAATGCCAGCACCCGCGCTACTGCCGCCGCTCAGGCCAGTGCCACCTCCTCAGCTCAGGCGAATGCCAGTGCAACTGCCTCCGCGCAGACCCAGGCCAGCGCAACTGCTGTTGCAAACAATCAGGCAACCGCTACGGCGGTTACGAGCACGCCACCTCTCCTCTCTGATACCCTAAGCCAGCAAGATGGCAATATCTGGGATGAAGATGGAACGAAGTGTCTTTTTAATAATAGTTCATATATTGCTAACGTGGATACTTCTGATAAACTTCAGCCCTGTCTGGAGCACCAACAACAATTCGATAACGTCGCTATCCAGGTGAATGTAACACTGGTCAAGGGGGAAAGCGCCGGGCTGATCTTTCGCGCCCGCTCGGATGGCTCGCGCTACTACGAGTTCTCGATTACCAGCGATGGCAAGTTTCACCTGCGCTACTTCGATAATGGCCAGTTTACTCCGCTGATCGACGATACGTCCAATAGCGCTATCCTTACCACCGGCAATAGCAATACGCTCCTGGTGATCGCCAAGGATAAGGACTTCAAGCTGTACGCGAATGGGACTTTTGTCGGAGAAACACAAGATAATCATCTGTCTAAGGGGATTGTTGGCGTGGTTATCGGTACCGGCTCTTCAACCAGCGGACAAGCGACTTTCGATATGCTGAATGTCTATCAGGCCTGAGCTATCGCCCGCTTTGCCCACACTATTTTGTCCCTGAGCGTGCCTATGGCGCACGCTCAGGATACTTCACTACACTGGCCACTCGCCTATCCCGCATGGGAATTTCTCACCTACTCTCTGTAACTCTAAAACTGCGAAATGTATAGATTTTCTATATGGCCTCTTGAGTTTTCCATAGATTTATCTTGCCAGAACCCTCGATACGCGTTATGATATGAATGGCAGTGCATATGTGCGGGTTCTAAGCGACAGAACAGGGCAATATAGCATTACAACTTTTTATTAAAGAAATAGGAACAATATGCAACAACATACATCTACAGATGTCCTTCCGGCGCATACGGGGGTTGCACGCTTTATGGACGCCTGCTATCATCGTCAGCCAGATGCCACTCCGGTCTGGTTTATGCGCCAGGCAGGCCGTTGCCTGGCCGAGTATCGTGAGCTGCGCAGACGCTATGACATTCTGACGATGGCGAAGACGCCAGAGCTGTGTGCTCAGGTGACCTTGATGCCGGTCAATCAACTGGGCGTAGACGGTGCTGTGCTCTATGCCGATATTATGTTGCCTCTGGAAGGCATGGGCGTCTCGCTGGAGATCCAGCCCGATCTCGGCCCTGTCATTCATCATCCCATTCGCACGCTCCAGGATGTGGAGCGCCTGCGTGTGCTGGACGCCCAGGAGGCAACTCCCTATGTGATGGACGCTATTCGCCTAGTACGGCGGGAATTGGACGGCAAACAGGCCGTGATCGGTTTTTCTGGTGCACCCTTTACGCTGGCTTGCTATCTTATCGAGGGGCGTCCCTCGCGCGATTATGGGCTTGCGAAATCGCTGATGTACGGTCAGCCCCAGACCTGGCACGCTTTGATGGAGAAACTGACCGAGGTGACTATCCGTTATCTGGTGGCGCAGATCGAAGCTGGCGTAAACGTCGTCCAGATCTTTGATAGCTGGATTGGTACGCTGAGTCCGAGCGTGTATCGTCAGTTTGTTTTTCCCTATAGCCAGCGTATTTTTGCGGCTGTCAAGGCAACCGGTACACCCTCTATCCACTTTGGCACAGGCACTGGAACCTTGCTTGAGAGCATGGCCGAGGCCGGTGGCGATCTACTCTGCGTCGACTGGCGCTTTGAGCTGGACGACGCCTGGCGACGGATTGGCTACGAACGCGGCATTCAGGGAAACCTCGACCCCACGCTCTTGCTCGCCCCCTGGCCAACTATCGAGTCTGGCGTAAAGGATGTACTGACGCGGGCCGACGGCCGCGCAGGCCATATCTTTAATCTGGGTCATGGCGTACTTGCCGACACCGAGCCTGACAAGCTGAAACGCGTAGTCGAAGCGGTTCATACGCTTTCCGCACGCTAACCCTAAGGAGTTGCACTATGTCTACAAAGCGCGTCGGCGTGCTGCTGATGACCTATGGCTCACCGGCTACTCTCGATGATATACCAGTTTACTTGCAAAACGTGCGTGGTGGACGCGCACCCGACGAGGATTTGATCAAAGAGTTTCGTCGCCGCTACGAGTTGATCGGTGGCTCGCCTCTACTGCGTATCACACAAGACCAGGCAGTCGCTCTGCAAACAGAGTTAGAGACGCAGTATCCTGCGGGTCCGCAGTTTCATGTAATGGCCGGAATGCGTTTTGCAGCGCCTTTTATCGCCGATGTTGTACCTGAAGTTGCAGCGGATACCGAGCAACTGATCGGTGTCATTATGTCGCCGCAATACTCGCCAATCATCATGAGTGGCTATGTGCGTACCCTGGAAGATGCGGTGAGTGAGCTTGGGCGCGACGACTTGCAACTCAAGATTTCCGGCGATTGGCATCTCCAACCTTACTTTCTTCAGGCGGTCGCTGGACGCATCCAGGAAGCTCTAGCAAAAATGCCCGCCGATGTACGCGCAAGCGCCCCTGTTCTGTTGAGTGCGCACAGCATGCCCAAACGCGTGGTGGAGCGCGAGCCAGATTATATCGATGCCTTGAAAGAGACCGCTAATGCGATCGCCGAACTGGCTGGTCTGACACCTGACCGCTGGATGTTCTGTTATCAGAGTGCCGGTCATACGCCCGAGGAGTGGCTCAAGCCCGATTTCGCCGATCTCATGCCGGACCTCCAGGCCGCCGGGCATACCCACGTTCTGATTGCTCCTGTTCAGTTTCTTGCCGATCATCTGGAAATCCTTTACGATATCGAGATCGGCGCACGTGAACAGGCC
>DAOTTJ010000130.1:0-29555 GCA_034437695.1 Ktedonobacteraceae bacterium
GGCGTTCCAGACGCGGATGCACTGTTCGCGGCGTTGCGTGGTGGCACAAAACCGAAAGGAGCATTGCCCGCGGCATTCTCGTCAAACAGGCCGCCCATCGATCCACCCATCGCCTTCATGATCTCTGCAATGCAGACCTGACACAGGTAGTGGTCTTCCTGACGCCCGTTGACAATCTGCTTGATTTGCATGGCAGCAGGGTTTTTTCCGCAGCGTTCACATTTCATATCTATTCTTTGCTCCTCATTTTTAAACGTTTAGCAATCACGTCCATCGACTGCTAGCATTGTAACACATTTCCGTATGGATGTCTAGCACTCTGGCGTCTTGATTGCTAGTCACTTAAAATAACAGCACCACGCGCCGCATTTATTCCGCACACCAGGGTTTTGTCAGTATCTGCAAAGAGATACTCAAAGATATTTATCAATCAAGAGACTATACGTTGAGCGTGTTTCAGGCGAGATACGTGTCCGGTCAGTCATAATCGCGGCCGCGAGCGCCGAAGGACAGCCACAGGTGTTGGCCGAGCGGTCGCCAGGGATCTTTTGCGCGACGCTACGCAGGATACGTTGAGCGTTGGCGATATTGGCGTTCAGGTTATTGATCACCATCTCAACCGTGACCGACTCGGCGGACTCGTGCCAGCAGTCATAGTCGGTCGCGCAGGCAATGACGGCGTAGCACATCTCGGCCTCGCGGGCAAGTTTGGCCTCGGGCAGTGCGGTCATGCCGATGATATCCATGCCCATGCTGCGATAGACTCGCGATTCGGCCTTTGTCGAGAATAACGGTCCCTCCATACAGATATACGTCCCACCCGCGTGAACCGTGACATCGCTCAGTTCGCCGGCTGACTCAAGCAGCAGAGCGCTGAGGGTCGGACAGAATGGATCGGCAAAGGTACAATGGACGACCAGACCACCTTCAAAGAAGCTATTGACGCGGCTCTTTGTGCGATCAAAAAGCTGGTCGGGGACCACAAGGTCGCGCGGCGCAATCTGCTCACGCAAGCTGCCCACGGCACTCACCGAAATCACCCACTCGACGCCCAGACTTTTCAAGGCCCAGATGTTGGCGCGTACGGGCAGTTCGCTCGGGGAGATGCGGTGACCACGTCCGTGCCGCGGTAAAAAGGCCATCGCTACGCCCTCGACTTTACCGACGGTAATTACATCGCTGGGCTTGCCAAAGGGAGTCTCGATAGCCAGCTCTTCAACGTCGGTCATTCCCTCCATGTGATAGAGACCACTCCCACCGATGACGCCTATTCGTGCCTGTGCCATAAATGTCTACCAGCCTTTCTTTTGTACGACATAAAAACGTATTTCCATCGCTCAATCAAGCAAGTCACCACAAACTATCTGCGTTCTTTAGCGGAAAACGTCTACGCTGCGGTGCAGGCTCATTCTCTATAGTATTCCACACATAGGGTCGCCCACCACTTCACTGACGAACTATCTACCCCCCGGCCAGTCCAACCTGTAGCCAGAAGCTACGCTCTCATTATATAGAATAGCGCAAATTCATCGGTTGTCTTGCGTGACAAGAACGGTATCAAGTTTTCTAACAAACCTCTTACACTTCGCTAACGTGATTCTAACACAAAAAGATGTATCCTCTAGGCAGAAAAACAAAACAACCTCCTTTCGCGAACGCAGAGAGGGGTCCAGTCAAAAATGATTTTCAGGAGAATAAAATATGGCCAACATTATCCGCTACAACCCTTTCAACGAAGTCGTCTCTTTACGCGACGCAATGGACCGTCTGTTTGAAGATAGCTTTATTCCGCGCGCTGGCACGTTCCGCGGTGTTCAGGCAAACCTGTATGAGACCGCCGACAGCTTCATCCTTCAGGTCCCGATGCCGGGTGTCAAGCCCGAAGCAGTCGAGATTACAGCGCAGCAGGATACCTTGAGCATCAAATGGGAGACCAGCGTAAGCGTCCCTGAGAATGCCACCACGCACTGGAATGGCTTCGCAGCCAGCCAATACCAGCAGAGCTTCACATTGCCTGCGCCGATCAACTCTGAGCGGGCCGAGGCCGACTACGAGAATGGCGTCCTGACCCTGACGCTGCCCAAAGCCGAACACGCCAAAGCGCGGACAGTCAAAATCAACGCAACGAAATAATCATGCAGCGGGTGCGCTGCCACCTGCGAGAACGAGCGCCGGGCCGATCAGGTCCGGCGCTCGTTTGCTGTCTTCTTTATATAGGAAGAGGCGCGGTGTGGTCTTCTTAATCTCTGCTCGCTTCGTGGGGACGAAGCAGGGTTTCGCCAGTGAGCAGACGGCGTCGAGCGCTGACGACGTGGTAGAGGACGATCAGTTGTGTGAAGGCCAGCGAGTCGCTCTGACGCGGGTCGTGGCCGATGCGGAAAAGACCCAGTTGTTCGAGGCGCGCAGGGCGCAACTGGCGATCCTCGGTCATCTGCGCCCAGACGCAGTCTTCGAGTTCGCAGGCTTTCTCGTGACTGATCCCGGCATCGATCTCCAGCACACTGCACGGGATGCGGTCGTATGCGTCGGCAAAGAGACGAATCTCGCTGCTGGCAGTTCCCAGTACCTCGCTGAGGTCAATGCGAGGCGCGTGCTGGGGCTGAATAATCCGCACATCGAGGTGCGCCAGACTGCGCGTCTGGTAGTAAAGTTCGCCGCGCGAGAAACGCAGAATAAGGTCGGCAAAGCGCTTCTGGGGCTGAATATAGAGATAACTGTCGCGCCGTCGCTCGGCGATCTGCCGATGAACCTGCTCAACCGTATAGCCGCGCGACGTACTATCGCGAATAACCTTCCACTGTTTTTGCAGCGCATGCTCAGGATCGAGGTAGATACGCACGTCCGCCAGACGCCGCAAGTCGGGCGTAAAGAGCGGATGTAAGCCGTGAACAATCAGGATTTCCGCCGGGTGAACCTCCTCTGGACTGGCGAAGGTCCCGGTGGCGTGATCGTAGACAGGCTTGAGGATGACTTCGCCGCTAGCCAGTCGTTGCAGGTCGCTGGTCATCAAAGCCAGATTGTTGGCATCGGGGTGCAAGACGCTAATGCCCAGGCGCTGACGCGTAGCACGGTCGTGGAGATGATAGTCATCAAGGCAGATATGCTGAACCCGCTTCTGCCCAAAGATACGGACCATGCCATCCATCAATGTTGTCTTACCTGAACCACTATCACCGCAGATCGCGACAATCAATGGCTGTTGCATTCCAGTCTTTCCTTGCTTACCAGACCGCTTAGTCGATGGACACCGCTTCGTCGCTAGCCAAACCTGCCCGCATATTTTTCACCAGTGGAACAAAAAGCACTGGCTACACGTTCGTGGTTTGGAATTATAGTGTAGTATAGCAGAGAACTTTTTTTTCGGCTACAGGCCCACCCGTTTTTGAGGAAATGAATGGCTCAGGCCGCTACCTCACCACGCGCTCCACATCAATCACGCGCGAAAATGTGCTATACTAAGCATATGCGAACGCAAAGAAACATCGCTTCACAATCCTATCAGGGCGCGTGCTCTCAGTCCTTACAACCTCTTCGCCGCGCCACGGTTGAGCGCTACCTGCTGGCCGCCGGGTAACGAGGCCCTCCGCTTGCCTAAGCGCAAGACCGCATATGCACTATATGTTCGCTGTTCTATACTAATACTATACTACCTACCTTGTACGACTCTCAGCCTGTTATGACGCCTGGCCTGCTACTGCCCATATTTTAGCGCAGCAGAGCCGCGTAGAGAGCGAGCGATATCCGCCTTGCAGACGGCGCGAGTATGTCAGGAGATGAAAGTAGAGATTGGAAATCCCACATGGATCTGCTTAATAAACTTGCTCATCTGGCCGAACGATACGAAGAACTTAACCGTTTGATGGCCGAACCAGAGGTTGTCGGAGACATTCCGCTGCTCCAACGCTATGGACGCGAGCACGCCGA
Source organism: Ktedonobacteraceae bacterium (assembly GCA_034437695.1). Classification (GTDB taxonomy): domain Bacteria; phylum Chloroflexota; class Ktedonobacteria; order Ktedonobacterales; family Ktedonobacteraceae; genus Paraktedonobacter. The sequence goes on from DAOTTJ010000130.1 coordinate 3,925, forward strand.
GCTTGAAACTGTCGTACAGAAGTACCAGGAGATCCAAAGCGTCGAACAAGAGCTGGCCGACGCTCAGGAGATGTATGAAAGCGACGATCTGGAGATACGCGACCTGGCGTATGAAGAGGTTTCGCATCTAAAAGACACAAAGGAACATCTGCTGGAAGAGGTGCAGATCGCGCTGCTGCCCAAAGATATCATGGATGAGAAAAACGCGATTGTCACCATTCAAGGGGGAGCTGGCGGCGACGAGGCCGCGCTTTTCGCGGGCGAACTGTTTCGCATGTATAACCGTTATGCCGATAATCGCCGCTGGAAAGTCGAGATCCTCGATATCAACGACACCGGCCAGGGAGGCATGAAGGACGCGACCTTTGTCATCAGAGGCAAAGGCGCGTATAGCCGCATGAAATACGAGGGCGGCACACACCGCGTCCAGCGCGTCCCGGTCACCGAGTCCAACGGGCGCATCCATACGTCAACCGCCAAAGTGATAGTCCTGCCGGAAGTCGATGACGATATCCAGATCGAGATCAAGGAGACAGATATCCGAGTCGATGTCTATCGCTCCACAGGTCATGGCGGCCAGAGCGTCAACACAACCGACTCCGCCGTACGCATTACTCATCTTCCGAGTGGTCTGGTCGTGACGTGTCAGGATGAGAAATCGCAGTTGAAGAATAAGTTGAAAGCGCTCGGCGTCCTGAAGTCGCGTCTGTGGGACCTGGAAGAGGCCCGCAGACAGGAGGAGCTGAGCAAGTCGCGGCGCTCACAGGTTCAGACCGGCGACCGCAGCGAGAAGATTCGCACGTACAATTTCCCCCAGGATCGCGTGACAGACCATCGCATCAGCTACACCCGGCACAATCTGCCCGGCGTGCTCAATGGCGAACTCGATGAATTCATCGACAATCTGATCAGCGTCGACCAGGCTGATAAACTCCAACATCTCTTTGAAACCGAAGCTACTGCATAAGTGAGCGACTCAGGCAGCAATCGGGCGGCTTTTGCCCGCAGCTAACGGTCAGGTCGTTTTCTACTTGACGCAAGAAAGGCAGGTTTGTTTGGCATGGCACAAGTGATTATGGGAGAGAGCGGCACCACTGCGACGCGCTTTCCCGAGTTAAATCCTCCGTATCGCCTTTTGCTCGGACCCGGTCCCTGCAATGTCGATCCACGCGTTCTGCGAGCGGCCTCGGCTCCTCAGCTTGGTCACACCGACCCGGAGTTTCTGCTCATGCTGGAAGAGACGGCGCAAATGCTCCGCGAGGTCTTTCAAACGCGCAATGAGCTGACTCTGTGCGTCTCTGGTTCGGGTTTCTCAGGCGCAGAAGCGGTGCTGAGCAATCTACTGGAAGAGGGCGATACGCTTATCGCGGGCAGCCTGGGATTTTTCAGTGGGAAGATCGTCGAGATTTCAGAACGCGCAGGCGCAAAGGTAGTGGTCCTGGAGACCGAGGCGGGCCAACCTTTGCAGGCCGCGCAGGTCGCACAGGCCTTTCAGGCCCACCCCGAGGCCAAAATCTTTGCGACGGCGCTGGCCGAGACTTCGACTGGACTGCTGCAACCGCTGGCAGAGCTTGAGAAGATTACTCACGCACACGGCGCACTCTTTGTCGTCGACGCCGTGTGTGGACTGGGCGGCGTGCCGGTCAATGTCGATCAGATGGGAATCGATGCCTGCTACTCCGGGAGCCAGAAAAACCTGGGCGCACTGCCCGGCCTGGCTCCGGTGACCCTCAATGCCCGCGCGGTGCAAGTCATCGCACAGCGCAAACGCCTCCCACAAAGCTACTATCTGGATCTGCCAAAGCTCAATCGCTACTGGAATGGCGACCACGCCTACCACCACACGGCTTCAAGCAATCTGGTCTATACTATGCGCGAGGCTCTACGCCTCCTGCTGATCGAAGGCCTGGAACCCCGCTGGCAACGCCACGCGCTCAACGGCGCAGCCCTCCGCGCCGGACTACACGGACTTGGACTGCCTATGCTGACCGCCGCAGGCTACGAACTCCCGGTCCTGACTGCCGTTCGTCTGCCAGACGAAATCAATGAGCTGGCATTGCGCAAAGCTCTGTTGAGCGAATATGGAATTGAGGTGGGAGGCGGACTTGGCAAGCTTCAAGGGCATTTGCTCCGCATAGGACTGATGGGGTACAATTCCAGCAAGAAAAATGTCGATACCCTCCTCGCAGCTCTGGAACATCTACTCCCACAAAGTGGCTTCACACCTACGATGGGCGCAGCCATCGCCGCCGCAGATAGCGTCTATCAGAGCCAGGGATAACCTCGATCAAACCCAGGTGCAGGTACAGATGAATAGACAAAAATGCGGCGTTTGTCGTTCATCTTGCCTTCCTGGACTCTAACCCGACTATATGATACGCAAGGGAGGACAAATGTATATCGAACAGCCGCAAGCTATTCGCACGATCTTTTTTGACGTAGGATTTACTCTACTCCACCCCTACCCCTCAGATCTGGAAATCTGTCAACAGGTCTGCGCTCGTCTCGGCCTGTACCTTGAACAGGAGATTCTACAAACCCGCCTGCCAGACGCCCGGAGCTTTTACCTACGCCACGCCCGCTTAAACCAGCACACCTGGGCCAGCGAAACCGCGATCGAAGAACTCTGGATTACCTACTATATGAATATGCTACACCCCTTCATGGAGGGGCAGGACGAAACGCTCCTGCACCTGATGGCCAGCATGATCACTCGGGAATATAATTTTCATACAAGCTGGCAAATCTATCCCGATGTCATCCCAACTCTGCACGCACTACAAAGCAGCCAGCGCTATACACTCGGAGCTATCTCCGATTGGGACAGTTCTCTCGGTACTATTTTGCAAAACCTGAGGCTCAATCGTTATTTTGACTGCCTGCTGGTCTCTGCGCTGACCGGCCACGCCAAACCCTCTTCTATCCTTTACGAAACCGCCCTGGCACGGGCCAATTCCATCGCAGACTATACGCTCCATATCGGAGACTCGTATACACTCGATGTTCTGGGCGCACGCTCTGTAGGCATGACACCCGTACTCCTCGATCGGGATCATTCCCTCAAACCACACCAGGTCGACTGCCTGCTGATCCATTCACTGAGCGAGGTCCCGGCACTCCTGGAAATTCCTGTCTAAGGTCAGGCGCTATCCACAGACAACCGACCTAGAGCTTGGTCTCAGCTTCGGGGTTAAACCGATACAGGCGTGCTGGACGATGCGTCCCCTCCATCTTTTTCGCGCCTGTATCCTCTAAGATGCCCGTCGAGAGAACCTTTTTGCGGAAGTTGCGCTTGTCCAGGCGACGATGAAGGATGATTTCATAGACACGCTGCAATTCACGCAGGGTAAATTGCTCGGATAACAGGTTAAAGGCAATCGTCGTATAATCAAGCTTGCCGCGCAGACGGTTGAGGGTGTATTCGAGAATTTTGGCGTGGTCAAAAGCTAGCGGCGGCAACTCGTAGGCCGAAAACCAGTTGACATCGACCGCGTCGTCCGCAGCCCTTACCTGCAAACGCTCCGAGTCTAGCAGGGCAAAGTAGACGACGGTGATCACGCGCGTCCGCGGATCACGCCCCGGATCACCAAATGTATAGAGCTGCTCCAGGTATACGTCTTCAACGCCAGTCTCTTCCTGCAACTCACGCTTGGCCGCCGCTTCCAACGATTCATTCATATTGACAAAACCACCGGGGATGGCCCACATGCCCTCAAACGGCCACGCACGACGCTTAATCAGCAAAAGCTGCAAATCTCCCTGACGCAAACTCATCATCACAACGTCTACCGTCACCGAAGGACGCTCGTACTTATTTGGGTCGTACCCATGAGCGTCTGCCTCGTCTGTCAATTCCGCCACGCGCTCCCCCGCATCTGGTCCATCCTGCGCCTCTGTCTGCTCCATATTATGCTATCCTTCAATACATTTTTGTAAGGACGCTACGCCCTTCTGTTTTCCATCTCAAGCATTACACTACTTGGCATTATAGCGGGAAATCTACCAGGATGGTAGTGCCTGTATAAGCTCAACCCCTCGCCGCTTTCCCGCCAGTCTCTGTTTTGTTAGTGTAAAATCTACACTTAGTATAGGCGCTCCAATCGGGTCTGTCAAGCCGCTCTGTTGCCAGGCTTGATGCAGGCTTGAGCAGAACTGCAAAGCTCTGGACACCACACCAGGGCTTTCCCGTGCTAGCGAGAGTGCAGAGGACGCAGCCCCTTTCCGGGGTTTGGGCGTCTCCAATAAACTTTTTCTTCTGTTTTGCATGTTTCCCGGAAGCAAAACAAGAGTGCAGAGAGGTGCTCTCTGCTATCTTCATGCCTATGGGTGGGGCGCAAGCCGCAGGCTTGAGCAGAACTGGAATGCTCTGGCAACGCATAACTCCCTCTAGCAGACAACGCCAAAACATGTTACACTGCTGATGCAATAGAAACATCCGTTCAGAATGAGAGGAAGCGCACGCTATTATGCTACAAGTAGAACTACCACACATCGGCCCTTACACCCCCGTACGGGCTTTAGGCACAGGTTCTACCATGCTCACTCATCTCTACCGCCACGAACTGCGCAAAAAATATGCGGTGATCAAGGTAACTCGCGCTCCTCTCTCGACGTTGGAGGAGAAAGAAAGCTTTCTGGCCCGCGCTAAGCTCTTGAAAAAACTCAAGCATCGCTTTATTACCGAGGTGCTCGACGCGGGTATGTTACAGGCGGGCGAACCCGCCGACGACTATGGCTACCTGGTCACACAATATATCGAGGGCAGTAGTATTCGCGAACGCTTCCCCGCTAGCCAGTGCGCTGCACCCGACGAGGTCAGACGCGTTCTGCTGGCCCTGGCTGATACGTTGCAATACGCGCATAAGATGTTCGCCGTCCACGGCAATCTCCATCCAGGCAATGTGCTTCAGACCGATAAGGACTTTTTTCTCACCGATTTCTCTCTGCTTCTAACTACAACGCCTGCTCCGCTCCAACCAGCCAACCAAGCGATCCTTTATCGCGCCCCCGAACACTTGCTCGGCTCACCTACGATGCTCAGCGATCAGTATTCGCTAGCGGTCATGACCTACGAATGGCTGTGCGGTCAACGCCCCTACCAGGCGATGACGCTGACTGAACTTTTAGCGCAACAGGAACATTCGCCGCTCACTCCTCCGTCGAGTCTGAACCCGGCTATCTCGCCGCTGGTCGAAGAGACCTTGCTTAAAGCTCTCGCGTTTGATCCAACCCAACGCTTTCCACAGACCCTTACCTTCGCCGATGTGTATCTACGCGCCCTGATGGGTCTCCGCGCGATTCCACAGACCGTCTCCACGCCGGTCGCTCCTGCTCTGCCACCCGCACCTCCCACTCCTGCGCCGGTTGCAAAAGCTACCAGGAAGAAAGCCACCCCTCTGACGAAAACGGTCGCGCCAGTTTCAGCGGTCGATCAGGTCGTGGAACCGCTTGCCTTGCTTCCATCAGCTATGCCTCCCGCCGAACCGCTCAAAGCAGTTTCTCCGGTCAGTCCAGTTGCGCAGCCGACAGTACACGCGTTGCCCGCAGAGGAGCCAGTTCAAGTCAGTTCTCCGGTCAAGCCGCTGGTCATTCGCCGTCAGGCGCAGCCCGACGAGCAATTCGCGCAGAGTAGTCTGATTAAAACGTCTCCAGAAATAGACAAACCCGCGCTCCAACGCGAGCAGGCCGAACTCCAGCGCCGCGTCGATACCGACCTGCGTCAGGGCGGCGTGCTCTCCAATAGTCTGCCCGGCTACGAGGAACGACCTGCACAGATCGAGATGGCCTCACTGATTGCTCGCTCTCTGACTCAGCATACTCCAGCCATTGTTGAGGCCAGCACCGGCACTGGCAAAGCGCTCGCTGTGGATACGCCTATCGCGACTCCCTCCGGCTGGCAACGTATGGGCGATCTGGCAAGCGGCGATGTGGTCTTTGACGAGCGCGGCCAGCCAACGCGTATTTCTGCGGCATTTGCTCTTATGTACGATCGTCCGTGCTACGAGGTTGTGTTCTCCGACGGCTCGTCGCTGATCGCCGATAGCGAGCACGAATGGGCCTCGTATACGAGCGCCGACCGCGCCCGGACGCTCCATAGGGATCTCTTCTCGCTCGCCGGATCAGCCACACCGGTCGCGCCTACGCGCACTGGTCACGCTCAGCAACTCCTGTCGACAGCCGTACCCGCCGCTCCAACCGAACCCGCTCACCGCGCTCAGACCTACAGTCTGGTAACCACCCACCAGATGGCCACGACGCTCACCAGCACCACGTCCGAACTGCCTAACCACGCTATTGCTCTCGCAGGTGCGCTGCGCCTGCCCGCCGTCGATCTGCCGCTCGCACCCTATCTCCTCGGGGTCAGACTGAGCAAAGAGGTCGAGACACCGACGCCCGATATGGGTATTCCTGGCATGTATCTCCGCGCTTCGCTGCAACAGCGCCGCCTGCTTCTGGCGGGTCTGCTCGATACTTCAGGCACGGTGCAAGCCGATGGCGTGGTCGAGTTCACAACTACCAACGCACGTCTGAGCGATGATGTCTACGAACTGCTCTGCTCACTTGGCTTTAGTCCCGCCCAAAGCCAGACAGTAATAAAGCACGCCGATGCAGACAACAGGTGTAGATGGACGCTGAGTTTTACGCCAGGCGAGCAGGTCTTCCGTCTGGGACAGAAAGCCAATCTTTTGAGCAAGCGTATGCACAGTCTCCGCGCCGCACGCGAGCGCTTCCGCTACGTGGTCGCTGTGCGTCCAGTGCCTTCGCGACCCGTCCGCTGTATTCAGGTCGAAGCAGCCAGTCACCTCTATCTGGCTGGCCAGGCGATGATACCAACCCACAATAGCCTCTCCTATCTGATCCCTGTGGTGCGCTCCAATAAGGTCGCGATCATTAGCACCGCCAATAAGGCCCTGCAAGAGCAGCTTTTCTATAAAGATATTCCCTTTGTACAAAAATATATCCGCCACTTCGACGCGGCACTCGTCAAAGGAATGGGCAACTATATCTGCCTGGACCGCGTTGAGCAGGAACGCGCTGGTATCCAGTATTATGTCAAGAATGCTGACTTCCTGCGCCTCCTGCAACGCCTTGAAATAGGCGATGAGCGCTTCGTGGGCGACTTTGAATCGCTCGGCTTTACGCTGCCAGCCGAGATCCGCAGTAAGGTCAACGCTGATAGCGACCAGTGCGCGTGGAGCAAGTGCAGCTACTATGCCGACTGCTATGTGCGCAAGATGAAGGCCAAAGCTACACAGGCGACGGTGATCGTGGTCAACCACACGCTGCTCCTGCTTGACGCGCTGATGGAGGGCTATCTCCTGCCGGAACGCGATGTCATTGTTATCGATGAGGCTCACCATCTGGAAGAAGAGGCCACTCGCGCCTTCACGCTCACCATCAGCCAGGCTCAGATCTCTACGTTGCTGGCCCAGCGCGTGCTGAAAGATCACACACCACCCTCGCTTCAGGAAGAGACTAAAGAGACGATGAATTTCGCCTGGGAGCGCCTTGTCCAGATCGCTGACCCCGGCAGTAAGGGTCGCGCTAATCTTAAAGAGCCGCTCCAGGAAGGTCTGAAGCTGGCCAGTATCATCAGCAAGCTGGCCGATGCACTGCGCAGCGGGCGACCCAAAGATATGCCCGAAAAAGAGGACCAACTCTACGATAAACTGCTCGCTCGCTCGCAAAATCTGGCCGACAATGTACGCACTGTCTTCTCGGTCAATCAAGCGGAAAAGTTTGTCTACTACGTCGAGCGGGTCGCGAATATGGGTCGCCGTGGCCCGCAACAGTTGGAGGTCTCGGCTGCACCGCTGGAAATCACGAGTTGGCTAAAAGAACAGCTCTTTGATAAGTCGAATGTGATCTGCACATCAGCCACCCTGGCCACGATTGGACCCGATCCAATGCACCCGGAGGTCAAAGGACCAAACTTTGCCTATTTCCGCCGTCGCGTTGGCCTGGATTATGTCAACTATCCCAACGTCGAGGAGGCGATTCTCCCGCTGACCTTTGACTACCAAAGCCACGCGCTGCTCTATCTGCCACGCCATCTGCCCGAACCGGCCTATGGCGGTGGTCCTGCCGCACAGGCATACACCCGCGCACTCGGCCAGGAGATGATCAAGCTGGTCGAAGCTTCGCGCGGACGCGCCTTTCTGCTTTTCTCCAGTAAACGTATGTTGGACGAGGTCTACGAGATCTTTCAGCGCGAACTACCCCCACACCTCAAATATCCCCTGCTGCGCCAGGGAGATACGACACGCATGGAACTGGTGCGCAGCTTCCGCGAACGCGAGGGGGCGATTCTCTTTGGACTCAAGAGTTTCTGGGAAGGCGTGGATATCGCGGGCGAAGCGCTCTCGCTCGTTGTGATCGACAAACTGCCCTTCGATCCGCCAGACGACCCGGTTCATGAGGCTCGTGTCGCACAGATGAAGGCGGCGGGCGAAAACTGGTTTGGCATCTATGTTCTGCCACAGACGGTCCTGCGCCTGAAACAGGGCCTGGGTCGCCTGCTCCGCTCACACGATGACCGCGGGGTGATGGCTATTCTCGACACTCGTCTCTATACAAAAAGCTACGGCAAACAGATAGTCCAGGCCATGCCTCCCGCCCGCCGCAGCGCCAATTTCAGCAGCGTGGTGCAGTTTTTCAATCCCGACGACGATGACGATGACGCGTCCTTTTAGACCTGATAACGATTCTACCCTTCGCCTCTATAAAAAAGCGGACATCGTACGATGCCCGCTTTTCAAAGACAGAAGGAGACTCACGTGCGATCTTGTCTTAGCTGGTCGTGTACGTCGTCGCTAGATAGGGAGCCGGACACGACGAACCACAACTGTTAGGGTACGAGAAGTTGTAGATCCGCCCATTGTTAAGCGGCTGATTGTTCGCGTCAAAGACGCGAATCTGGTAGCTGCTCCCGGCCACGACTGTCGGTAAGATGACGTAGTCGTCGCCCATATCGCTATCCATCGGCGCACTGATCCAACTGCCATTCTGATAATACTGCACGCCATGAATGCCATTGGCCAGGTGAGTGACCGAGATGGCCGACCAGTAGGGGTTGGCTCCCTGCAAAAAGCCTAGCTGAATGTCACCCGTATAGCCGGGTGAAGCGATGAATTGCCAGTTGATCTGACGGTTATTCCAGGCATTGGGGTACATATCGCCGACCGGCTGACCGTTCAATAGAAAGGAGTTGAGCGACGGTTGCGCCAGGTCGAGGTGGTTGGGATCGTCGCGACACCAGGCATTGCCATCCTGGCAGCTATCGGCCACGACCATATTGAGGGTCGCTCCGTTGTATTTGTCGGCCACCCAGCTCCCATTGCGACAGAACGGCTGGTTCTGCGCTCCGTCGTTGGTACCAGTACAATAATTGCCAATCGTCACCTGCACCCAACGTCCACAGTTGAGACCATTGCTGAACATGCCAATGTCATTGACATACTGGGACGCGATAGGACGCTTGAGCATGGTGGTGTAATCGCCTGGATCGTTCTGCACGTTGAGCGCGACAAAGTTCTGCGAATCCAGGTTGGCCTGCGTTACACCACAGCCACCATAGGAGGTCCCGCCGATCCCCGAAAACCAGGTTGCATTGCCAGTATGCGTACCGGTCAGGGTCAGTGGGGTCGGCGTGACGCCGGGAATAAACGTACCAGGCGTCGAGGTCGGCGTCGGCGTTGTGCCAGGCGTTGGTGTCGCTCCCGCAGTCGGGGTTGCATGGGGCGTCGGTGTCGCTCCCGCAGTCGGCGTTGCATGGGGCGTCGGGGTGACTCCCGCAGTCGGCGTGGTCGCAACACTACCGTTACAGGCATTGCCATTGACTGTAAAACTGGTTGGCAGCGGGTTGCTGCTCGTCCAGGCCCCATTAAAGCCTGGAATCGCGGTCCCGTTGACCGCTACGCTCCCGTTCCAACTTACATTTGTGACGGTGACTTTCAGACCCGTCTGCGCAAAGGTGCCATTCCACCCCTGTGCAACCGCCTGACCACTGGCCGGAAAGCTAAAGACCAGCGTCCAGCCCGTCCATGCGGCTGCACTGGTATTCTGGACAACGATATTGGCTCCAAATCCTCCGCTCCACTGATTCGTCACTGTGTACGTCACCTGACAGTACGATGCCGCTGCACGCGTCGCCTTTGTATTGACAAAAAAACTACTTACAAGGTAGCACATGAGCAGCATTGCCAGCGCGACGGCAAAGAGACGAAAGCGTTTTGTGCCTTTCATCAGCTTCTCCTTGCACGATGCCAGGATGCGATCGAGTTCCCTCTCGATCGGTTGCTTTGAGCAACTGTTCGAACAAACAATAGATAACTACAAACTACTTCTTTCTACAAGTATAAAAGGCAGATGCCAGCTATAACAGAACAGGTAGCAGTCAGGTAGCAGTCAGAATGTGCATAACATGCTTCGCTCCTAAGCTCATACGCCGCGCTACTCTACCTTCTGCCACCAATGCTCGCCACTACCAGGCGAGCTGTCCATTGTCGTCGAAAATTCCCCCGGTCGGACCGCTCGCGTCCAGGGTGGCGAGTTTGATGACGATTGCCGCCCCTTCGTCAGGCGTGCGTGCGCCACGAAAACCGTTGAAGTCGGTCGCAACATGACCAGGAGATGCACCGTTGACCTTAATGGCTGTCTCTGCCAGCTCACGCGCATAATGCACGGTCAACGCGTTCAAAGCTGTCTTTGAGCTTGAATAGGCCATGAGAGGTCTCCCAACCCACGCTCCTTCTTCGCCGAGAGAGCCCCATCACATTGACGATACGACCCGCGCTAGATCGCTGTAAAAGCGGCAGAAAGGCGTTTATAACGTCCACTACGGCAAAGACATTGGTGGCATAGACCGTCCGTATATCCGCAGAAGTATACTCGCTCGGCAGCTTGATCTGACCGCTGATGCCCGCGTTATTGACTAGAATATCTAACCGTCCGTAACGCGTGGCTATCTCTTGCACGGCCACCGCGATAGATCCTTCATCCAATACGTCCAGCGACAAAAAGGAAACAGTTCCAGCGGCACCTAGCTCTTCAGCCGCCTGCCGACCTCTCTCCACGTCGCGTGCTCCTAGGTTAACTAGTATGCCCCTCATGACCAGACCCCGCGCAATTGCTTTGCCAATCCCTTTATTCGCCCCGATAACTAGCGCAACTGGTGTTTCAAGCTCCATGATCTTGTTTCTCCTCACATCTCAATTTTGTTGACATGTCAACCATGCTATAATGGGTGCCATGCATGACCACCTTTCGCCCGATGAAATACGCCTCTGGCACGCCTGGAAGATGATGGCAGAAACTGTGGGGAGCCAAGTCGCGCAAGAGATTACCAGTACGACGGGTCTTTCGATCCCAGATTATGCTGTCCTCTCGCGTCTGGAGGAATCTGGGAGCGATCAGCTACGTCAGCAGGCCCTGGCTGACTCGATGAACTGGTCGAAAAGTCGTCTCTCGCACCATCTGACACGCATGCAAGAACGCGGCCTTGTCATAAGACTGGCAATCGGCAACGAGGCGGGCATCTGTGTAGGTATCACGTCTCAGGGGAAAGAGGTGCTTGCCCTGGCTCGTCCGGTACACGCCAGGGCTGTACGCAGCTATCTGCTCGATCGTCTGACCCCCGATGAGAAACAGATGCTCACAGCTTTAGCAGCGCGTCTGGAAGCTCCCTGACACGGTGTATAGACAATAGTCAGTGAAGAAGTCCAATCAATAAAATCAAACCTCGGGCGGCTGCCTGAGGCTTGATTTTACCTATCTATAACAGGGACGAGCGGATAAAAAAAGACGCGCGACTCATGCGCCAGCACTCCCCCTTCTCCCCTGCTTTAGACGTTCTGCGCCTTTACGACCGGAATATAGATCTTGACTTTCGCTCCGTCGTTGCTACATGGATAAAACTCAAAGTCCGCCTTCCCAGCGGCAAACTCGTAGCCCGAGCTGGGAAACCAGGTCTCATGAATATACTTCCAGGTTCCTTGAATAGCCGGCGCAATATCCTTGTCACCATCGATGGCCGGGGTCGTAAAGACCGCGTAAACGGCCTCTGCAACTTCTCCGGTGAACAGCCCTGGCGGCACTCCATCAAAGTTGCTGACCTCAACAGCGATGACGTAGAGAAAATCACCGCTTGCAGGGTCTATCGGATAGCATACACCCAGCTCAGCCTTGCCAACACTAGGGAGTTTGTTGTGCAACGTGTCGAAATGCTCCGGGGACATAGTTCCCCAGAACGCTGGTACTTCCTGGTTGCTCAAGTTATCGTGCATGGTCGTCTTCAATTCATATCCGGCAATCTTGAATGCGGGTCGGGTCACAATCTGTGGTTCCATGACGACTGCTCCTTCCAAATGATAGCTAGCCAGCAGGAACAGGTCAACCTTCGCAGGCATCTGTCCCGAAACATAAGGACGATACTTTTCTGGAGCACACCCATAGGTCTTGCGAAACGCTTTGCCAAACCCATTGTGTGTCTCAAAACCGTAGTTCATGGCGATATCGATGATCCGTTTGCCTTGAACAAGCTCTACCGCTGCATGGGCCAGCCGTCTACACCGAATATACTCCATGATGGTCTTACCAACATACGCATGAAAAACCCGAGAATAATGGTACGGCGAGAAACCTGCAATCCTTGCCAGGGTTTCTGCGGTTAGATCGTCTTTCAGGTGATCTTCGATGTAGTCGATACTCTCCTGGATACATGCGCGATAGTCCATGACATGTCCTTTCCCGATCGGTTAGAGAGATTATAGCAAGCAAAGAGTAAGATGGCTGTTCCATTTTTGCTCTTCTGCCAGACTACGCAAATCTGACCCCCACCGCGCGAACCTGATCGCACGCAAATGGGGGTCATTTGTGAAAGCGCCAGGCAAAAGAGTGCATGACGCTATGCTAGATACCTGGCAAGCCATTGCACTATCGAGACAGTCGTGCGCAGACGATTGGCGGTCCTGGTAAAACCATGTCCTTCATCGGGAAAGATGATAGCTTCGACCGGAACGCCGCGCCGACCCAAATGCTCGATGACTTGCTCGGCTTCGATGAGAGGTACGTTGGTGTCGTTGGCTCCATGCAGCACGAGCGTCGCGGCTTTCACTCGATCGAGCTTGTGAATGGGTGAAAGCGAGCGCAGCAGGTCGACCTGTGTCAGGGGATCTCCATATTCGATGGTGGAAACAGCGGCTATCCACGGTTCGGTATGGGCGAAAAAGGTCTCAAAGTTGATGATACCGAAGAGGTTTACCCCAGCAGCAAAGAGGTCAGGATACTCGGTAAGACCTGCCATCGTCATGTACCCACCATAAGAGCCACCCATGATGCCGAGCTGGCGCGGATGAGCAATGCCAGCCGCAACCATGTAGTTTGCACAGGCTTCGATGTCTTTGAGCGCGTCAAAGCGCAGCGGCCCATTATCGAGATTGACAAACGTTTTGCCGAAACCGCTTGAACCGCGCACGTTGGGCGCAAACACGGCAATCCCCCGCGCCAGCAAGGCCTGAAACGTAGAGTTAAAGCCGGGCCGGGTCTGCGACTCGGGACCGCCGTGAAAATTGATTACGAGCGGACCCGCCTCGACGCTCCCACGCGGTCGATAGAGCCAGCCGCTCAATGGCAATCCATCGTGGGCCGAGAATTGCACCAGCTCGGGTCGCACCAGGGCAGTGAGGTCCACCCCGGCGTGCGCACTGCGCGTGATCTGCCAGAGACGCTGGGATGCGTGTTCAAGCACCCAGATATCCCACGGTAAGGTCGAGCCGCAAACAGCCAGAACTAACAAACTACCATCGTGCGACCAGTGAAAGCTGCCTACGCACTCGCCAGGCAAGCTCGGTCCTTGCGTGAGTTGCTGCGTCGTCAGGTCGAGAAAGACGAGTTCGTTGCGCCCGGCCACGTTCCAGATGAGCGCAGCGGTGACGCCGTCTTCGCTGATTTGAAACCCCTGGAGTTCGGCGTCGTCTCTCTCAGCAAGCACCTCAATCGGTCCAGGCACGCCGTCCTGACCAAGCCGCACACGGGCAAACACGACCATCTCACGCTCATCGTTGGACGAGAGATAGACGGTCTGACCATCCGGCGAGAACCCGCCCAGCGCGAAACTGCCCGGTCCCTCATGAGGCGTGAGCAGGGTCATCTGGCTCGTCGTGAGGTCGATGAGGAAGAGGTTGTCGTCGCTCCGGTTTTGCAGACGATAGAAGACGCCGTTGCGTCCATCGCGACTGATATCGATGAGCACTCCCATTCCTTGATTTTGTACTACTACGCGCAGTTCGCCGCTCTCGATATCAACTAGATACGCGTCCATTGCCGCAGGATCACGCCGGTTCGAGGTGAGCGTAAGACCGCTCCCGTCGTACGTCCAGGGACCCAACAGGTTATTGTCCTTCTGGCCATCGGTCAGACACCGCAGACCCGTCCCATCGGGATGCACAAGATAGATCTGCTGGTTCATCCCACCACCAGGCGCAAGCGAAAACGCCAGCCAGACCCCATCTGGCGACCAGGAAACGCTCTGAATCTGGTCGTCCAGACTTGTAATAAGTTCCGGCCATCCTCCCTGCGTGGATACCACCCACACCTGCGGCGTCCCATTCAGGTCGGAGATAAACGCAACACGCGCTCCATCAGGCGAGAAACTGGGCGAAGAACACGATCCGATCCTCGCCAGACGCGCAACATACATTTCAAGCTCTTCTTGGGCAGATTGCTCTCTTTTCATATCTCTTCCATTCTGGAAATATCTCCCTCTTTTGCAAGCAGGGCTGCTGCAAAAGGGGGAGTAAAACGGCAAAGCGAGGATGCAAGGAGCGCAGCGTCCCTTTCTTTACACAGGTAGGTTTTTCGCTGAACGCTTCGCTATGACGAAGCCCAGACCTCATCGTGCAGGAAGGCGCTTGTCAGACGCAGGGTGCGCCTGACAAGCGCCTTCCTGCACCTTCTTCTCTTCGGGGGGGAAGCTTGCCCGACAACTAAAGAAGGACAAAAAACCTACCCGTGAAAAGGCCGGGGTGTCCCCGAGAAACTCTTATTTACGAGTCATCCCTGATTTTTATGCTGGTCGTGATCGACGAAGCACAGCAGGAGTGCAAAGGACGTCCGTCCTCTGACTTGGGGGTTCGGGGCTGCACCCCCGAAAAACCTTTTTTACTTGTTTTGTTGGTCCTGATTTGACAAAATCAGGGATGACTAATAAAACTTTGCAATAGCCCTGCTTCTGCAAAAGCAGAAAGTTTCTCAAGAAAATTTTACAAAATCCTGATAACTTCCGCAAACTTTTTTAAGACCTGGCTGGTATATTTGAGAATGTACAGAGAATACTGTACAAACGAACAAAGCCAATCAAAAGGCTATTTAAACAAATGCATTATGAGAAGAAAAAAAGTCGAAAGGAGGATAGAGAGGTAATCAGAGAATAAGCTGTGCATAAAACCAACATCGAGGCCCTTCTAAAACTGGAGGATTGGGAAGTCAGGCACCTGATCCTCCAGTTTTGCGTGGCTTTTCTTTTTGTCCGCTTCTGAGCAATAAAAAAGGATCTTATCGTGGCAACGCCATCGACAAAATCCTTCGCGGGCAAATAATTGCATATGTCAACACACATACAGATAACCCGTGTCAGAGAGGTCCTGCGTACAAGTGAGCAGATCTACTGCGTCACAACGTACAGACCCGACATACCGCCCATCATGTGGTCAGTGACGTGGCAGTGGTAGAGCCATTTCCCAGGATTATCTTCGGTGAACTCGAACGAACTGGCCATCGAGGGACCAAGCAAAAGGGTATCGCTAAAACGACCTGTTTCAGAGAGCCAGCGGTGACCGTGCAGGTGGAAAACGTGAAATTCCTTACCAAGTGCGCCAACGTGCCAGCGAATCTTCTGACCTACACGCGTATGAAGCGTTGGTGTATTTCCCACATATGCCCCACCGTTAAAGCAGTCCCAGTCCTGCGTCAGCGTCGGAATGTCGGACTGATAGAGGTCGTGGAAAAACGTGAAGATCTCTTTGTCCACAGGCTTGACCGAAGAGTCGGTCAGACTCAGGAAACCAACCAGACCCAGCTCAGAGCCAACTTCCATCAGCATATCCGAAGCCCGCGGCAGAGAATGATCGTGATAAACCCAGGTGCCAATAGAGTTCGAACGCACTTCCCAGGTATAGGTATAGGACTCACCAACTTTGACGACTGTGCCTGGCCGGGGATCGGCTGCGAACCATCCACCATCGTTATCAGGCGAGTAGAAGACGCCATGAGGGTGCATACTGTGCGCCATACCATAGTGGGTATCGTTGTTGCGGAAATGAACGCGAATGGTATCATCCTCAGAACCGCGCAAGATCGGTCCAGGAATACCACTATTATCGCCAATGTCGTCGTTACCTTCCAATGGCTTACCCCAGTTTGGAGTATACGCCCGGTAACCAATCGCCCAGTACGATGTATCGCTGGCCTTGTAGGTCATGCCCATCATACCGTCAACGCCGGTCGGAACTAGATTGTGATAGAACGAGTCGGCCTGGACCCAGTATTCGCGCAATTTACCGGGCGAAGAGATTGTGCTCGCAGGCGCACTCTTCGCATTAAATAACGCTACTCCACCAACCGTCGCACCAGCGGCAACAACTACTGCTCCGCCAACTGTCGCACCCTTTAAAAGGTTGCGACGTGAAAAACCACCATCGTCTTTTTTGCCAGAAGGGACAGCTCGCGTGGTCTGACCCTGCTGCACCGTATGTTCCGTTGTATCCTGCATATCCATTATGCTTAGCCCTGCTTTCCGAGGTTTTTTTGTCTACGTATACCGCCTGCCTAGTATTCATTTGTTATACCACTAGCAAACAGACCTTCAATATAGAGACATAGACAGACTCATATACGAACACACTATACTCTCGGGCCAGGATGAGGTAGGTGGAATTCTGGTTAACGTCTGGTGTACATTTAGCTCTATGTGTGTATATTTATACACCACAAGGAATCGTACCCGCACAAATCATCTCATAGAGAGCATTTCTTCCGCTCTCTCCCCTTCTATTTGATGAGACAGGGCAATCTGCAAGAGGGGTTAGACGACTCTTTTGTGTAGCCAGATCTCTACATACCTGTCTGTCTACACAAAAGATGATGATACATGGCTTTTTCTCAGCGCTCAGCTAGAATAGGCCCGACCCGATGCCGTGCAATAGCATCTCGACCGCCGCAATGACAATCACCGGGAGGAAGATCAGGCGCAAAGCTTTGTTGCTCATGTATATGAGCAGACGCGCTCCAATCAACGAGCCGAGCAGCACCCCCAGCGCTACAGGGGCCGCAACCAGTGGAGCTATGTCGCCGCGCGAAAAGTAGATGCCCGCGCTGGCCGCCGCAGTTACTCCGATCATGAGGTTGCTGGTTGTCGTGCTGACTTTCAATGGCAAACGCATCAGCGTGTCCAGCGCGACTACTTTAAATGTCCCACTCCCAATCCCCAGCAAACCCGAGACCAGTCCTGCAATATACATCATGCCCAGACCCCAGGGGGTGCGCGTCACTTGGTAGGCGACCTCCTGACCCGAGTGACGATCGGGATACGAGCTATCCAGGTGCAACCAGTTCGCCAGGCGGTCGTTTTTAACTCCCTCGGGCAATTCCTCGCCCAGTTTGAAAACCAGCGGAACCGCCGAGATCAGGAGGATTACCGCAAAAATCACTCCTAGCAGTCCTGGAGCCAGCAGTCCAGCCACGAAAGCCCCGCTCACCGCTCCCAACGTGGTCGCCAGTTCGAGAAACATGCCAATGTGCAGGTTCGTCAGATGATCGCGCACATACGCCGCCGCAGCTCCGCTCGACGTGGCAATCACCGAAATGATACTGGCCCCGATGGCAAACTGGATAGGAAAGCCAAAGAGAATAGTCAGCATCGGCACCACCATGATCCCTCCACCCAGTCCAACCAACGAACCGATCACTCCCGCCACCAGCGAACCCAGAAAGATCCAACTGGCAATGCCTAACGAAAAGCTCAGGTGGATGCCGCTCAAACTCTGGTAAGAGGTATGCAACATCCCAACCCCAATACTCACCAATAAGATAACTAGCACCAGACTCGTAATCACTACGTACTTGCGATCGTGCTCAAGCGCGAACGCCACAATCGAAACCGCCACGCGCACAACCGGTGTAGCTATCAAGAAGAGCAAGCCAAGCGCAATAAACGACTGCGGACGCCAGGTGAGCAAGCCCTGACCAATCTGACTCAAGGTCTGCGGAAAGGTCAGCAGCCGCTCGGCCGACATGCCACCAGGCCGCGTCGGCAAGAGGATCAGCCCGCCAAGAATAAACGCCGCGCTCAGGATCACTCCCCCCAGCAAAATCCATCCGATGACCGCACTCATATCTGGCGCTTGCCTGTGCCGATCTTGCCGACTCTTGTCTTCAGGCAGCACGACCGCTCCCTGCATTACCTTCTGTCCCAATTGCATAACCTGTTATCCTTTCGCCCTTGAGCGTCTATTCTAATCTGCGGACTTGCAATGCTCTTCTGTTAAACTATCACATGCAAAAAAGTCGTTTCACCCTTTCAACACGTTCTCTCTACCACAAAGTATAACCAGGATCTTTCGATAATTCAAATACATGATTACTATCCAAATCATAACCCCCAGGAATGCATTCGCGCCAGCAAGGACCTTTGGGGACGGTTAAAAAGCGCGGTTACCTTTCCAGATTTGCTCCGTTTATAGCAATAGGAAGGAACAACCTTCCAGTTATTAAGCGTCATCAGTAGTACACCGCGTAGTGTGTTATTGTAGCGTGTTATAGTAGTTAGTCTTAAATATGTATATTAACTCTTATATATAAAAGGGTGCCGGGTTTTCCTGGCACCCTTTTTTCTGGACTTGCCCCCAAACCTCTTCTCACCAAACTACAGGATTTCTCATTTAGAAACCCCAAAAATGTATATCACACCGTTTTCTCTCAAAAGAGAGAACGTTTTCTGGTCTTTTCACTTTTTTCTTAATCTCATGCACAACCTGGAAATTCCATGTTGAATGGGACATAATCATACGTAAGGTATTATTCGATGAAATCTAGTGATGATACCAATGTAGATGTTTGTGTCCTCTGCGCTCAAGCAGAGGAAGCCAAAGCATTCCGTACTATTGTTGAGCGTCTGTGCAACGTTTCATTTGATAAAGCTTTTGGCGACCCAATCACCGCGACACGGCGGTCCGACTCGACTCTCTGGCCAATCTGTACAACTTGCTAGGACGATATCAGGAGGCTCGTGCTCTCTTTATTCGTTCTCTGGCCATCCAGAGAAGAGACTCCCGCACGCATTATCCCTATCGTGCTACAACACTGCTAGGATTAGCGGAGGTCTATCAGGGCTTGCAGCAAAACCAACAAGCAGAGAAACTCTACCGACGAGCACTGATTCTGACTGCCCAAAACTTTGGGCCTGAACACTCCAAAACCAGAGCCATCCGCGCAAAATATACAGCTTTGCCGCAGATTAGACATTCGGCTCTGAACACTCCAAAACCAGAGCCATCCGCGCAAAATATACAGATCTACGGCAAAGCAGAGACGAAACTAAACATGCAAGAAACACGATTATTTACCTGCGTCATGCCTCGTTTTATACCAAGATAAAAGAGGTGTTCCTCGCAAAAACCTCTTTTGCCCACCACCGCAGGCGGCAGGGCGACTTTGCAACAGCCCTGGGGCCACCAGCCTCACCTGTAGACTCTAGATGAACAAATGTGGTATACTAAATTGCGCAATGGCAGCAACAACTTTATGAAGCTGACATTGTAAACGAAAAATACTCATCAATCACTGGTTCCAGCAATCCAGATAGACAGAAGATAGGCGAAAGGAGTCTCACAGCTCATGCCAAAAAAGGGTGAACTTTCAAAAACAGCACGTGCCTCGCTGGCCAACCGCGAAGAGATCAATCACATGACCGAGCGCGTTTGCGCCAAGTGCGGTGAATTGATCATGCTCAAAGAGCTGCAACCCGTAAAGGTAGTCGGCCGAGGAATGGTTTACTACCATAAATCCCACTACAACATGCAGTAAGCATGGCAAATTGCGAGAAGCGCGGGATCGCTAGATCTCGCGCTTCTCTTTGTGAAAAGATGATATTTCAGGAAATTCATGATACCAGAGGAGAAACAGGGTATGGCACTCTCGCCAGATGCTCAGGCCGCGCTTGCAAATCCGACACACCAAGCACAACCGACCATCGATGTCGCTTTTCAGGGTGAACGCGGTGCGTTTGGTGATGAAGCCACACAAACGTATTTTGGCCAACGCGAGGCCCACGGTGCACACCGTCAGGTCAATCCGGTCCCTTGCAAAAGCTTTGCCGATGTCTTCCGCGCCGTTGCCAGCGGCGAGTCGGCGTACGGACTGGTCCCGGTCGAGAATTCGCAGTCCGGCAGCATCAATGAAACCTATGATCTCTTGCGCCAGCACGATCTCTTTGTGATCGGCGAGATCAGCCACCAGGTTAATCAATGCCTGCTCAGTCTGAGGGGCCAGGAGATCAAAGATATCAAACGCGTGATCTCGCACCCCCAGGCGCTCGCGCAAAGCGATATCTTTCTCCGCTCCCTGGGCGTCGAGGTCGTCGCGACCTACGATACGGCGGGCAGCGCGAAGATGGTCCATGAGGAGCAGCTCGTGGGCGTCGCTGCCATCGCTGCCGCCGCTGCCGCCGAGATCTACGATCTGGAGATCCTCGCCCACAACATCCAGACCATCAAGGGCAACTATACTCGCTTTATCGCCCTGGGACGCGAACCCGCACCACACGCGGAGGGCGAGGCCAAGACTATGCTGGTTATGGCCACTGCGCACCAGCCCGGCTCGCTTTATAAATGTCTGGGCTTTCTGGCCGCCAACACTATCAATGTGCTCAAGTTGGAGTCGCGTCCCTCGCGCCAGAAGGTCTGGGAGTACGTCTTCTACCTGGACTTCGAGGGCCACCGCGATGACCCAAGCGTACGCAGAGCACTTGCCGAATTGGCCGAGCACACAACCTTCTGCAAGGTCCTCGGCTCGTTCACGCGCAACACCTAGAGAGCCGGTCGAGAAAGAGACCTGGCAATCTCCCGACAGAAAAGATTTGGGAGAGGGAGGGGAGATGGCGCTCACAGGTGCTATCTCCCCTCCCTCTTATTCCCTAGTGTCGCTTCAAAACAGCTCCTGTGCAAATTGGCATGCTGTTCTAAAAAGAGAGGCACACCTTGTACCGTCTGGGGAGAGGTAAAAAAGAACAGCAAAAGAGGTAAGAGCAAATACGGAGGAAACAATGGGAATGCTCCTCGTAACATCAGGGATGTCTGCTTCCTGACACCGTGTTGGTTGTAATCACACCAGCACGCTCGTAATTCACGAGAATGACGCCACTTGGGGAGACGGTGCTCTCCGTCACCTTGAACGCCGCCGGGATGGTGCCATCGACAAACAACCGTTTTCCACCGCCCAACGTCACCGGAAATATCTTGAGCCAGAACGCATCGACCAAATCATGCTTGAGAAGCGTCTGAACGAGATTTCCACTGCCGTACACATGCAAATCCGGCCCTTGCTCTTGCTTGATGTTGCTGACTTTTTCCGCAATGTCTCCGCCTAAAAACACGGAGGGCTGCCATTCGTGCGAAGTCAGGGTATTCGAGGCGACGTACTTGGTCGCTGGATTGACGCCCGGCTATATGTCCGCATGTTGCGGCCAGTACGGTGCCCAAATTTCAAAGGTTTTGCGCCCCAATAACAGATCAAACGGCATGTTCATCTGCCTGTTTATGACTGCTCCAGTAACATCGTCGGCATATGGAATTATCCACCCGCCATACGCGAAGCCACCACTGGTATCTTCCTCTGGCCCACCGGGGGCTTGTATGACACCATCAAGGGAGACGAATTCAAGTACAATAACGTTTCTCATGATCGAGTTCCTCCAACATCTGGCAACCTTTGCTGCTGATAACGTGTGTCCATCGGTGTTTCCTTTCTTTTCTCTCCCTCTTGCATTCGACATGACTGATGGAGAGTATCGATTTTCTTGCAATGTGCATGTGTATCTTTCTAGGAGCAGAGAAAAAAACGGCTATTCGGATGGTGCTTCAATCCTCGGCCCCTTTGCCACTGAACGACCGGCTAGCGACATGAGCATGCAGTTTCTCGACTGGTGCCGCGAACGCCTGGCTGCCCAGGGCAAACGAGCCTGGTTGCTGATCTGAGATAATGCCTCCTGGCATAGCAGTACAATCGTGCGTAGCTGGATCAGAGAACACAACCAGCAGATCAAACAAAAAGGAAAGATTTAAACAGCCGTTGCAAAAACCTTGTGATACAGGTATGTCCGACACAGCAATTGAAAGCCGACGGCTTCATAAACGAAACGCGAGGAAGTAAACGCTGTACTCTTCTCCTCTTTCCCAGGATGACCGCCCGTCACTAATGCCGCCTGCATCCCCCGTTCGCTTAAGCGCTGTAATCCGCCAAGCATCAACGCCGTTGCCAATCCTTGACGACGAAATTGCGGACGCGTTCCTACCGGTTCAAACAGGCCCACGCGGTTCACCGGGTCCACCCAGCAGATGCAACCAGCGGCTGGCGTACCATCAGGGGCTAGAACCATCAGATCAAGCTGAGGATCGTATTGGGGCATCTTCATCACTGCCAGTTGTCGCAAGGTTCCTTCCTCGTAGGTCTTGCTCCCCTTTGGAAAAAAAACATCGCGGTGAAGCGCTGCTCGCATCTCTGCCTCAGCCTCTCCAGCAACCGGGCGAATCGTGAATCCTGTGGGCAACATGGGTGCTGGCACAGACTCGATCAGCGGTCGGCGATAGCAATGATAGTACATTTCCTGGCGCTCATATCCTTCACTTTCAAGAAAACTTACCATCTCCAGATCGTCGCCGGAGGCTAAACCCCAGGCTTGTTCCCGTATCTCATACTGGTTCTCGCCCTTCAGCCCAGCACGCTCTTTGACGCGCTCCACTGCCCACTGGTGTACCACACGGTAGCGCTCGTGCGTACGGAAGTCGGGATGAAGCAAGCAGACAATCTCATCTCCGGCAACGATCCCTAGTGCAAGCGCCTCACCATTTTCTTGATACCAGAAATACCAGTTCTGCTGATCATCAAGCGAACCATCTCGGCACCACCATTGCAGGTCGCCAATGTGCGGATAATCGTTCTGTGGGTCCAGTGCTCGACAGACGGTGACAAATTTCATGGCCTCTCCAAGTGCTGGTCCGCCATTACGAGCAAGCTTCTGTTCTGTGTTCATGTGTCTACCTCCTTGTTTTTTCTCATTGTTGCGTTATCGTGTATTTCCCTTCGTCTGCTCGGCGAAACTTCTACCGATCAGGAGCTTCTGTTCTGCTATTGCCGTTAATACATCATTTCACCTGCTTTCATGTAGATAACAAGTGTACGAGTAGAAACCATCTCATTGTGGCAACATCGACAAAAGTAACCATCCGCGAGCCGAATTCAGACGTATGCACGCAAAAGCGAAGGCGTCCCATCTGCATAGAAAGGACGCCTTCGCTTTTGCATGCTCTTTTCAGGGTCAAAAAAACCGTGAGAACTTAGCGTTTGATTTTGAGTGTATTGACAAAATTAGCGGCCATCAGATCGTAAGATGGCGATTGATATTCCTCGACGCGGCCCAGATCGCAGAGCGAGGTCAGGATCGGATCGATAGGCAACTGAGCCAGCAGCGGCGAACCGGTCGCCTCCACCAGTTCCGCACCATTGGTCGGACCAAAGATCTCGTAGCGCGTGCCGTCGGGCGTCTCGAAGTACGACATGTTCTCGACAACTCCGACGATCACGCCCTTCAACTGACGTACCATGTGAATGCACTTCTTGACGATCATTGTGGCGAGCAACTGCGGCGAGGAGACGATCACGATCCCATCGACCGGCAAGGCCTGCAAGACGGTCATCGGCGCGTCAGAGGTGCCAGGAGGCAGGTCGATCAGCAGGTAGTCTAGATCGCCCCAATCGACATCGCTATAGAACTGTTTTAAGGCGCTGGAGATCATCGGACCACGCCAGACGACGGGGTCGCTCTCGTTTTCCAGAAACATATTCATCGACATCACTTTGATGCCGCCCCGACTGCGCAGTGGATCGATCCCACCATCGGGCGTCTTCATCGGTTGACCACTGGTGCCAAACATGCGAGCAATACTCGGACCCGTGATATCGCCGTCCAGGATGCCCACGCGCAGTCCCTGCCGCCGCAGCGAAACCGCTAGCAGACCCGTCACCAGCGACTTGCCAACTCCGCCTTTGCCGCTCATAATCGCGATGACCTGCTTGATTTTGCGATCAGGGCTGGCAGAAGCCATCATCAATGGGACACCACGGCCAACCGGGGCTTTTTTCGGAGCTACCGAGATCGGCTCTCCGTTAACCACCGCGTTCAGATCCTTGAGCAGCAGGTCCTGTTTCTCTGGATTAAAACGATGAGTACGCGCCCCTTGCACAATACTCTCGCGTGAGCCAACGGCACAGGCAGTACAGGGCAGGCCATGCCCATGAAAAACCTTAACCGTCTCCGGGTGACTGCTCACGACATCATGGATAATCATATCAGCCGTTATTGTATTCGTTTCCGCCATTTCCCTTATCCTCAGTCAAAACGCCCGGCTTCCTCCCGGACGTTTATACTTATCCTGGTAGAGTCAAAGTGGATAGCCAGGCTTTATAAAAATAAATCCGACCTCTACACTAAGGTATAACATATTATATCACACCCGCGCTTGTTTGGGGAGATCATTCCCCGTTTTATCCGGCACAGCTTCTACTCAACGCCAGCTTTCTCAAAACCTCTAAACAAACGGCTCAAACAGATACATCCAGCGCACCACCATCGCCCACCGCACTATCCACCCGATCAAACAGCGGCACCATCTCCCTCAGCAGCCGATACAAACCGTCTCGCTCCTTCAATGGGATAACATCTTGCTCGTACAGAAAGAAAATAGCCGCAAGATCCGGCAGATGGCTGCCATATCTTGCCATTGTATTCGACGCGCCGATCCGCAGGTTCTGAATGATCGGCGGCGTTTGCCAACGCGTTGTCAGCAATTTTCTAATGTTCACTGCCTCTTTGAGCGTCAAAATGGTCTGTAAAGCCCAGCCTCGCTCACTAAAGTTATTGTCGCTTTTTTCAAAAGGCAGAAGCACCAGCTTTACTCGAAGTTGCAGGTCAATAGATATATCCAGGACCAACCGCTGAAGCTGCTTAAACGCCTCGCTTTGCTCTTCTGACCCCGAAGGACTCCAGTTATAGATGGCTTCAACTACCTGCACCTCTTGCTCGATTGTTAGCCCTCCTCGCTTATATCGTTCCAGCAACAATCTCCAGCCCTCTCGTTCCTCTTCCGTTCCCGAGGGACTCCAACGATACATCGTTTCGGCTAGCTGGATCTCTTGCTCAATCGTCAGTCCTCCACGTTTAGACAACTCTTGCAGCAATCTCCAGCCCTCGCGTTCCTCCTGCGTTCCCGAGGGACCCAAACGATACATCGCTTCGGCTAGCTGGATCTCTTGCTCAATCGTCAGTCCTCCACGTTTAGACAACTCTTGCAGCAATCTCCAGC
>DAOTTJ010000131.1:0-24698 GCA_034437695.1 Ktedonobacteraceae bacterium
TGCTTTGAAAACATATGCTTTTGACATGCCTGGTGCTGTAGATTGCCAGGCTAAGATAAGACCACACATATTCTATTATGAGGAGGAAGACCTGCATGCCAAGACAGCTATCGAGCAAGATCCGTTCTCTGGGCGTACTCACTGGTGGTGGTGACGTACCTGGTCTCAACGCGGCGATTAAAGCGCTGGTCTATCGCGCCGAGTCGCTGGGCATTCGCGTCGTGGGCCTGCGCGAAGGGTGGGCTGGAATTACCTACCTGGATCGCACAAAGAGTCAGGAGGAGCTACTGTTCCAACTGGAGAACCCGGCGACCTGGAAGACAAACTATCTTTTGCCATTGAACCGTTTGAACACGCGCACGATTGACCGTCAGGGTGGCACCATCTTGCAGTCCACGCGCACCAATCCGGCGAAGATCAAGGTAGGCGATCTGCCGGAGCACATGCGCCACTTGGGCGCGGGCCGCGAGCCAGACGAGCGCGTTGACCTGACCGACGAAGTGATCAAGAACCTGGCGTATCTGGAGCTTGACGGTCTGGTTGTCATCGGTGGCGACGACACCTTGAGCTATGGCGCGGTGCTTTCCACACACGATATTCCAGTGTGGGGCATCCCCAAAACGATGGATAACGACGTACCGGGGACCGATTACTGCATCGGCTTTCAGACTGCGATCAACCGGGCGGAGGAGTTTATCAACCGCATTCGTTCGACCGCCGAGTCGCACAGTGAGACTATCCTGTATCGTCTGTTTGGGCGCGACGCTGGTTTCACCGCGTTGGAGACGGCGGTCGTCACGTGGGCCGATCGTTTAATCATCCCGGAATCGCTGGTCGATATCGACCACCTGGCCGAATTGATTGCGCAGGATCGCGAGAACCCGCAGCACTACTCCTCGGTTGTGATGTCGGAAGGCGCGAACCTGGGAGTTGCGGTGCCGGAGGTTGGACAGGCCGACGCCTATGGGCATCGCAAAAAGGTCAACGTCGCCGAGTTTCTGGCCGACGAACTGGCGAAACGTCTACCGAGCGTGCGCTTTCTGCCCATTGACCTGACCTATTTCCTGCGCAGCGGCGAGCCGGATGTCTACGACCGACACATGGCCATCTACTACGCCAATCTGATCATGAGCGCGGTGACCGAGGGAACCTACGGCGTGATGGCTGCGCACCGTGGCGGGGAGTTTATCTACACCGACATGCCTGGGAAAAACTACCCGGCGCGGCGCGTCAACCTGGAGGACTACCACACCACGCGCTACCGTCCACACTTTGAGCGTATTCGCGGTTCCTATCAGCCTCAGCAATAGGACTACGAACGTTAGACGAGACGGCGTGTGCCGGGCTTTGCTACCCGGCACACGCCGTTTGCCTGCTCAGGCGTTGGGCGTGGCATCTGGCGCGTCGGTTTTTTTGGTATGGTGGGCCTTCGCTGGTTTTGCCTCCTCGGCGTCGGCTGGCGTGGTGGCTGGAGTTGTGAAAGGCGAGAAGATCGGAGGCAGCACGCCCTGACTGTATGTACCGGGGGCAACTGTCGATTCTGGCTCGTCGTCAGACGCAGGCTTCGCACGCTTATGCGCGGGCGGTGCGTCAACAGGCGCATCGGCGGGTGCAGGCGGTGCGGCGGAAACGACAGGAGCGACATCTGGCGTCGATTGGGCATCGACAGGTGCAGCCTTTGCGTGCTTATGGGCGTGTGGCGGCGCATCGACGGGTGCAGGTGGGGACTCGACAGGGGCGGCCGCCTGGGCCTGGGCGACCGGAGCGCCGGGACGCGTCGGAGTCTCGCTGGAAGAGGTGGCAACAGGCGTCGGAGCGCCGGGACGCGTCGGAGGCTCGGTAGAGATCGGATAGGTTGGCTGCGCGTAGGCAGTGGGATACGCGGGAGGGTAGTTGGTGGGGGCTGGCTGGTAGGCGGGATAGCCTGGTGCCGGGGTGGCAGAAGCGTACGCCTGGGGTTGAGCAGAAGGCGGAGGCGGAGGCGGTGGTGCGGGTATATCCTCGGTCGCCTGGTGGTCCTGAAGCCGTTGAAGCTCCTCGTTGACCTCGGTGATCTGCTGCTGATACGTACTGATCTGCTGACAGATTGCCGTTAGCTCACCCTGAGCCAGCCGGCCTTGCTGGTAGAGTTCCATTGCCTTCGTAATCAATGTCTGGCCCTCTTGAGAAGCTTTGTAACCCAGGTCGGTGACTACGTTGTGCAGGTGCTGGATTTTACTCAGCCGCGCAGCCTCTTTGGACGCCTTTTCAAGACCGTGTTCTATTGACTCTAAAAAACTCATTGCGATTCCTCAATCTTACTATTTACGTACTACGCCTGGCAAACCTCAGGACTCCTCACCGACTCAGACACTTCTCGCGGGTGTCGCAGGCAGCGAGGATACCGGAAACGACCTGAATAGTTACTGCCTTGTTCTCATTCATTCAGCAGGGGTATTATAACAAACTCGGTTGTTCTCTGTCGATGGAGGGTTGGGGAGGCTTGCGCCTGTGTTGAAAGCCAGCGGCTTTCGATCCGCAATCAATAAGACCTGGCTGAAAGAATATCCTTCATCAATAGAGTCATCGCAGCACGATCCCAAAGAGTATTCCACAACTCTGAGCAGAAGAACGGGCTTGCCTCGCGCTCCTCACGCGCACCAAAAAACCAGGGGGTGGGGCGTAAGCCGCGGGCTTGAGCAGAACTGGAAAATCCTGATCAGAAAAACTCGGTGATTGCATTTTATGGTGATACCTGCCATAATTGTATATATATGACCTCTGCAAGAGAAAGCGATAGAACTAAGTGACTTTTATGTAGCCACTTATAGCGCGTCAATGCTTCGCCGTTGCTTGCTTATCAGTGCCAGGGACGGGCTACTGGCTTTGCGATCTATGGGGCCGAGATGTCTTATTGTGGTTTGCTTTACCCTCCTCGGGTGGAAAAGTGGTAGTTGCGAAAGGAAGAAGAATTGTGACCAACTTTGCGATTGTTCATACCGATCTTCTTGACAGTGTATCTGCGGGATATGCTCTGGGTACTCAGATTTACGAGACGTTACACACTCCACCCGATGTTGTTCTACTCTTTGCTGCGCCTCACTATAACCATGCTGAATTGCTTGACGCGCTCAAACGGACCTGTCACCCGCGCATCTTGCTGGGGTGTTCGTCGGCGGGTGAATTTACCAATGCTGTCCTCGGCGAGGGTTTAACCTGTGCTGTGGCTTTGCAGGCGAGCGATATGCAGTTTTCGGTCTCGATAGGGCGCGGGCTTCAGGAGGGTATCGATCAGGCGGCCAGGCAAGTTGTTTGCTCGCTTCAGGGTCTGTGTGATAGTTCGTATGCCTATCGGACTGCGCTGGTCTTTATCGATGCGCTGCACGGGAACGCCGATGTTTTTATTGAGCGTCTCACCAGGTACACCCAGGGGCATTATCAGTTGTATGGAGGGGGAGCGGGCGATAACGCGCAGTTTTGCTATACACCGGTCTTTCTCGATACAGAAGTCGTTACCGACGCAGCGGTCGTTCTAGAGATTCTCTCGCAGAAGCCGATCGGTATCGGTGCCTCGCATAGCTGGCGACCCGATGGCGACCTGATGCGCGTCACTGAGTCGAGCGGCTTGTGTCTGAAGACGTTGAACCACCGTCCGGCTGTCGAGGCTTTTCAACTGCACGCGCTCCAGACCTTTCAGCCGTTTGACCAGGAGCAGCCGCTGCCGTTTTTTTTGCTCAATGTTCTGGGCATCGAGATCGGCACCAGGTATCACCTCTTACGTGCGCCTCTAGCGGTCCGTCCAGATGGTTCGGTACTGTGCGCGGCTGAGGTGCCGATGCATAATTCGGTGCGTATAATGACCGCGGTTGGTACAGAGCCAGACAGAGCTGCGATCGAAGCGGTGGAGATCGCGCAACGTCAGTTATATGGCTGCCGTCCGGCCTTTGCGCTCTTTTTCGACTGTGTGGCCACGCGTCTGCGCCTGGGTGTCAGCTTTGGTCTGGAGATCAATAGCATGTCGCGTGCGCTCGGTTCTACCCCTTATGCAGGCTGCAATACGCATGGGCAGGTCGCACGCGTCGAAGGGCAGTATAGTGGCTTCCTCCATTGTACCGCCGCAGTCTGTCTTTTTCCTCAATAAAGAAGAGTTTCGCGCCCACATGGCCCACTCATTGTCTGCATTCAACAGCGTCAGACTTGTGATCTGATCGCCTTGCGCTATTCCCAAAAATCTCCTCTCAGACAAAAGGTCCGGCTGCAACAAAAAAAAGCTTTTCTGCATCATGAGGTATAGAAGATATTGCATGAGGCATGGAAAGGAAAATATGCAGCTGGACGAGAGCGAGTTACCAGTTCTTCTGGCCAATCAACTGGATCGTTCCTTTGGGCAGTTTGTGTCGAGCTATGAAGCCAGGCTCTCTGCCTTTATGGTGCGTCAGACAGGCAACGCTCAAGAAGCCGAAGATATTGTCCAGGAGACCTTTCTCCAGGCTTATTTCGCGCTGGCCAGATATACGCCACAACAACGAACGACTATTACTTTGCGGCCGTGGCTGTATAAAATCGCCTTGAATATCTTCTATGGTCGGTTACGCCGCAAAAGTCTCCCGACAGTGACCTTCGATTTCTCCGACGATGGACCCCATCTAACGATTGAAGAAGATCTGGCTCAACAGCCTGAGCTTCTGCTGGAGAAGCAGGAGACGCGCCGGGAGTTGGAGCAGCTGCTCGGTCAACTTCCAGAACAGTATAGTACTGTGCTTAATCTCTATTACTTCGCAGATCTGAGCTATCAGGAGATTGCCGATCTGCTCAATCTACCACTTGGCTCCGTCAAGTCGCACCTGCACCGGGGCATCCGTCGTTTGCGCAAAGCTCTGGGACGCTCCTGAGGAAAGAGGGAAAGACGCATGTCATCTAATAATGACGAGTCATTCGCTGACCCGCCGCCAGCCGGGTCGGATGCGAGTGTTCGACCCTCTAGCCTGCCTGAGATCCTCTTACGGCTGGGGCTGACCGACAGACCAATGGCCGCGCCTCGGCTCAGCCAGGTGCTGGTCGCGCTCGACGATCCACGCTGGTATGTGCGAGCCGGGGCCATTCGCGACCTGGAAAAGCTGGATGCTTCGGCGCTTGTCCAGGCCGGTCCCGCCTTGCTGGTCGCGCTCACAGATACGCATGTCTCTGTGCGTGCAAACGCGGTCCTGGCGCTGCGCTCGACGCTGTCGCTGGAACGGCTCGGCCAGCTACTGCTGGGCGATAGCGAGTGGCAAGTGCGCGAGAGCGCGGCTCTGGCCCTGGCGACACGCGGCCGAGAGGTTTCGTTAGCACAGTTGCTGGCCGCGCTGCACGACCCCGATCTGACAGTACGTCAGGCCGTCCAGCAGGCGTTGCTCCACTGCCACCCGGAGCGAGACCCCTCTGCTCCGACCGGCGAGCAACCACAGCCGCGCCCGCTCCCCGAGCAACAGTGGGATTGGTTGGACAGATCGCCTGTGCCTGCAAGTGGTACAAAAACATATGTATTAAGAAAAGAGAAAAAGATGCAAGATAATCGTGAAACCCATGAAACAATTGTCTATATAGACGACGCGCATGTCCTGCCCAACGCTCCGCGGTGGTCAAAGGGCAGAAGGTGGCGCACCGTTGGACTGAGTATGGCTGTCGCAGTTGTGGTGATCAATCTGCTGGCGTGGGGCCTGCTGACACACGTGCGGCACGGCGGCAGCACACAGACCGGTGGCGCAAGGGTGACTCTCGCTACGCCCTCGCCAACTCCGACGGCGACCCTGGGGCCGCTGGGCAAGACCCTCTTTGTCTATCCGCCGACTTCGACAAATCCACCGTTCGGCTTTTCGAACGTCAGTTGGTCCGCCACAGAGAAATATATCTCGGTCGCCAGTCTCAGTGTTGCGCTGCTCAACGCTGAAAATGGCAAGCTGGTCAAAACCATCGATCAGTCGGCATCCGCCACGGTCTGGGCGCAGTGGTCGCCAGACGGCGAGCGCCTTCTGACCTCCAGCAATGAGGCCCAGATCTGGAATATCGCGACCGGCCAGGCGCTTGTCACCTTCACTCCAGCTTCGGCGCAGGCCTCGACAATCGGTCACGGCAATCCACTGGCACGTCTGAGCGGTGGCAATATGATCTATGCCTCGGCGTGGTCGCCCAATAGCCGTGTGATCGCCTCGGCGGTCGACGGCATTAGCTATGGCTACGATGTCCAGCTCTGGAACGCCACGACTGGCGCGTACATGCGCACCCTGTCGATCAAGGCTGCCGCCACACCGAGCGACTATATCGATGCCGTCGGCTGGTCGCCCGACGGCAGATACCTGGCAGCCAGCAGTCCAAACAACGGTGTCTACGTCTGGAATACCTCCACCTGGCAGCTTGTCTCTACCAAACAGGGCGAGAGCGAACTGGCCTGGTCGCCGACCGGGGACCTGCTCGCCACCGTGAACGGCTCCCGCGTCGATGTCTGGCAGGCCGCGACAGGGGCGTTACAGTATTCGTTCCAGGGACAGAAGTCCTCGGCCAACGTGGTCACGCTGGCGTGGTCGCCCGATGGACGCTCGCTCGCGGTTGCGGGTCAGGATGTGCGCATCTGGAGCGTGCTTCACCACAAGATAGCCTATATCTACACCGGCTTTGGCACGCATAGCAGCTTTGTGATTAATAGCCTGGCCTGGGCCTCCGATAGCAGCAGGCTTGCCTCAATGGATACAGGCATGGACATTACCGGTTCACACACCGGTACACCACTCGACTCGGTACGCGTCTGGATTGCCGCCTGAGCGGCTCTGCACGCAGCGCGGGGTGGACAGCGAATAGCCGCTGTCCACCCCGTTTGTGATTACTGACTGTTGCTCCGGGCGTCTATAAACAGTTGGGTTTAGCCGATTGAGCGTGCAAACGCCGGGCGTCGAAGTGTGCTATGTGGCCGGGCATAGGACTTTTGGCGCGAGGTGTGAGACGTTCTATAGACTGACTTGAGGCACTATAGCACACTTTTTGGCACGATTCTTGCTGAATGGAATAGTGTGTAGGTGGGTGGTGGCGGTGAATGACGCGTGGTATACGGTCACGCGCTGGCTGAAGCCAGCTATCCCCTGATTATGGCCTATCAGATGGGGATGACCAACGCCAGTCTCTATACGCAGCATATCAAGCTGGCGGCCAACTTTATTATCGCGCATGGACCATCCTATGGCGTTGAGCGCTGGGAAGAGCAGAGCGGCTATAGTCCCTCGACGATCGCTGCCGAGATCGCGGGTCTGGTCTCCGCGGCTCAGATCGCGCAGGCCAACCACGATACGCAGAGCGCGAACGTCTGGCTCGGCGTGGCCGACGACTGGCAGCGCTCGATCGAGAGCTACGCTGTGACCACCAATGGTCCGCTGGCCAGCCACCCGTACTATATCCGTCTGTCCAAGACCGGCGACCCGAATGCGGCCATCAGCTATAACCTGGGCAACGGCGGACCCACGGTCGACCAGCGCAGCGTGATCGATGCCGGTTTCCTGGAACTGGTGCGCCTCGGCCTCAAGTCGGCGAACAATACCGCAATTACCGAGTCGCTGCCAGTGGTGGATGCCACTATCGAGACCAACACCCCCAGCGGTCCCGGCTACCATCGCTACAACGGCGATGGCTACGGCGATAGCGCCACCACAGGTCAACCCTGGCCAACTACAAACTCGGGGACCGGACACGTCTGGCCTGTGCTGTCGGGCGAGCGCGGCGAGTACGATGTCGCCGCCGGCCAGATCTCGCAGGCTCTGACCCTGCTCGCGACTATGAAGAATTTTGCCTCGGGCGTCGGTCTGATCCCTGAACAGGATTGGGAGCTGGCAAACCTGCCCGCCTCGCCCTACGGCAGCGATCCGACCACGGCTTCGATTGGCTACGTCGATGGTCAGGCCGCCGGCTCTGCCTCACCGCTCACGTGGGCCGCAGCTCAGTACGTGCGCCTCACGCTCGATACCCAGGCGCAGCGCGTCCTGGAGCAGCCGCAGGCGACCTATCAGCGCTACGTCGTCCACCAGCAGGGTCAGACCGCCCTGACCCTGACCTTGCCGCTCAACGATACCTCGGTGACAGTCGCCGGTACAACTACCCCCGGCAATACGGTGCTGATCGCCGCGACCAATACCGATGCCAATAGCCAGACGACTACGACGAGCGTGACCCCCGAGAGCAGCGGTCATTTTAGCACAGTGTTGACCCTGAGCGGCGGCAATACCGTGCTGAACGTCGTGGCGCTCAGTCCACAGGGCGCGACCGCCCACCAGCAGGTCACCGTCTTCTATGACTACACCCCCGGCACCGTTGTCCTCAACGTCAACGATCCCGCAGGCGACGACAACGGACCCGGCAATTATGTCTATCCAACTGCCTCTGACTTCCAGCCGGGCGCATTTGATATAACCAACTTCCAGGTAATCGTCAGTCCCGACGGCGCAACCACCACCTTTAAGGTCCAGGTCGCCAATCTCTCCCCGACCTTTGGGAGTCCTCTGGGGGCGCAACTGGTCGATGTCTACGTCCACAATCCCACAGCCACGCAGACCTCGACCTCGGCGGCCTTTGCCAGCCGCAACTATACCCTCACCGGCAGCTCCGCCTGGAGCCGCCTGTTAGAGGTACAGGGCTTCGGGCAGATGTACGAGGACGCCAGCGGCACAAACGTCGGTACGATTGCCATCAGTGCCAACGCAATCTCGCGCTTTATCACTTTCAGCGTCCCCGCCGCCTCGCTCGGCGGCACACCCGGCTCCGGCTGGGGCTTTACCGTCACGCTGACCGGCCAGGATGGCTTTAGCCCGGACAACGCCCGCGCTTTCACCACCACTCCCGGCGGCTACACCTTTGGCCTCTGTGCGACCACCAGCACAGACGCACACTGTACAGCCGATCCCAACACGGTACCTAAGGTGATGGACACCCTGACGCCCGCCGGGGTCAACCAGGCGGTCGAGCTGGACTACACACTTGGAGCGGTAACCTTGCAGGGCATTACTATTCCCTCATAGTTTGTCAACTATCAAACAGAAAAGGACAGGGCTATTTCATGCTCGGCGTGTAGCCCTCCCCCTGAACAACGGATCGAGTTGCGAACGTGGGGCTGAGGCCCCACGTTCGCAACTCGATCCCAAAACCCTGGAGCGGGGGTCGCAAGCCTCTGGCTTGCGGAGCATGAAATAGCCCTGGGAAAAGGAGGGTGCAGGGAGACTTCCCTGCCAGGTTTGGGGTGTCTCCAACAACCTTTTTCTTTTATGCTGCTTGTGTTGCCTCCGGCAACACAAGCGGGATGTTTGTCCTGCTTAGACAAAATCAGGGATGACTCATACATCGTGTGAACCACGTGGTTCTCTGAATTTTAGCAGTTGTTTGATGAGGAGACTGACCTGGCGTGTTTGTAGCGCGTCAGGTCAGCGACTCTGGCAGGAGATATCTGACCTAATTGTTGTTAAAGGCGTGGATGAGCGCCGCGTACCAGTGGCCGCTTTCCTTAATCACACGGCGCTGCGTGGCGTAGTCAACGTAGACAATGCCGAAGCGTTTGGAAAAGCCTTCCGACCACTCGTAGTTGTCCATCAGTGACCAGACAAAGTAGCCGCACAGAGGTGCGCCCATTTCGATGGCCTCGGCACAGGCGGTGATATAGGTACGTAGGTAATCGATCCGCCGCGGATCGCTGACCGTATCAGAGCCATCCCAGGTGTCGGGGAAAGCAGCGCCGTTTTCGGTCACATAGAGATTTTTAACCGGATAATCGCGGGCCACACTCACCAGTAGATCGCGCATACTGCGTGGATAGATCTCCCAGCCCATATCGGTGTAACACGAATTGGGGATTGGCGAAATCCCATGACACTGGTCGGCCAGCGGTTTGGTCTGCGAGCCACGGATCAGGACCCGCGAATAGTTGTTCACACCCAGGAAGTCCAGCGGAGCCGAGATGATCTGCATGTC
Source organism: Ktedonobacteraceae bacterium (assembly GCA_034437695.1). Lineage (GTDB taxonomy): Bacteria > Chloroflexota > Ktedonobacteria > Ktedonobacterales > Ktedonobacteraceae > Paraktedonobacter. The sequence goes on from DAOTTJ010000131.1 coordinate 9,958, forward strand.
GTCGGCCTCCATCGGCGGCTCGTTGACTGCCATATCGGCGAAAAATCCCTCGGGATAGGTGCCGCGATAGATTGGATCAAGGAACCAGCCATTGCTAAACGCGTTGGCCATCGCCACGTCACGTATCGTCTCCTCGCGCTCGTCTCCGGCATAGATCTGGTTGAGCAGAAGCGTAATACCCACAGGGATATGTGCGCCCAGCAGAGCACGCATCCGTGGCACTGCCAGCCCGTGTCCGAGCATCAGATGATGAGCCGCGTCGATCGAACCCTGGCGATCCTTGCGGCCTGGCGCGTGAACGCCAACCCCATAGCCCAGGTGAGCGCTACACCACGGCTCGTTGAGTGTAATCCAGCCCGCCATGCGGTCGCCCAATCTGCGCGTCACAATCTCCGCATAGTCGGCGAATGCATAGGCCGTATCGCGGTTGATCCAGCCACCGACCTTCTCCAGGGGTGAGGGTAGATCCCAGTGGTAGAGTGTCGCGAAGGGCTGGATACCCTTGCTCAGCAGCGTATCTACCATGCGGTCATAAAAGTCCAGACCGGCCACATTGACTGCGCCGCGTCCCTCAGGGACGATGCGCGGCCATGCGATCGAGAAACGATAGGCACTGAGGCCAAGCTGTCCCATCATCTCGATGTCAGACTCAACCCGGTGATAATGATCGGTTGCTATCGCGCCGCTCTGACCTTGATAGGTCTTACCAGGCGTAGCTGAGAAATCATCCCAGATGCTCGAACCCCGACCATCCTCAAGGGCGGCTCCTTCGATCTGATAGGCTGCGGTCGCTGATCCCCAGAGAAAATCCGCGGGAAATCTCGCGGCCAGCTCGATCTCGGCCCTGGTCTGGATAGACTTATCAGGGGTAATACTCATATGTTCTCCTATTCATTCGTGAAGTAGTGGAAAGAGTAATAGTCTGTCAATCCTCTTCTACATGGTCTGCCGCCTGCGGCAAGCAAGAGAGGAGAGCTGGAGTGTGTAGTCGTATACCCCCGGTCAAGAGGTTGCACTCCTTGCATCCCCGCTTTCCACAGCAAGCTTGACAGGTCAGTCTTCCCTGCTCACTGCCACAGGCGGCAGGCCTTGTATAAGTGGGTTGACAGGCCAGGAATCTATTGTCAGGGCGCGACTTGTATCTTCCGTTTGCGGAAGAAGGCCAGGCGCGAGATGCGCTTGGTCAGGTTGGCTTCGGAACGGAGGCGCGGATTGGCCACTTCATCGATGCCAAAGTTGATCAGGGCCAGCCCTGCTCCAAGCAGCGCGATACACAGGCCCGGAGCTGCGTACCACCACCAGGCTCCAAGTAAGAGGGCGTCATTGTTTTGCGCCCAGTAAAACATCGTCCCCCAGTCGATCACAGTCACGTTACCCAGACCGAGAAACTCCAGGCCCGCTGCGGCCAGAATAACATAGATGACGGTGCCGACGAAGCCCGCTGCCACCACCGAGATCTCGTTGGGAAAGATCTCAAAAAAGATGATACGCATGATCGACTCGCCACTGGAGCGGGCTGCTTCGACGAAATCGCGGTTGCGCATCGAAAGTGTCTGCGCCCGTAGGACACGCGCCTGGTAGGCCCAGCTTGTCAATGCGATGACCAGCGCCACCGTGAAAGGTCCTTTCAATGGCAGGTAGGCCGCCAGCACGACGGCCAGGGGGAAGCCCGGCAGGACCAGAAAGACGTTGATCAGCAGCGTCAAGATATCGTCGATTATGCCCCCCATATAGCCCGCGATCAGACCAACGGTCACCGAAAGCGCGGTCACGACCAGTCCAGTGAGGAAACCCCAGAAGATCGAGACGCGCGTGCCGCTGATAAGCTGACTAAAGATGTCCTGACCGGTCTGCGTCGTTCCCAACAGGTGTCCAGGTCCAGGTGAGAGCAAGATATCGTTGCTGAGCGCCGAAGGATCGGTGGTCACGATGATTGGTCCGATCAGAGCCACCAGGACAAAAAAGAGCACAATACACAGTCCAGCCGTCGCTTTGTGGTTCAGCCTGGCTATGCGCCATAGGCTTTGCCCTGTGCGAGCCAGCGGCGATATCGTGCGCGGCGGCGCGGGAGCCAGGCCGACTATCGTGCTCTCGATTGGTGTATCTTCGGGTACAGGTTGCATCTGGCTGCTGCCAGATTGTGGAAACATGCTCATCTCAATAGCTCCCTTCTTTAACGCACCCGCGGATCAAGCACAACATAGACCAGGTCGGCGATGAAATTAGCTCCCAGGACGGCGATGGCGATCAGGAGAAAGATCCCCTGGAGCAGTGGATAGTCAGAGTTCTGCGCGGCCTGCAAAAGCGCATAACCGATGCCTGGATACGAAAACACAACCTCCGTCAGCAGCGAGCCACCAATCACAAAGCCCAGCGAGAGCGCGAAGCCGGTCACGTTTGGCAGAATAGCGTTGCGTGCAGCATAGGCCATCACCACCCGGCGTTCGGTCAACCCCTTCGCCTGCGCCAGCAGCACATAATCTTCGGTCATCGTCGTAATCATCGTATTGCGCATACCTAGCATCCAGCCCGCGACTGAGGCTACGACGATCGTAAAGGCCGGGAGGAGAGCGTGATAGAAGGCACTGAGCAGAAAGTCAGTATTCCAGCCAATCGTTGTTGAGGTATCATAACCGCCATTGAGCGGGAACCAGTTCAAGATGTAGGCGAATATATAGAGTGCAATCAGTGCCAGCCAGAAGTAAGGGATGGCCGAGAAAAAAGTTAGAATCGGCGGGAGAACACTATCCAGACTGGAGCCACGTTTCCAGGCAATCAGGATGCCGATCAGTGTCCCCAGGGTAAAGCTGATAATCACCGACGTGCCAATCAGAGCCAGCGTCCAGGGAACCTCCTGCGCTAACACCGTAGAGACAGGAGTGGGGAAATACGTAAAAGACGTACCGAGATCGCCGTGAAAGAGATTACCGAGGTAGCGAAAGTATTGAATCCACAGTGGATCATGTGAGATACCAAATTGGAGTTGCAGGGCGGTGATGGCCTGAGGGTTCATACGTCCCTGAAAACGTGCCATCAATGCGCCACTTGGGTCGCCCGGAGCCAGGCGCGGGATCAGAAAGTTAATCGTGATCGAGGCCCAGAGAGCCACCAGGTAGAAGCCGATACGACGGAGCAGGTGTCTCACCTGGATACTCCTTCCATTTCTATTCAAGGCCAGTAGCAACAAGAGACTATTGGCTCTGCTCTATCCTGACTGTTTCCAGGTATCCGACCCTGGTATGCACGCGAGTTGGTGCGTGTCAGGCGAGAGATACCAGAAGTGGAAACATCGTCCCTGATGTTTCCACCCCTGAGGAGGTATCAAGCAGCGGGTTGGAGGTTGAGAGCGACCACTTCCGCATCTGGGAAATCGAAGGGTGCAGGGGATGCATAGGCGTTCGTGGCGTCGGGCCAGCCCGTGAAGTTACGCGTGCTGTACTCGTACCAGGTCGCACCAAAGACCAGCGGAATGCTGGGCAGTTGCTCCACCATAATACTCTCTAAACCATTGAGGGCCTGCTGTTGAACTGTCGGATCGGCTGTCGTGGCATACTGGGCCAGCAACTTATCGGTGCTGCTGTCCATCCAGCGCTCAAAGTTGGAGCTGGCTGTCTTACCAACTGCCGCACTATTGGTGCTGTTTAACAGCGAATTGTACAGATAGAAGGGAGTAGGACCAGGGTTGGTCCACGAGATAGCCATGTCGTAGCTACCCATCTGTAACGCACTGAAGTACGAATTGAAGGAGACCGAATTAACCGAAGCATCGATACCGATCGACTTGAGGTTGTCCGAAATGATCTGGTCGGCGGTTACCCAGTCGGTCCAACCTGTGACGACGTTGATCTGGAAGGACAGTCTCTGTCCACCCTTCGCGTAGATGCCGTCAGAACCTTTGGTGTAACCGGCGCTAGCCAGCAGACTGGCAGATTTAGCGGTATTAAGTGCGAAGGATGCGCTCGCGTACGTCGGGTCCAGGTTGCTCTGGTTGGCGGGTAAGACCAGGCCTGTAGGACTCGATATCGGCTCGTAACCGCTCTCCGCGATCTTGTAGATCTTGTTGCGGTCGATAGCGCTACTGATAGCTTCGCGTACAGCTAAATTGTTGAACGGTGCTTTTCCATCATTCAGGTAGAGCATCACGATGTTACGGTTGGGGAACCAGTAGTGGTTGTGCGCGGGATCTTTAGAGACGTACGTCTGCTGAATATTTGGTGTAAAGAGACCCGTCCAGTCGACATCACCACGGCTGAGCAACAACTCAGCACTGGTGTTAGAATTAAACGAAGGATAGCGGATTTCACTGATCGCAGGTTTGCCCGGCTGCCAGTAGTTGGGATTTTTCTTCAAATCGATCAACTGGGGCGCAAATGATTTCAGCATAAATGGACCGGTCCCAACGGGACTGTTGTCGGCGTATTTGCTTGGATCACCTACACTGCTCCAGAGATGTTTGGAGACGATATAGGTCTGACCTGCCAGATACCAGAGAATAGGCGTGTAGGCTGTCTTCATCGTTATGACAACTGTACTGCTGTCGGGAGCCTGCACCTGCTGAAGGTACTGCCAGAGACCGTTGGTGTCAGCATCGGGGTACTGCTTGAGCATGTCCAGCGTAAATACTACGTCGTCGGACGTAAAAGCCTGGCCATCGCTCCATTTGACATCGGTGCGCAAATGAAAAGTCAATATATGCGCATCACTGGAGAAAGCATAGCTCTGTGCCAACCAGGGTTTGACCTGGCTGTTCATGCGGTTGAAGAACAGCAACGTCTCGTAAATCATTCCCTGTGAGCCATAAATGGGGCTGGCCGCGAACGGACTAAAACCATCGGTAAAATCGCCTTTGGGGCTTGGCACGACGTTGAGCACCGGATTCTTGGTCTTCGCTGTGGTTGCTCCCCCCTGTCCACACGCCGCCAGCATGAGGATACAGAGAGCCAGCACTGAAAAGATACCCGTAGTTGTTCGTATCTTCGCCTTTTTAGGCGAATGAGTAAGGTTTGGAGACATGGAAAACCTCCTCGCAAAAAAGAGATCACACATTGATCAAAAAACAAGGGTCATCGCTGAACCGGGTGTCTTGCTCACCAATCACAGTGTACGCTGGAACCTCCAACCTACGGCCTGGTGAGACAAAACGGGCAGTTGAGTCGTATTGTTCCGTATCAGGGACCATTGATAAAGATCAATGCGTCTCAACCATAGAAGTTTCGATATTTTTCGAAATCGATATCAAACTTATGTGAATAAATATACCGCTCGCAAAGGATCTTGTCAAGGCTCTCTGGCGAATTTTCAAAAGTCGGTGAGTTTTTTCTCCAGGTACCTGAAAAAGCAGCCCTGTAGAGCTAGTTTCATGCTATAATAGGTCGAAACTTTCTGAAAAGCAGTGAGAGGATGTCTAATGGCAAAGAGGCATAAAACCGATGGACGCCCAACAATCGCGCAGATTGCGGAGATTGCCGGGGTATCAGTCCCAACCGTTTCAAAAGTATTGAATGATCGAGCAGATGTGGCGTTGACGACGCGTGAACGGGTTGAGCGTGTGATCGAGGAATATGGTTTTGTGCGCAATCGGGCTGCACGAGCACTACGTAAAGGCAAAACCGGGCTGGTCGACCTGATCTTGCCACGCCTGGACGATGAATATTTTCTTCCGATCCTGGAAGGTGTGGCCCAGATCTTGCGTGAAGCTGGGGTGCGCCTGGTTTTGACTTCGACCAATTATCGACCAGAGCAGGAGGTACGCTGGATAGAGACCGTGACCGACCACTCAACCGACGGCGTGCTGCTGGTTCTGCCCTCCGACGAGTCGATTGAGCACCTTGAGCGTTCTGGCCTGCCTTTTGTTCTGATCCACAATCAGGGCGATATGCGCCCGACGGTTCCTTCGGTTGCGATTACGAGCTGGGAGGGCGGCTTTGCCGCAACAACCTATCTGATCAATCTGGGCCATCGCCGCATCGCGTATATCGGCAGAACTGCCCCGTCTACTGACGCGGTGGCACGCCTGGCTGGCTATCGCGCCGCGCTCGATGTCGCACGCTTCCCGCATGATCCACACCTGGAGTGCGACGGCGACTTTAACGAGGACGACGGCTATGTGGCAACCAGGGCCTTGCTCGCGATGGCCGAGCCACCGACTGCGATCTTCGCCGGCAACGACCGCCAGGCCGCAGGCGTCTATCGCGCACTCCACGAGCTGGGTCTGAACGTGCCTGCCAATATGAGTGTGGTCGGTTTCGATAACCTTCCGTATACCGAACTGATGAACCCACCACTCACGACGGTCCATGCCCCACGCCTGGAACTCGGGCGCACCGCCGCCACTATGCTCCTGCGTCTGATCAATAAAGAGCCGCTGGAAATGACGCGCGTTGTGCTGCTCACGCAGTTTATCGAACGCCAGTCGTGCCAACCACTCGTCCGCTGAGCTTAACCAGGCGCGTTTCTTTGGCAGGGTACTATCCCTCGACGCAATGATCGCGTGAGCTTTCTTTGATCGTTCTTAGGAGGTGTGCAAGGAAGCACCCAGGCTTCACTCACTGCACCGATGCAGGAACCTGTGGACTATCGTCTCGTCTGCTCTCGATCTGGCTAACGCATCTTGCGCGGTCTAGTATCGATAATTTTCGAAAGTATGTCCGCCTACAATGGGCGAATCGACTGCGATGCTCCCTCTTTTTTTCGTGAAAAGTGTTTGTACACAGGAAATGTCCCCTCTACCTGCCACCAAAACCTGCAATAAGCAGACAAAAGGGTGATTTGCGCTACTCAACCCTTGACAATCGCCAATAAATTAACTATATTCATAGTGGTTCCTCCGATATTGATATCGAAAAATGTCGAAAGCGATCAGTGCGCAGCGTTGCTCCCGGCTGGTCTATCTAACTCAGGTGAATGTACACTCGATCGGCACAGGACAAGGAGTGTCACTCCTTCAGTGCAGGAAGGAATTCTTCATGTGCTCGCTTTATTTCTATTCCGGTCATCCTTTGCGTGCTTTTCCTGGCGCAGGAAAACTCAGCACTCTCCCTTCTAGCCGCTTTGGCCCTGGCATTTCCCATGTATTGAGATCAGGTTTGCTCCTGTAAAGGACTTCTCTCTTCATGTTTGCATACATATGAACTGACGAATGGATGTCCTGTAGAGAGGTACGCACTTTTTCCTGGCACTCCCAGGCTGGATCGGCTGTACACGCCTCTCCCACCTGACGGCTTGCGCTAAAAACGGTCTCTCTAAGGACAATGTTGAAACCCTGGTATTTAGCCGACACAAAGGAGATGTCATGGATGTCCACTCTCCCGGTGCTATGCTGCGCCGGCAATCCCCGCGACGTTTGGTCCGAGCGGTGCTTTTGCTGAGTCTAATGATTGGACTCTTCGCTTCCGTTCCGATCTTTTCACACCTTTCTGCCGCCCACGCGGCTGGGACGCTCTTATCGCAGAACCAGCCAGCAACTGCCTCCTCAATTGAGAATGGCGGCACTCCTGCTGCGGACGCGGTCGACGGCAATACGACGACGCGCTGGTCGAGCGCGGCCAGCGATCCCCAATGGCTCGAAGTCGATCTTGGGGCCAGCGCCTCTATCTCTCAGGTCATTCTGCAATGGGAGACGGCCTACGGTAAAGCGTACCAGATCCAGGTGTCAAGCGATAATGCGACCTGGACCTCGATCTATTCCACAACTACCGGGCCAGGCGGCACGGAAACTCTGGCGGTCTCTGGCACTGGTCGCTATGTCCGTATGTACGGGACGGTGCGCGGCACGCAGTACGGCTATTCACTCTGGGAATTCCAGGTCTATGGCACCCTGGGTGGCAGTACTTGCGGCACGACGAACGCCGCTTTAAACCAACCGGCGACCGCTTCTTCAACCGAGAATGGCGGCACTCCTGCCGCGGACGCGGTCGATGGCAATACGACGACGCGCTGGTCAAGTGCAGTCAGCGATCCCCAGTGGCTCCAGGTCGACCTGGGTGCCTCTAAAACGGTCTGCGGCGTGGTCCTGCAATGGGAGACGGCCTACGGCAAGGCCTACCAGATCCAGGTTTCAAACGATGCTACAACCTGGACCTCGATCTATTCTACGACCACTGGTCCAGGCGGCACTGAAACCCTGACTGTCTCTGGCACTGGTCGCTACATTCGTATGTACGGGACGGTGCGCGGCACACAGTACGGCTATTCACTCTGGGAATTCCAGGTCTTTGTCACCGCTAGCGGCGGCTCGACACCTACTCCCACCTCTACGCCTACTAGCGGCGGGAGCGCGGTCGTCCAACTCAATGCCGGTGGACCCGCAGCCTCGCCCTTTATCGCGGATGCCGATTTCTCCGGTGGCTCCACTGTGGTCACTGCCAATACAATCGTAACAACTGGCGTGACGAACGCAGCCCCACAGGCGGTCTATCAGTCCAACCGCGAGGGCAATTTCTCCTATATCATCCCCAATCTGACCGCCAATGCTGCCTATACGGTACGCCTGCACTTCGCCGAAACCTACTGGTCGAAGACCGGTCAGCGTACTTTTAATGTGAGTATCAACGGCCAGGCAGTCTTGACAAGTTTCGATATCGTCGCGGCAGCAGGTGCAGCCAATACGGCGGTGGTCAAGCAGTTTGGTGGAACCGCCGATGCAACTGGCAAGATCACTATTCAGTTTGTGACGGTGGTGGATAACTCTCTGGTCAGCGGCATTGAGGTCCTGAGCGGTGGCTCGACGACGCCAACGCCAACGCCAACGCCAGGCAAGACCCCCACTCCGGGAACGACGCCGACGCCGACTGGCCCAACGCCAACTCCAACACCCGGCACCAACTGGACGCCCGTCTGGAGTGACAATTTCGCCGGGGCAAATGGCAGTGCTCCTTCGGCAGCTAACTGGATCGAGGACACGGGGACAAGCTCTCCCGGCGGTCCCGCGAACTGGGGAACCGGCGAGGTCGAGACGATGAGCAACTCGACCAGCAATGTCTACCTCGATGGCGCTAACCATCTCAATATTACGGCTATTAATACCAATGGAGCCTGGACCTCCGGGCGCATTGAGACCCAGCGCAGCGATTTCGCGGCTCCCGCTGGCGGTATGCTGGAGATCACCTCTTCGCTTAAACAACCCAATCCCACCAATGGTCTCGGCTACTGGCCGGCCTTCTGGACCCTGGGTGCAGGCAGCCGCTCTGGCCAGGCGTGGCCGGGCGTCGGCGAGTCCGATATCATGGAAGATGTCAATGCCCGCAATGAGTCGGCTTCTACTCTGCACTGCGGCATCGATCCCGGTGGGGCCTGCAACGAGCCGGACGGCTTCGGCAGTGGCCTGGCTACCTGCAATGGCTGTCAGACCGCTTACCATACCTATACCGAGATCATCGACCGCACGCTTTCGGACGAGCAGATCCGCTGGTATATCGATGGCCAACAGGTCTGGATCGTACGCGAGAGCCAGGTCGGCGTGAGCACCTGGCAGGCCGCCGTCGATCACGGCTTCTTTATCATCTTCGATCTCGCTATGGGCGGTGCCTTCCCCAATGGCGTCTGCGGCTGTACGTCACCGTCCAGCGCGACAACTTCCGGTGGCACTCTCTCGATAGCTTCGGTCGGTGTCTTTCAGACGACTGGCACTCCGCCTACTCCTCTGACTACCCCTCCAACGCCGACGACTGCAAGCGTAGTCTCCGTCTCTGGCTCACAGGGCAACTGGCAGCTACTGGTCAACGGCGCTCCTTATGTGGTCAAGGGCGTTACCTATGGTCCTCCAACCAACGCCGCCCTCGCTTATATGCCCGACCTGCAATCTATGGGCGTCAATACGGTGCGCACCTGGGGAACTGATGCAACAACTCAGCCCTTGCTCGACGCGGCCGCAGCCTATAATATCAAGGTCATCAACGGCTTCTGGCTCAACCAGGGCGAGGACTACCTCAACGATACTACCTATAAGTCGACGACTCTGACGAGTATCCAAAACTGGGTGACTACCTATAAGAATGACCCGGCAGTCCTGATGTGGGATGTCGGCAATGAGGTCATTCTTACCATGCAGAACACGTACTCCGGTACACAACTGGAACAGGAGCGCGATGCCTACGCGCAATACGTCGAGCAAGTGGTGCAGGCGATCCACGCGATCGATCCTTATCACCCCGTTACCTCGACCGATGCCTGGACCGGTGCGTGGCCGTATTATAAAACGTATACCCCCGACCTCGATCTGTACGCTGTCAATGCCTATGGCGCTGCCTGTACTATCAAGCAGAACTGGATCAGTGGCAATTATACGAAACCGTATATTGTGACTGAGTCAGGTCCTTCCGGCGAGTGGGAAGTACCCAACGATGCGAACGGCGTTCCCACCGAACCCACCGATGTCCAGAAGAGTGCTGGCTACGCAACCGCGTGGAACTGCATTGTCGGTCATACCGGTGTGGGCCTGGGCGCGACGCTCTTTAACTACGGTATCGAGAACGACTTCGGTGGCGTGTGGTTTAACCTGATCACTGGCCACTGGCGGCGTCTCTCGTACTACTCGGTCAGGCAGCTCTACGGCGGTCAACCCGCGACCAATACCCCGCCCGTGATCTCAAATCTCGCGGTGAGCACCAACAATGTCCCTGCGGGTAGTCAGTTTACCCTGAGCGCGAATGTCTCCGATCCAAACGGCGATCCGTTGCGCTATCACGTGATGCTCACCAGCAAGTACGTCGATAGCAATACTGCGCTGCAAAACCCACTCTTTACCCAGACGGGCGCGACCTCGTTCTCGGTGACCGCTCCTCAGACGATCGGTACCTGGAAGGTCTACCTCTACGCCTACGACGGCCAGGATAATGTGGGGATCGAGACAATTTCGTTCAAGGTTGTCCCCCCAACGGTCAGTGGGACGAATGTGGCAATCGGCAAGACGACGACTGCCTCTTCTTACCAGGCCACCGGTACTGGCGCACCCTTCCCGGCCTCAAATGCCACGGATGGCAACTTTACGACGCGCTGGGCCAGCGCTTGGAGCGATCCACAGTGGGTTGAGGTCGACCTCGGAAGTGTCACTACCCTCACCCACATTCAACTGTACTGGGAGTCCGCTTATGCCACGGCCTACCAGATCCAGGTCTCCAATGACGGAACAACGTGGACGACGATCTACTCGACAACCACGGGCGATGGCGGGTTCGATGACTTTAATGTCAGCGGCTCCGGTCGCTACGTCCGTATGTATGGGACACAACGCGCTACTACCTATGGCTATTCGCTCTATGAGTTCGGCATTTACTCCTGAGCCTGCTTAGCCCGTTTTGAGTGCGGTGGCGCAGGACGGAGTCTTGCGCCACTGTCGGGGCCGGGTTCAACAGCAGTACTACGGCCCCGCTACACCTCTTCATCGGACATGGAGGTCATATGCAACGCATTTTCCCTCGCAGCGTTCCCAAACCTGTACGTTGGGCTGTCATCTTTCTCCTGCTCGTCTCGGGTATCACGCTACCCGTGCTCCGCACCTTTGCCAGTTCAGCTATCCCCGCCCGTCCCTGGATGAATACCGCTCTGACCCCCGATCAACGGGCTGACCAGTTGATCGCACAAATGACCCTCGACGAGAAGATCGCGCTGGTCCACGGCGTGGCCGGTCCTTACGTCGGCTATGTCCCTCCCAACACGCGCCTCGGTATCCCCGCTCTCAACCTGCAAGATGGTCCGGCTGGCGTCGGCGATGGTGTGACCGGCGTGACTGCTTTTCCTGCCCCAGTTGCGGGTGCGGCCAGCTGGGATACAAGCCTGATGAACCAGTACGGCCAGGCGTTGGGGACTGAACAGTCGGGGAAAGGGACCAACGTTGTGCTCGGTCCAACTGTGAATATCCTGCGCGTCCCCGAGTGGGGACGCAGCTTCGAGAGCTTCGGCGAGGACCCTTACCTGTCAGGTCAGCTCGCGGTCGCCGATGTGCAGGGCATTCAATCAAAGGGTGTGATCGCTACTGTCAAGCACTTTGATGCCAACAATCAAGAAAATAATCGCGGCGGCGTCAGTGCCAACGTCGACGAGCGTACGCTGAATGAGATCTATCTGCCCGCCTTTCAAGCGGCGGTGCAGCAGGGCGGCGCTGGCGCAGTCATGTGTTCCTATAATCAGGTCAACACGATCTACGCCTGTGAGAACCCCTTTCTGCTCAATCAGACCCTCGATCAGCAGTGGAACTACCCTGGATTTGTTTTGTCTGACTGGGGGGCCACGCATAGCACGATTGCCGCAGCTAACTCTGGACTCGATATGGAGATGTGGTCCGGCGCAAACTTTGGTACACCTCTCGATACCGCCGTGCTCAATGGCCAGGTCAGTATGACCACCTTGAACGGAATGGTCCACCGCATTCTGCGTTCGATGTTTGCCGCTGGTCTGTTTGACCACGCGCCAGTCGGGGCACTCGGCAATAATGTCGCGAGTGCAGCCGACGATCAATTCGCCCTTCAGTCCGACGAACAGGGGACTGTACTCTTGAAGAATAACCAGAGTCTCCTGCCACTCAGCAGCAGCACTCATTCGATCGCGGTCATCGGTCCAGGTGGCTCGGTCAATCCTAAAGTTGCTGGCGGCGGGAGCGCGGGCGTGATCGCGTCCTCGATAGTTACTCCCCTGCAAGGTCTGACTCAGCGTGCAGGCAGCGGCGTCAGCGTCCAGTATGCCGAGGGAATCAACCCCGATGGCAGCCTGCCAGCTATGACCTCGCAGTACCTGACACCAGCTTCTGGCAGCGGTAGCGGTCTGTACGCCGAGTACTTCAATAATATGACGCTCTCAGGGACCCCTGTTCTGACGCGGGTCGATCCCAACGTCGATTACAACTGGAATGGCAATTCGCCTGGCCCTGGCGTGAATACCACCAGTTGGTCTGCACGTTGGACCGGTACGTTGACTGCTCCGGCTACGGGCAGCTACGCCTTTAGCCTCAATAGCGACGACGGTAGCCGCCTGTATATCAACAACCAGTTGGTTATCGATAGCTGGAGCGACCAGTGGCCCACGGTGAAGAGCGCGTCGATCCAGTTGACGGCTGGCCAAGCGTATTCTATCAGGGTCGAGTACTACCAGAACTGGGGTGGGAGCAGTGTCACTCTTGGGTGGAACGCTCCCGGCCAGAGCACCGCATTTAATCAGGCAGTTCAGCTCGCTCAATCCTCGAACGTGGCGGTTGTCGTCGCCAACGATAACGAGGCCGAGGGTTCTGACCGCTCTACCCTGATGATCCCCGACGCCCAGGAGCAGTTGATCGAGGCGGTGGTTCAAGCCAACCCGCATACGATAGTTGTGCTCAATACCGGCGGCCCGGTGCTTATGCCGTGGCTCAGTCAGGCCCAGTCGGTGGTCGAAGCCTGGTATCCAGGTCAGGAGGATGGCAACGCGCTGGCTGCCGTGCTCTACGGCGATGTCAACCCATCGGGCAAGCTGCCGATGACCTTCCCACCCAGCGATACGGCTGTGCCTGCGAATACGCCCGCGCAGTATCCAGGGATCAACAACCAGGCTCAGTATTCGGAAGGCGTGGATGTGGGCTATCGCTACTACGATGCCAACAATGTCACTCCCCTTTTCCCCTTCGGCTACGGACTTTCCTATACCACTTTCTCTTATAGCGGGATCACAGTCTCGCCGACCTCGGCTTCGTCGACTAGCACGATCTCGGTCGGTCTGAACGTCACCAACTCTGGCACGCGTGCCGGGGCCGAGGTGGTCCAGCTCTACCTGGGGATTCCTTCAACTAATGTATCGGAGCCGCCTAAGCAGCTCAAGGGCTTCCAGAAGGTCATGCTCCAACCGGGACAGACTCAGCACGTGAGCTTTACCCTCACGCCGCAGAACCTCTCCTACTGGGATGTCAATGCGCATAACTGGTGGGTCTCGAATGGCACTTACCAGGTGATGGTCGGCAGCTCCTCGCGCGATATTCGTCAGCAGACCAGCTTCACGGTCAGCGGTAGTCCCACTCCGCCTCCGCCTGCTGGTGGCACTGCCATTCGCCTTAATGCCGGTGGCGCTGCCTCTACCTCGGCGGCGTGGTTCCCGTCCTTTAGCGCCGACGCGGACTTCAGCGGCGGCACTGCCAACGTCACTGCTAACTCGGTCGATCTGACCGGGGTGACCAATCCGGCATCGCCAGCGGTCTATCAGAGCAGCCGCTACGGCAGCACCTTCACTTATACCGTTCCCAATCTCACCCCCGGAGCGGCATACATGGTGCGCCTGGATTTCGCGGAGAACTACTGGAGTACAACGGGCCAACGCACCTTTAACGTCGCTATCAACAATCAGCAGGTCTTGAGCAGCTTCGATATCGTCGCAGCGGCGAATGGACCGGGCCGAGCTGTAGCCGAGCAATTTAACGCTACGGCTAACGGGAGCGGTGCGATCGCTATCCAGTTTACTTCGGTCGTCGATTACGCCCAGGTCAACGGCATCGAGGTCTCCAGCGGCTCGTCGACGCCGACTCCCACGCCGACGACACCAACGCCGACGCCAACCCCTGTCACGGGCGGCGGGAGTGCGCTCCAGATCAATTCTGGCGGTCCGGCAACCGGCTCGTTTGTGGCCGATACCGACTTCACGGGCGGCTCAACTACGACAAGTGGCAATACGATCACGACGAGCGGGGTGACCAACGCCGCGCCCGCAGCGGTCTATCAGAGCAACCGCTATGGCACCTGTAGCTACGCGGTGCCGGGTCTGACCCCCGGCGCATCGTATACGGTCCG
>DAOTTJ010000132.1:0-9078 GCA_034437695.1 Ktedonobacteraceae bacterium
GGCAGCCTTTGCCGGCACCCTGTCCGGGAGACAGGGAAACTGGGGTGTCCCCAATACACTTTTTCTTATGTTATGCCTGTTATGCCTGGGGCGAAACAGGCATAACAGGAGAGCAGAGAGCCACCCTCTGCTAAAATCCATGCGAATAGGAAGAACAACACACAAAACATACTTCATGAACTTCTCAGAAGTCCCAGAACTCCCCCAAAAAGACTTGACAGACAACAAACCACATGATACTATGTCAATGAAGAGACAAATGTCCTGAGGGACATTTGTAAAACAGAAAGGGAGGCCTGGCCATGTCACGATCTATAAAAAATCCTCAAACGTGTAACCTCATGCTTAGAGCCTACCCGCGAAGTAGGGCATAATGAGACGCCCGTCGTACGAAGTATTCGCACACACAGCCGATATCGGCCTGCACGCCTACGGAAGGACCCTGCCAGAACTCTTTATCAACGCCGCGCAAGGCATGGAGAGTTTGATGGTCTTACCAGAGCAGGTGAGCAATAGACAGAGCCGGACAGTCGATCTTGCAGGACGCGACCCGCTCTCTTTACTGATTGCCTGGCTGGGCGAACTGATTTTCCTGTTCGACGCCGAGTATCTCCTGTTAGGACAGTTTGAGATTACCCTTCTCACAGACACACACCTGATCGCAACTGTGAGCGGCGAACCGTACGACGTACAGCGTCATGATCTGAGCAGTGTAATGAAAGCGGTGACCTGGCACGAGGCCAGTATTGAGCCTGACGCCGAGGGCTATAAGGCGCGTATCATCTTCGATATATAGACCATATCGGATGCGCCTCAAGCCAGGGGTGCATCTGAGAAAGCTTCTTTTCCTTCTTTCTCCAGATTTTCCCCGTCGCGTCGTCTATGCGCTCTGTGCATCCAGCCACACTCTCCGATCAAATACCCAGTCTTTGTCTGCACCCTTCTTATAGTCTAATATGAAGAGAGGGATGCGGCGAGAGGAGAGAACTATGTTTTACTACTCTGAGATCATTGCCAGGCAGAAGCAGAACAAGACGCAGGGCCGTGTCGCCTCGCCAAAGGTAGTGGACCGCGGCAAGCGTTTCCAGGTTCGTATTGCTCCGATGAGAATAGAAGAGAAGAACGTGGAGTACACTACTTCACGTGGGAGAATAAACACGTGGGCAAAAGCAAAGACCGAATCCCTTTAGAACGTCTCGATCCCTCGCGCTGGCTGATCCCGACCTGCTATAACTCGGCGATGCGTGTGCCGGGTCTCGTCTACGCCGACGATGAACTCCTTCAGCAAATGTTGGAGGATAACGCGCTGCACCAGGTCGTGAATGTTGCGAGTCTGCCGGGTATCGTTGGCCACTCGCTGGCGATGCCCGATATTCATTGGGGGTATGGTTTCCCTGTGGGCGCGATGGCCTGTTTCGCCTGGGCCAACCGCCAGCTTCTGATGCACGGAGTGCGTCAGGCCTTCTCTCGTGTCTTTGGCCGTAAGGCGCGGGCCAGAGAGATGCCGCTGGTCTACGACGTTTGTCATAACATTGCTAAAATTGAGGAGTACGAAATTGATGGACAAAAACGCGAGGTATGTGTACACCGCAAAGGTGCCACGCGTGCGTTCCCTGCGCACCATCCAGCATTGCCAGAAAAGTACCATGAGGTGGGGCAACCCGTTATTATCCCAGGAGATATGGGCCGTTACTCATTTGTGCTCGTCGGTGCTCCCGGCTCTATGGAGCAGAGCTTCGGGTCCTGCTGCCACGGAGCCGGACGACGGCAGAGCCGAACAACGGCGAAGAAATCTCTGAGTTCCCGCGACCTGCTCGCTCAGCTCGCGGCACGCGGCGTGACCGTGCGCGTCCATAGCAAGAATCTCCTTGCGGAGGAAGCACCGAGTGCTTATAAGGATGCCACGACGCCTATACGGATGAGTTTTTCCCTGGCCTATGGAAACGAAAAAGACAGCCGCCAACGCGAGGCGGTAGCTGTCAATGTTCGTGCGTTCAATATCTTTTGAAAGGAACGGAGGAAAAAGCCTTGAGCAATAGCAAAGAAAAGATCCCCTTGCAACGTATCGATCCGTTCCGCTGGCGCATTCCGGCCAGTTATCAGGAGGGAATGCATGTTCCTGGCATCGTTTACGCCGACGATGAATTAATTCAGCAGATCCTGGACGATAACGCGCTGCATCAGGTAGCCAATGTTGCAATGCTGCCGGGGATTGTGGGTGCCTCTCTGGGTATGCCGGATATTCACTGGGGCTATGGCTTTCCTGTCGGTGGTGTCGCCGCGACTGACGCCGAGACGGGCGTGGTTTCGCCTGGCGGCATTGGTTTCGATATTAACTGCGGAGTGCGGTTGCTGGCGACCGACTTGCTGCGCGACCAGATCAAAGGTCAGGCGGATAAGCTGGCTGACGCGCTGTTCAATAAGCTGCCTTCTGGTGTTGGCGGCGCGGGCATGCGTGACCTGACTGGCCACGAGATGCGCGATGTCATGGTGCAGGGCGCGGCCTGGGCTATCGAGGATGGTTATGGCTTCGCGGAAGATTTAGAAGTCACAGAAGAAGGTGGCTGCCTGGCCGGAGCCGACCCCGATAAGGTTTCGCCAATGGCTGTGCAGCGCGGTATGAAGCAACTGGGGAGCCTGGGATCAGGCAACCATTTTGCGGAAGTCCAGTATGTGGAGCATATCTACGACCAGAAGGTAGCAGAGGCGCTGGGTATTGGACAGGTCGGGCAAATTGTTGTCACCATTCACTGTGGTAGTCGTGGTTTTGGTCACCAGATTGCCGGAGATTACATCAAGCTTGCAGAGGTAAAACAGGCTGGCTATGGCTTCAATCTGCCTGATCGTCAGCTCGCAGCGCTGCCTTTGCAGTCCGACGAAGGCAAGGCATATATGGCAGCGATGGCTTGCGGAGCCAACTTCGCCTGGGCTAATCGCCAGTTACTCATGCACGGCGTGCGTGAGGCTTTTTCGAGCGTTTTCGGACGGAAAGCGCGGGCGAAAGACATGCCGTTAGTGTACGATGTCTGTCATAACATCGCTAAATTCGAGGAGTATGAGGTCGATGGGCAGTTGCGCCGGGTGTGCGTCCATCGCAAGGGTGCCACACGCGCATTCCCTGCGGGACATCCAGCACTCCCTGAGAAATATCGCTCTGTAGGGCAGCCAGTACTCATTCCTGGGGATATGGGCCGGTACTCATTTGTGCTCGTCGGTGCTCCCGGCTCTATGGAGCAGAGCTTCGGGTCCTGCTGCCACGGAGCCGGACGCAGGCAGAGCCGAACCGCTGTGAAAAAGTCCATCAGTCCTCGTGAACTGCTTGACCAGTTGGCGGCACGCGGCGTGACCATTCGCGTCCATAGCAAGAACTTACTCAGTGAAGAGGCACCAGCTGCGTATAAAGACGCCCAGAAAATTGTTGAGGTTGTTCACAATGCGGGCCTGGCGCAACTGGTTGTACGCTTGAAGCCGCTTATCGTCGTGAAAGGGTAAGCCCGACTTTTCATTAGTCTACCCAAATAATGAAGATAGCCACCAGCCTGGGGTGGTGGCTATCGCTATGTATACGTTCAAAATCCTCTGATTACTCTGGAAAGTCCAGAGCTTTCTGAGGATTGGTTTGAGGAGATGGCAACTCTAACATCTCCTCAAACTTTGCCAGCAGTTCAAGGAACCCTATCGCACCATAGCGGTAGGTATACAGCGACACACAGGGCTTCGTATGTATCGGTGGATTCTTCCTGAAGTTCAGTCTTGCTCGCACGCCTGGACTCACCGACATCCAGTCCGGCTGCTTCAAGGTATCGGATGCCTTAGGTGCCGAGCGCATAATAGTAGGGCGAGCGGCCTGTTTTACTTGGTATGCCGTCGCTCTGCACATAGCCGTGATCTGAGAGCAAGAGCAACCGCGCTTTGACCGTCTTGATCGTGCCTCGGCTGTAGTGCAACCGACAGAGCTGCTCAGCGGTCGCAATGCCCAGGTGATATAAGCCGATGGGCATATCACTGGTGCCGCGCAGGAGGATGTCGCACACGGGCGTGACGACGAACGGTTCCTCTTCGGGGTTAAGGAGGGCTATCATTCGATCACCTCCCAGCGTGAGCGCGAGGACTGCAACGCTTCGACTGCTTCGGCTTCAGTTCATCCTCCAACTGTTGCTTCGGCTTGCAGTACTTCAGCCTGGTCTGTGCTTGGATCGTCGTCATTCGCTCGGCAAGCTGCGCTGTATCGACTGCTTAGGGTGTATCGTGGGTGTAAATGACGCCCGCGTCATCGCCGGAGCGCACGAACGGTGCTCGACGTGGCAACTGGGTGAGCATAAGCGCGATGTCGAACGCCGAGAGCGTGGTCTTGCGACCAAGCGGGTGAGCGGCCAGCCAGCGCATGGTCTGCCTGAGATAGAACAGGAAATTGTAGAGTTGTTCTTTATGTCCCTCTGGCAACCGTGTTCAACGTAGGTCGTCTGCACCCTCAACGACGAGGTAGGGTGGAAATGTCACGCGACTAGAGAGCAATGTCTGCTTGTCCAGTGTCCATTATGCGGCTGGGTGTGCAGTGGGCGCAGATACACATCAATGAAGCGTTGTACGGTTTCATCATCCGAGTCCATCGCGCAGCAAGTGCTCGACGGGATGGGTGTCCATATCCTCTGGTCACAGCGTTTGCTGTTCAGGGAATACTGAGGCCATTTTGCGTGCATCTTCGGACACCATTTGGAAGCAGACTTTTGTGCGGGCGGTCATGGTCGAGGCTGGCAGGAACCGCCTCGATCTACCATTGAACGACGCTGAATTTCGCAGGATCTTCCTGTCGCTACTGTAAAAAACGGAATGAACTCTAAAGCGAGAGAGAGTGAGCAGTGCCTTATAAGCGCCACTTTATTCATATGCGACAATAGCTGCGAAATATGTAAAACGAGCAATCGGCTAGAGCGGATACTTACAGCTTTAGCTGTAAGTAGTCAGGGACAGCATGAACAGCGGAACTGGTCAGATTGTTCCTGAGGGAATGGGTGTGTGGAGGGACCGACGCGAAAATTATCCGCAGACTCTCAGGATAAAACAGAGGACAGGCAATCCTGCGCATCTGTGGGAAGCATTGTCCTAAGGAGTTGTTATTAAAACTCCGCTCACTCTTCATTTAGAGAGCTATACTCTGCTCATGCGTGAGGAGATACGCGACCAGCTTGGCTTCCAATTGCATCTAGTGGGTCACTTGCCAAGTTCATCGATGGTGTGGCAAACTGAACAAAAACGAGAAGGAAGCCTCTCATGCCGCATCCGATCGCCGAACCTCTCCGCCCACTGACTCCCGAGGAGCAAAAGGAGCTTCAGCGAGTCAAACGAGCGACGAACGAACCGCATTGTCGCCATCAACGAGCCGTGGCCCTCCTAGCTGTTGCAGGAGGTCGGAGTCGAACAGAAGCGGCCAGGCAAGTGAGGTGGCGGGGTTATGAGACGGTGAGCAAGCTTGTCCGGTGCTTCAACGAGCAGGGCTTGATGGCTCTGGACGACCAGCCACGATCTGGGCGTCCTGCTACCTATGGAACAGGAGAAAAGGCCCGCATCCTCCAGGAAGCCCGTCGGACCCTGGATCGAGATGGCGATGGCACCGCAAGCTGGTCGCTCTCTCTCCTTCAGCGGGCGTTGCGCCGGGCTTCCGATGGACTCCCACAGGTCAGCACGTTCACCATTTTACATACCCTCCATGAAGCTGGCTATCCCTGGCAAAAGAGCCGGACCTGGTGTAAAACCGGGATTACCCGGCGCAAGAGCAAAGATGGGGTGGTCGAACAGAGTGAGGATCCCTATCTCCAGGAAAAAAACCTTGATTGTGAGCGAACTTACACGCTCGGAGAGCAATTGGGCTTCCAGGTTTGGTGCGAAGATGAAGCTGGACCTTATATAAAGGAGTTACTTATAGGAATGATCGTAAAAAGGTAACAAATGGAGTGCTAGGATTTACAAAGATCGTAAGCATTATTATCTTGGATGTTACGCGACTCAACTCGAAGCTGCTCTTGCCTATAACGAAGCTGCTCGAAAATTTTATGGTAAAGACGCATTTGTGAATGAAATAAAGCAGCCCACTCCAAGCGCTAACCAGGCGGAAGGTGAAAGCAAGTGAGCTTATAAGACGTTGCGCTTAGCATAGATGTATGTGGAAATCGGGGTGATACCCTTTACGCACATCTTTCGTCAAGCGTAATCCTAAATGCTTGATCGCTGAAGTTCTGGAAATAATAGCTCAGTTCATGATCTCCTATACCCATTGGGCGCTTTAGCATAGACTCCTTAATTTCGCCAGATTGGGGGACAGGGAGAATATTTATATCGACTTTCGGCGGAGGTAGTGTATCCTCGTATATGCCAATCGGCACTTTAACATCTTGCCGCGCTTTGAGTGTTACCTGTTTATGAAAACACTGATCCACTGCTTCGTTACTAGCTTTATTCGCCATGCTTAATCTCCCTTATCTTATAGACGTTCCACCTAACCAATGTTGTGTACTGCTCATCGCTTCACTTCTGCCGCCATTTGTCGTGTGGTGAGCTATCACATTCATGCTGTATAGATATAGACTATGTGCATACCTTACACATACTCAGACTATGCAATATTGAAAACAATATTGTCAATACCTTTTATAAGCGTATAAGATAAAAAATTGACTTTGCTCAAAAACTACGGGAAGACCATACTGATTAGCATGAAAGGCAATAGTCTACAAAAAGCAATAGAGATTGTAATCTGGAATGATTTGCGTAAAATAGATGAGTTACGTTTGCTACAGAGAAAAGTAGCTTTTTATTTATGAAAATAATTGTTATCACAGGTATGGACGGAGTTGGGAAGACAACGCTAATCAAGGCGTTGTCTCGATTTTTTGTACCTCAAAGAGTAACAAATATTCACTTGCCATATGCGGATTTTGTGAGGTCGGCGTTAGCGACTTCGGGTGATGGAACGCCGCTTGGTGACCCTTGGACTGATCGACTGATATTTGCGCTCGATAATCGACTCGTGGCTTATAAGGTCAGGGAACTAGAAAAGGCGGCAGAGTACGATATACTCTTGCTCCAGCGCGGTTGGATGGACAGTTACATCCACGGCGCTGGCCAAAGCTTCAGCTATGAAGCAATCACGAGCCTTGTACACCCAGCAGATCACAGGTAGCATATATCTCGACTGTGAGTTGGAAGTGGCTTACGAGCGCATTAAAGACGACCATGATGCCGATAAATTTGAAATGCTCTCTTACATGAGGCAGCAGCATAAGGAGACGAAAGGGTTTTACGAGTCGCTCACTACCGATCCTAAGTTACACACTTTGTTCAGTGAGCCAACCTTCTATGTTGATACTAGCGACTTGAGCAAAGAAGTAGTAGAGTCTAAAGTAGTACTATTCTTGAAAGAACAGAAGATTTTATAGGGAACTATAAGCAAATAAATGATTATCCACCTCCTAGCTAGCGTCGAAAACATCGAAGACGATATTGCTAATCTCCGCCGCATTGTGGATGTTATACACTCTCAAGGACACTCATTATCTGTTAATTGGATAGAACCCGCTTACGCCAGAGCGATAAAAAACCATGCTCCTGCTAGAGTTGATTGGCGTGCCGTATATAAAGAAAACATGGCTGCCACCGCTAAAGCTGATGTTATCATCGCTGAGGCCACTCTCCGTAGCTTCGGCACTGGTTACGCCTTCGCTCGTGCAGGTGGGCTTCGGAAGCCGACCCTTATTCTTCGGTGTGACGATGCCGAAGACGATAATATGGTTGTGGGCATTGACGAACGGTATACTACTTTCAAGCCCTATAACGAGCAAACGCTTGAAAAGATAGTTATCAGCTTTATTAAAGAAAACGATTACAAAACCAAAAATATCCGCTTCAACGTTCCAATCATTCCAGAGGTGGTAACAGTCCTCGTTCCATTGCGATTGCCACCGCCGAAGCGCGCGAATCTACTCCCAGCTTGTTATAAATGCTTGTTAGATAAGCCCAGGCGGTGCGCTCACTGACCCCAATTCTGCGGGCGATCTCTTTCGTGCGTTCTCCACGGGCGACACCTGCCAGCACATCCAGTTCGCGTTGTGTTAAGACAGATTGTTTCTGCGAAGGGGCAGTGATCGCCCGCTCGGCGTGGAGAAGCAGGCGCTCCATCACCTCCGGTTGGATCAGCGTCTCGCCTCGCGCGACACGCTCAATCCCCTGAAGCAGCAACTCCACATCGGCGTCCTTGAGCAAATAGCCACGTGCGCCTGCTCGCAGTCCCCGAATCATCAGTTCGTCTTCGGTATACGTCGTCAGGATGAGTACTGCCACCTGCGGCCATGCGCGACGGATGTGCTCGAGAGCGGTGATCCCGTCTATCCCAGGCATGCGCAGGTCCATCAGCACGACATCTGGCTGGAGTTCGCCTGTCAGACGCACAGCTGAGGCACCATCAACCGCCTCTCCCACCAGTTCCAAGGTTTCACGCATACTCACCATCAAGCGCAACCCGGTGCGCACGACTGGGTGATCATCGGCAATCACCACACGAATGCAGTTGCTCATGGCTCACTCCTCTCCCTCTTCTCTCTTCCAGATGCCTTCTGCAAAGAGAAGTGTATCCTGGTCCCCTGTCTTGGCGTGCTCAGGACGGTGAGTTGACCGCCTGCGAGATGCGCGCGCTCATGCAGGCCAAGCAAACCATAATGTCCAGGTTGTACGCGGGCTTGAGCTGGATCGAAACCGGTCCCATCATCGCCGATTTCCAGGTGCAGCGTTTGTTCTTCCCTGGAGACGCGGACCCATGCCTGACGCGCACGTGCGTGGCGGGCCACGTTCGTCAGACCTTCGCGGATCACCCCCACGACCTGCTCAATGTGCTCCTGCGGAACCTGGGAGAGGAGGTCGAGTTCTGTGGTGCAAGGGATCCCAGTGCTGAGGGTAAAGCGCTGAACCTCCTCCTGTGCCGCTTCCACCAGATTACCTGGAGAAGGAGATGACACGCGCAGGTCGTCAATCGCGCCGCGTGCATTCGCCAGCGTTTCTCGTGCCGAAGCCAGCGTCTGTTCAAGGATC
>DAOTTJ010000133.1:0-7212 GCA_034437695.1 Ktedonobacteraceae bacterium
CTACGATTGTCGAACTGGCATCTTATATCGCTTCACGGCTCGGCGAAGAACAGTCAGCGCCCCTCACTCTCATCCCAGCCGAACAGGGATCACTCACGGGGGATATTCCCTTTACTGGTGGACAGCACTGGTTGCTCGAAGAACTCACTCAGGTCCCCCCGCGCTATTGGAATAGGGCACACCTTTGTCGTTGCGCGACTACTGGACCGCGCTTTGCTGGAGATGAGCATCCACCATTTGCTCAAGCATCACGATATGTTACGTGTGCGCCTGGTGCAGGACAAAGGAGAGTGGCGACAGTTTGTCGCAGACCTTACTGAAGCGACACCTTTCACTTGGGTATCTATGGCTGATTTAAGTTCAGAAGAACAAGAAGAGACGTTCCATAGGGTTGTGGCTCAACAGCGCGACGACCTGAACCAGTTTCATGGATCGCTGCTGCGTATCGCTTACTTTGACTTTGGCTCCGAGCAAGCGAGAAGGTTGTTCTTCATTATCAACCACTTGATCACAGATTAGATGTCCACACAAATTCTGTTCCAGGACTTCCAGACAGTTTATCAGCAACTGGAGCGGGGAGAATGTGCGAGCTTGCCGCTCAAGACCGTGTCTTTCAAACAATGGGCTGAGAGACTCACCGAGTATGTGCATTCAGAAGAGTTGAAACTAGGAATAGAAGAGTTTTGGCATCCCCTACCGTGGGAGGAGATCGCGCCTTTGCCATTGGAGTATCCTGAGGGAAAAACCGCTGACACACTCGCTTCGAGCAAGGAGGTGAGCATGTCTTTAAACACTGAAGAAACAGTCTTTTTGCAGCAGTGTCTGAGCGCCGACACGCAAATTCTGGATATCTTGCTGGCTGCTCTGGAACGAACATTCTTCAACTGGAACACTTCTCCAGTCCTTTATATGCAGATCCAGTATCATGGGCGGCAGTTAGTCTTTGACGACCTGGATTTATCACGTACAATCGGCTATATCGCCTTTGGCAAACTTCTTCTGATGGATCTCAGCAACGCTGACACAGTCGGCAAAGCCTTGCAACAGGCGAAAACACTTCTGCACGACATGCCGCACCAGGGTATTGGCCTGGATCTCCTGCAACAACTTGGCGATGAACAGGCTCAGAAGAAGCTCCCAGTCATCCCGCGTCACGAAGTAGTTTTTAACTATACCGGAAGAAGGGATGAAATGACTTCTGATACACCTTTTCTTCTGCCAGTTCGGGAGGACGAATCGGCGTTAAGAAACAGACAGGAGTACAGAGATCGCACATTCTATATCTCGGGAGAGATCATACAAGGCCAGTTCTGCCTGACCTGGGAGTACGGTGAGAATATCCATCAGAGAGCTACGATTGAAGCTCTGGTCCATCACTATAGAGAGGCTCTCTGAGAGCTTATTGCTCAGCTACACAAAGGAGGAGGTATCAAACTATGAGCAAACAAACTGTTGGCGTTGTGGGTGCTGGAGTAATGGGTGTGGGTGTGGCCCAGAATCTCATCCAGACGGGACATCGTGTGCTCTTACTCGATGTGGAAGATGTCATACTCAGAAAGGCTCGCGAGAGCATCACCAACAACATTCGTCTCCAGTGGATGTTTCACAAAAAGGCGGCTCAGGAGAGCAGCACGCGTTCTCTTGCCGTATATGAGATACCATTCGCATTCTTTGGACATAGTCTGGGTGCGCTGGTAAGTTTTGAGCTAGCCCGGCAACTACGTAAACAAGGGTGCCTCGGGCCACAGCTTCTCCTGGTTTCCAGTCACCGTGCTCCTCATATTCCCGACCGAGATTCGCATATCTACGCTTTGCCGGATAGCGCCTTTATTGAGCAACTGCGTCGCTTTAATGGTACGCCCGAATCCGCTCTCCAAGATCAAGAGCTGATGAAGCTATTATTGCCTTTACTACGGGCTGATCTGGAAATCTACGAGACATATACCTATACGTGTGAAGCGCCGCTTGACTGCACCATTTCAGCGTTAGGTGGGCTGGATGACTGGCGCGTCACACGTGAGGATCTGGCTGCATGGAAGGAGCAAGCGAGTGGAGATTTTTCGCTACGAATGTTTGCTGGAGACCACTTTTTTCTGCAAACAGCGCCAGAAGCAGTGCTCCAGGCGATATCGCAAGACTTACGCCGCCTTCTGTCCAGGCTTGTTTAGTCTGAAGCATATCTGGTTATACATCAGATTCAATCTGATGCAATGAAAAGATACCGAGATCGTTAGTAGTTGAAATAGCAGAGGAGGAACAGGACTCGATGATGTGATAGCCATGCCTTTTAAGATGTTATTCAGTTATAGGAAGGATCTAAGCATGCAGCAAATGAGCATAGCAACCCCAGTAGAAAAAGCTCCCATTTTAGAGAGCGCCATAGAGCTATAATCTCTCAGTAAAGTTTATAAGGTGCATAAGCAGGCATCTATTGTGTCGGTAGATAATCTCAGTTTATCCATTCCACGCGGGCAAGTGTTTGGTCTGTTGGGGCCTAATGGAGCCGGCAAAACGACTACGATTAAAATGATCTGTGGATTAATCATTCCTACCACAGGGCAGGTTTTGCTCAATGGGAGTGAGATCCAGAGACATCATGCAGAAGCTATGCGTCAGATAGGCGCAGTACTTGAAGGAACGCGCAATATCTACTGGCGTTTGTCTGCCTGGCAGAACTTAATGTATTTTGGACGTTTAAAGGGTTGTGCAAGTAAAGATATAGTTGTACGTGGCGAACAAATCTTACGCGAATTAGATCTTTGGGAGCGCAGATACGACCCGGTACGGTTGTTTTTACGCGGCATGCAACAGAAAGTCGCCATTGCCTGTGTCCTCATCAGCGACCCTGCAATTGTTTTGTGAGACGAGCCTACGCTTGGATTGGATGTCCAGGCAGCCAGAACTATCCGAGAATGGGTGGTCAAGCTGGCCCATGAGCGTGGAAAGACAGTGATAATCACTTCACACGAACGGGATATGATCCAGGAAGTATGTGAGCGAGTCGCCATCATGCATCATGGAAAGTTACTGGCCAATAAATCTGTGCAAGAACTGATCGAGCTTTTCAGTCAGGAATGCTACGAGATTAAATTAAGTACTCATCTTAGTGAGTACGATCAAGCACTTTTTGAGGGGCTGAGTGTCTCTCCCTGGGAGAAGGGTAGTCTGCTCTCAGGAGCAGTCGGCGATCAGGATAAACTGCATCAAATCCTGGAACAGATATGTCAACGCAAGCTGCCTCTGGTCTCTGTGAACCGTGTAGAACCCAATCTTGAAGATGTCTTTGTCTCTCTGATTACCGAGACAGAAAGGGAACTATCATGATCACGTTGAGAAGCACTACAATCGAAAGCGCCATCAAGGCCCCTGTCCGAGCCATGCTTAATGAGGCATCCAAGGAACTTATCCACCTATGGAGTTACAAATACAATACATTGGCTGAGATGATTCAGCGAAGTATTGGCTTTCTGGCCATCGGCCTTATTCTCGGACAAGGGAACCTCCAGCCCGCACAGATGGCTTTTGTGCTACCAGGATGGATGATGTCATTTTACGCACGCATCATTCTTTTCCAGGTAAATGATACGATTAGTACCGAAGCACAAATCGGGATGCTCGAACAGATGTATATGAGTCCCATTTTCTCAGGCATTTTATTGCTAGGACGTGTATTCGCTATCCTGATCGTGGCCACCATTATGGTCTCATTGACCGCTCTGGGACTCAGTCTGCTTCTGGGTGTGCATTTGTTGATACGTTGGGAAGCCCTCCCCGTGGTCGCGCTGACGCTTACAGGTCTCTTCGGTTTCAGTTTCATTCTAGGAGGGACCGCGATTATCTACAAGAATGCTCACTCGATGGCTGATCTGATCCAGGATCTGCTCCTGTTCATGAATGGCACATTTGTTGCAGTATCATTGTTGCCTCTCTGGTTACAGGTTCTTGGACTGGCCATGCCCACAACCTATGGGATCACTGTCATCCGTGCAGTCGTCATCAATGGGCGTTCGCTTGTATCGCTTGTAGCCGATGGTAGTTTGCTCATTCGGCAGTCTACTTTATTGGTGGCTGGCTATTCTACAAGTGGGGTGAGCGTCATGCGAAAAAACAGGGATCGCTTGGACAGTATTAGACCGTATTCGCAAACGTTCGTATCAGCCCATCTAAACGTTCCTGATGTTTGGTGTATACCTTCCCAAGTGGAGGCAAGAGAGCGTTGGTGAGAGAGTAAGCGACACCTGTTGGTTCCGTTGTTGCCACCGTGATGTGGCTCATATCCCGGTGGCTTCTTCATTAAGGTTAGGGTGTGTCAACACGCGAAGCTTCTTGTATGGTCTGTTTATTCTCTTGATGCTTGCCAATGCTTTAAGAGCAATCGGTAGTACACGATCATTTGCTGGTGAAACGCTCTTTCAGACTGCCTTGCGGCCTGTACCTGCTGTTCGTGCTGGACAAGTGCTTTTTGTACTCCTTCTATCGCCCTGGGAGACCCTTTCGTCTGAGCGATCATCGCGGCTACGAGAGGCTTCCAGAGCGGGGAGTTGCGCCAATTTATAGAGGGACAATTGAGACACTGGTTGGTGCAACAATAACCACGCCGTAGGAGAAATGAGCGAGTGGCAATATAGAAACCGTTCGCATCGATTATCCAATCCTCTGCATCTTCCATGAGAGATCCTTTGCAAAGAGCGCCCTGTTTCGTCCCCGCTGAGGGCGAGAACTCGAAGCACAGAGAGGTGCGTTCTCCAACGCTCTGCTCCTCTGGCTCGAAGAAAAGTGAGCACCGTATACAATAAGAAGCGTGTGATTGAAAAGAAGTATACATGTGTATTCTGCGAGATGCAACGCCCATATGCTGGCGGGTCTCAGTCTCATCGGGGAGAGAGGCATCATCTATATGATACAATCAGTAGAGCAGAAGAGGCGTACACATGAGACAAGAAGGAGTCAAGATGCGCATTCTTTCCCTTTTAGCCAGTGCCACCGAGATGATCGCTGCACTTGGCTGTCTCGATCAGATGGTCGGACGCTCTCACGAATGCGACTATCCGGCGGCGGTAGGCGCACTGCCCGTCGTGAGCACCGTCCAGATAGATATCACTGCGAGCAGCGCTCAGATCGATGCCCAGGTGAAACACCTCGCACGGAAAAAGTCTGACCGAGAGGATACCGCTCTAAAGGCTCTGAGCATCTATGCGCTTGATATTGCAAAGCTGCAAGCGTTGCGCCCGGATGTGATCTTCACGCAGACCCAATGCGAGGTCTGTGCTGTGAGCGAACGAGATGTCACTCAGGCTCTGGCCCTGCTTACAGGTTTCAAGCCGATCATTGTCTCGCTCTCTCCCTACAGGCTCCAGGATGTCTGGGAAGACCTGTTGCGGGTCGGTCGGGTGTTAGAGAAGGGCGCTCAGGCCCAGGCCCTTGTGGAGGTGTATCAGCAACGGCTCAGCGATCTGGCCATCCGCACAGCCTCATTTGCCTCCAGGCCAAGAGTCGCCGTCTTGGAGTGGCTGGATCCTCTCATGGGTGCAGGCAACTGGACACCGGAACTGGTGGTGTATGCAGGAGGTGAGAACCTCTTCGGTGAGATAGGACAGCACTCTCCCTGGCTGATTTGGCGGGACCTTCAGGCTGCTGACCCGGATGTGATCGTCCTAGCTCCTTGTGGATATGGGCTTGAGCGTACCATGCAAGACGTACCACTTCTGCAAAAGCATCCTGCCTGGGCGGACCTCAAAGCGGTACGCAACAAGAGCGTCTTTGCGCTGGATGGCAACTCCTACCTCAATCGCTCAGGACCACGATTGGTCGAATCGGCAGAGCTTCTCGGCCAGATGCTCTGGGGTGGACAACGGTCGAGCTTACGCGCTGCTCACCCCGGATGGAGACAGATTGTATAGTTGCCCTTTCATACCCACATAGTGTATCGCATCACAAAAAGTGACGCAGAGAAGTATATCTCTAAGCAGAGGGGACCTGCGAAGTTTCAATGCTTTGTTCCGACTCTTCCTCGCTCTCTTGCGGCTTCAGATTACGCGTCGTCCACGCCTGGCGGAACATCAGCAGGCCCGCCACGATGCCGATGCCTCCGTAGAGTAACCAGGGCCAGCCTTCCTGGGTGGTGCTCATCAGCCAGGTTCCCAGATAGTTGCCAATCGTTCCTCCGATGGCCCAGGAAAGCGCGAAGATACCAAAAAAGGAGCCTGCTTGACCCGCGGGACTCAGATGAGCAATCGTAATATCAGAACCCGGCAATACCAGCGTCTCGCCAAAGGTATAAACGCCTACACAGACGAGCAACCAGGGCAGCACGGGAAACCAGGCGACTAGTGCAAGACCGATCCCAGCGCAGATTATGCCTGTTCCCACGCATAAAAACGGCGAGCGAGTACGCAGAACGTATCCCAGTGCAAACATAAAGACGATGCCCGTCACGCCATTGATGATAAAGACCAGCCCAGAACTTGAGTCCTGGTGGCTGATACGAACGGCCTCCAGGGGCAGAGAAACAGTCAATTGTGCGAAGAGAATCCAGAACAAGATCATCGTGCAGGTAAAAAGCAGCAATGGCTTAAAGGTCAATGCGGCACGCAGATTTTTCGACAGCGAAGACGAGGAATATGCCGTATGATACTGCTTGCGCAGAAAGACAGAGAGCAACGCGATCCCACACATCAGCGCACCGCTACAAAGGAAGAGTAAGTGGGGGTCTTGTGTCACCAGCACCCCCCCGATAAAGGGTCCTATAATCGCACCGACATTTAGAGCCTGGTTAAAGCGCGTAAAAATGCGCTTGCGCCATACCCCCGACTGCGCTGCGAAAATAGACTTGATCGAGGGCGTATAGCAGGCTGTGCCAAAGCCCAGCAGGCAGGCGCAACCCAGAAAAAGTGGAAAGGTATGGACAAACGCGTACCCAATACAGCCAGCCCCAACCGAGACCATGCCAATAATCATGGTCAGCGCGTGATCGGTCCGATCGCCAATACTGCCAGTCAGCAGCGGCAGTAAGCGTGCGCACAAGAGGTTCGTTGTCAGAATTGTTCCCACCTGCCATGCAGGGTAGTGCAAGATTGCGGTGAGATAGACTGCGATAAATGAAGTAGTCATAAATTGCCCGGCGTTCACCAGTATAGCAGTCACCAGGAGCATGTGGATGGATAGAGGAACACGTCCTTCTTGCCGTAGAGATTTAGCTGCCATACCTTTTCC
>DAOTTJ010000134.1:0-3289 GCA_034437695.1 Ktedonobacteraceae bacterium
ATTTTCAGGCATTAATAGATGCAGCGTGGGCAGGGGGCGATGGCACTTTATCATTCATTAGCAACACGATTCCCGCAATAAAACCGACCTGGACATCTGGGTGGGCAGGAGTGCTCTTTACACTATTATTGTTCGCATTAGGCACAGGCTTCTGGTCTATTTTTCGCAATAAGGAACGATAACATCCTTTGCACTTTAGAGATGACATGAGATGACGGTAGATTTTATCGAAGATAGAAGAAACAGGGCAAAAGCCTGGCATTTTGTACTAGCTTTTGCCCGATGGTTGATTGCAATCAGGTCTGGCTCATTCGATCTGAGCGTGAAGGTAGGCTTGGATCAGGGGGTCGACATCGCCGTTGAGATAGCCGCTGGTATCGCTAGTTTCAAAGTTGGTGCGGTGATCTTTGACGATATTGTAGGGATGGACAGTGACCGTACGGATCTGGGTGCCGAAGTCGGCCTGGACAAACTCACCTTTGAGTCGTGCGTTCTCCTCGGCGCGTTTTTTGACTTCGAGTTCGTAGAGGCGAGCTTTGAGCAACTTGAGAGCTACCTCGCGGTTCTGGATCTGCGAGCGTTCGTTCTGACAGGTCACAACAAGACCGCTAGGAATGTGGCGCATACGGACCGCCGAGTCGGTTTTATTGACGTGCTGACCGCCTGCGCCGGTCGAGCGGTACGTGTCGATTTCGAGGTCTTCGGGTCGGATATTGATCTCGATGGTATCCTCGATATCGGGCATGACCTCGACTTTGGCGAACGAGGTGTGGCGGCGGTGAGCGGCGTCGAAGGGCGAGAGGCGGATCAGGCGGTGGGTGCCGATCTCCGAGCGCAGGTAGCCGTAGGCATAGCGACCGGTGATTTCGACGGTGACGCTTTTCACTCCCGCTTCTTCCCCTTCATTATAATCATAGATCTCGGTGCGAAACTTGTGGCCTTCAGCCCAGCGCAGATACATGCGCAGGAGTATCTCAGCCCAATCTGCGGCGTCGACGCCGCCACTGCCGGCGTGGATGCTGATGATCGCGTTCTTCTCGTCGTGTTCGCGGCTGAGCATCAGGGCGAATTGCAGCTTCTCGACGCTCTGCTCGATGGTAGCGAGCGAGCGTTTGACCTCGTCGTGCATCTCGGCGTCGGGTTCGTCGGCCAGGAGGTCGGAGAGATCGTGCAGATCCTCAAGCTGGGCGGAGAGACCCTCCCAGGTCGTGACCTCTTCGCGGAGCGCATTCAGGTGTTGCATATGGGTCTGGGCTTTGCGGTTGTCGGACCAGAAGTCTTCGAGCATGCTTTCAGCTTCTAGCTGAAGAATATCGTGCTTTTTGCTGGCCAGGTCAAAGACGCACCATAGTTTCATGGACGCGCCCTTGCAGGCGTTCTATCTGAGTTGTGAGTTCATTCATACGGGGCATTGTAGCACGTTTGGCTGAGAAAAACCACCACCGGAACTTGTCCGACAAGAACGCGAACATCCTGATCCCGGTGAGCTTATGGCTTGTGCCTTTTCTACTGTCAATGCTATAATGGTAGCGATAATTGCTCTAATCATACGGAATTGATAGCAGGAGTAGCGTTGTGCAACAACCGCAAGAGTCCATCAGACAGCGACCAGACGAGGAGACGGGCGAGCGTAAGGTTTTCTGGATACGTGTCGGTGCGGTGGTCGTGATCTGCCTGGGCTTGCTTGTGCTCGGTGTGATTGAGATCCTGGCGCTTGGACATGAGATGGACTATAACTGGGTCTATATTGCGCCAGTAATATTTGTCGTAGCTGGCACGATTGTCGCGGTCTGTACCTATATACTGCCGTTCGATGTGGTGACGTGGCGGCGCACTGCTGCGTCTGCCGGACCAGCGAGTGGACCGAGTGACGCCGCGACAGATGTGGCTGCAAACGTGGTAGTGCCAGCCGGTGTGGCCAATGCGTCGGCGGTGCAGAGTGTCGGGGCAGGAAGCGCGGCGGTGCCGGTTATCGTTGCGCCCTTGATCAACGTCTTTCACTTTAACGAACCGGTCCTGCCTGCGCCCGAAGAACTGTATGGGCGGGCCTACGAGCGCCTGACGCTGCGCGAACGGATCAGTAAGCGCAGTTCGACGGCCATCGTGGGCGAGCGGAGGATCGGCAAATCGTGGCTGATGCAGTATGTGCAGCAGACTGCGTCAAAGTACGAGCTGGCGGATGTACGGGTGCGCGTGGGACGCGTGAGCGCGACCAGTGCGCTCAACCGCACGCTGGCTGATTTTGTCAAAGAGGCATTAAAGGAACTGGGAGCCGCTACCTATAAATATCCGGCGGCAAGTTCGCCGTTGAGTCGTCTGACCCTGGCAGCCAGGATGCTAAAGGAGCAGAGCATCCTGGCTGTGCTATGTATCGATGAATTTGAAGGATTGCTTGGTAAGCCGGGCTTTGACAAGGGCTTTCTCGAAGAGTTGCGGACCGTGGCGCAAGATGAGGGATTGGTGCTGATCGCAACCAACCGACAACCAATCCATCAGGTGATCGAGCACCTAACCGGAGCGACCAGTCCGCTCTTTAATATCATGCCTGAACTGGTACTGAATTTTTTTACCGAGCAAGAGGCGCAGCAATTTGTGAACGAAAAGAGCGTACAGGCTGGATTGGACCAGGGTGAGCAGGACTTCTTGCTAGAATGTGCCGCGCAGACCGACGCGACTGGCGGGCGTGGCTGGCCGCCGATGCACCTGCAACTCGTCGGCTCTGAACTGGCGAAGGCAAAATACCTGGGCGCGACCGGCCAGGGGCGCTACGATCTGGGAGACGCCGCCTATCGTCTCGCGTTGCAACAGCGGATCGACACGCAATACAAGAAACTGGTGCGACCATGAAAGACGACAGATTACATCGCTTCTACACTGCCTGGTGGCGCGAACCAATGCACTGGATCTTCCTGGCGTTCTTTCAGCCGCGCCGCTTTGCTCGCGAACTTGAGACGCGCTATCCCCGGCGCAGAGAATGGTTCACTTTGCTCTTGCGCTTGGCACTACCAATGTTTCTGCTTAGTCTACCCCTGGCCATAGGCGGGCGAGCGATATTGCTTGCTTTGCATCTGGTGTCACCTGATATCTTCGATTTTTTATTTAATGTAGTGGTGGGAGTAGCAGTAGGAGTAGCAGTAGGAGTAGCAGGAGGAGTAGCATTTGGATTAGCAGGAGGAGTAGCAGTAGGAGTAGCAGGAGGAATATTCTCCATTATTGGGATCTTTCGCTTATCTTTTTACCCCTTTGTCAGTCTCTCGTTGTTCAGGAAATATATGTCCATTAGCGGGCA
>DAOTTJ010000135.1:0-8161 GCA_034437695.1 Ktedonobacteraceae bacterium
ATGCAGGCGGGTGTTTGGTATGCGCATGCAAAACACCTGCCTGCATCTAACGCTTCCAGACTCGCGCGTCGCTGAAGTTGATGGTGGTCGGCAAACTCGCATCTACCGCCGCAACTCCTACCTGCCCGGCACTCAAGGCTGTGTCGTTGACGCCATCGATATACGTCTGGTTGACAAACAGCGCCAGCGAACCTCCCTGTGCCAGGATCGCCAGCGTATTCGATGCACCTATCCCGCCCATAATTGCCGCATTTTTCCCACGCGTCAGAATCACTCCCTGGCTCCCGTTATATACTGCAAACGCATAGTTACTATTGCTATCTATGGTAAACAGATAGTAACGTCCCTGCGTCTTGTTGCCACGAAAGATGAGTCCCCCTTCGCCCTGCGTCTCCATCGCCATCGTCACCTGATAGGCAAAGTTACTATAATTCGTAGTGTCGGCAAAACACGGCTGAAGCATGCCCAGAACCGCTTCCTGCACTTTATAGGCACTATTGCTGAAGTTACAGCCCGTCCCACTGTTGTTGCTATAGCCGACATCCCAGCGATTGTTTAAGCTGTTATCGGCCAGCGGGTCGTCCAGTTGAGGCGTACCAGTCGTGGCCTGTGCCAGCGCGTTGTTCTGTATGGTGGCGGTGGCGGACGCGTTGTTATTCTCGGCCTGAATGGTAACGGTAGGCAAGGCCTGAGCAGTCGCGCTGGCAACTATCTGCGCCTGCGCGGTCTCAAGCGGGATTGCGGTCTCTCTCCGCACCTGCGTAACCGTCGCACGCGCGTTGGCTATACCACGCGCGGTCGCGCTCACGCGAAAGCTCCGCGCCGCTTTGAGCGCCTCGCTGTATTGACTATTGGCCGCGAAGATTATAAAGCCCACGCCACCAGCAATCAGGATCAACGCCAACAATGTGGTCACGACCTTCACACCGCGCGATGGTCCCTGCGAGACCCGCTCGCGCGGCGGCGGGGGCCACGCCTGGCTCACTCCCTCTGCCGCTCTATCCGCTCTCTCTCTCCTGGGTAATGGTTCTTGCTCGTTAAATGGCTGCTGTCCATCTTCAACCATTGAATAAATCCTATCTAGCAGCAAGCGACAGCGTCAGGATAGCGGGTCTCACCACAAGCACACATAGACACTGCTTTAATGCACCCAGACCTGAATATTGCTAAACGCGGCATCTGTTACCTGGGTATGACTATCACCGAATACGCCTATTTTACCCACGGTATACGTCCCATCGCTGAGGCTGGCAAGGTATTTTTGATTGACATAAAAGTATAGGTTGGAACCCTGCGCGACGACGGTAATCTGGTTGCTATGGCCCGACGGCTGAATGAAAGCGCTACTACCCTGCAATAATCCGTGAACCTGCGTCGCCTGGTCCCCTGTGTAGAGAAAAAGATCGTAGTTACCATTCGCATTAATACGGAAAAGATAATATTTGCTATTGAAATCGTCTGCCCGAAAAAGAATTCCACCGCTATTGCCCTTGCTGAGACTCATTGTGACTTGAAAAGCGAAATTGCTGTAATCGCTCGTCTGCGCAAAACAGGGCTGAAAGTACCCAAGAGTCGCCATCCTGGCGTGATAGCTCCCTCCACTGAAACCACAACTACCGTTGGCGGTCGAGGTAGCCACGTCCCACTGGCGAGCCGTCTGGCCGCTCATTGCATCGGCAAAATCGGGCGTCCCCTGCGTGGCCTGCGTGTATATGTTCTGATACGCCTGCGCGGTAGCCTGCACCTGCGCACTGTTGGTGGCATCTGCATGAGCAGTACCTGTGGCAAGCACGGCAGTATTCGTGGCCAAACGCGCCGCTGTCCCCGAAAGTGGCGTCGCACTCGCGGCAATCGTCACCTGATGCGGCTGATAATACCCGAAATAGAAAACCAGTCCGCTCACGACGATAAGCAGCAGCAGAGCAACAAATGTAGCAGCGGTCATTCTCCGCGAACGTCTTCTGTGCCTGCGCCTGCGTCTCTTGTCAGGATAGCGCACCGCAGGATCAGCCCGTTGCTCAAACGAGCGCGATTGCTGTCCCGCACCGACAGTTCTATCCGCAGCAAGCGCCGGATCAGATACATTTGTTGCACCAGCATACGTAGTCTCCGAGGAATAGGTGCTTATCGATGGATTTGATGCGTATGCGTTATATTTGCCGGTGTGCGTCCATTCGCTTCCACCAGGCAATATCTGCTCGTCGTAAACGGGACCCGACCGCTTGAAACGATCCATAGAGATGACGGAAACTTTCAATATCAGGTCGCCTACCTGGCCAGCAGGACCAACAGGGACA
Organism: Ktedonobacteraceae bacterium; assembly: GCA_034437695.1. Classification (GTDB taxonomy): domain Bacteria; phylum Chloroflexota; class Ktedonobacteria; order Ktedonobacterales; family Ktedonobacteraceae; genus Paraktedonobacter. The sequence goes on from DAOTTJ010000135.1 coordinate 2,298, forward strand.
CCCTGACCATGTATACGTACTTCTTCTTCGTTTTGTATCCCTGCCGGGACCTGAACCTTGATTGTCCTCCCGTCGGGCAGCGTGACTACACGCTTGCTGCCCTGTCGAGCCTCTTCCTGGCTCACCGCCAGACTAGTATATACGTCTCCATACTCGGAACGTTGAAACGCCATCTCCTTCACCTACCCATTCGCGTTCTTGTGTTGTTGAGAAGCTTGCCAGCACATGCCAGCCCTACATCATCCCCAATTCCCATTTGGCGTCTTCCGTCATACGATCGGGCGACCAGGGGGGATCGAAAGTCATTGTGACTTTGCATTCTTTGACGTTTTCAACTTCTTCAACACGCATTTCGACCTCAGAAATGACCTCACCCGCCATCGGACAACCCAGCGCCGTCAGCGTCATTGTCACTCCAACGCGACCAACCTCGCTATCAAGGTCGACTCCATATATTAAACCCAGGTCAACAACGTTGACCGGGATCTCAGGATCGTAACATTCTCTTAAAGCATCCATGACTTCGGCCATATTTATCTCTGCCACGGGCTTCTCCTTTACCTTTGTGCTAAAACTTGTTCTTCTTCTACGATTCTTTTACGCCCTTTACACTATAGCTTATAGCAGCCCCGCTTGTCAAAAATCTACTCTGTCCCGCCGCCTTTGGGCTTCCCCACAAGCAGCAAGCCTTTGTCGACTATGTCAGTACGAGTGCAGCGTCTCGATAGTCATGTTCCAGAAACGTTCAACATCAAGCTCAAAACCAACATAGGCATTGGGCGTCTGTTCCAACTGACTGTGCAGGTCGCAGACGGTGCGCCCACGCGTCCATTCACCTGTGGTCTCAATCTCTACACGAATCAATTCACCACTGATGATAGTTGGATCAATCACCGCCGCCACCGCACAGGGGTCATGAATAGGCGACGCAGGCAGATACGGATCTTTGGATTTCAAAAACTCGCAGAGGTCCGCCGCCAGCGCGGCAACTGGACTCTGAGCGGCTCGCAATCTACTCACTACGCTCTCTGTGGCCAACGCCTGGTGGGTAACTTCCAACGGACAAACGGTGATCGGCCGCCCACACGCAAAGACTATCGCAGCCGCGTGCGGATCAAAATAGATGTTAAATTCAGCCGAGGCCGTTACGTTGCCCACGCCAATCGCACCTCCCATCAAAGAGATGCCTCTGATTTTAGGCAGGATCGCCGGCTCACGCTTGATAGCCATCGCAATGTTCGTCAAGGGTCCAGTAGGCACCAGGGTGATATCTCCCTCCGACGCCAGCAAGGTCTCGATGATAAAATCTACTGCGTGTCCCCCGGTCGCTTCAATATCCGGCTCAGGCAGGTTCGCTCCATCCAAACCCGACTCGCCGTGAATATGCGCCGCATAGACCGGCTCGATCACCAACGGCCCGTCCATCCCACGCACCACCGGCACCGATGTCAGACCCGCAAAAGCGCACACTTTCAGCGCGTTCAAGGTGGTCTTGTCAACCGACTGGTTCCCGGCCACTGTGGTGATCGCTAACAGCTCGATCTGCGGATGATGCCCGGCCAACAGGATGGCAATCGCGTCATCGTGTCCAGGGTCGCAATCAAGAATAATCTTGTGTCTCATCGCTATGCTGCCTTTCTACATGTGTTCCAATGGATGCAACACATCATCGATTGCGGGAAAACCTGGCTCAAGTGCCTGGAGCGACGTGAGCCTTTCTGACCAGCGGTCCCGCCTCGCACGGAGGGCATCCAGTTGCGTATTATACCACCTGCCACCACTGAACCCACCGCTCTGCTAAAAGCGGCCTTGATAGTTGCAGCCTGATGCTATCATCTCTCTTCTGTCTACTGACTCCCTGGAAACGGAGGTATAAGAGCGCTTTGCATAGACAGACGAACAATGGAGAAATAGCAGCTATGGCTAACCAGGTTTACAACTATCCCCAGTCTGAAGCGTAGTAAACGCAGTAGATGGAGTAGATGGCGAAGGCTGCGTAAGTACTCCACGATAAGTACAGACACCAGCAGTACCATTCGAACCAACTTGAAGCACAAGAATCATTTTATTAAGGGGATTGCTGGATGGCTTCATCCAACTGAGCCAGCCAGTGACTCCCTGAAAGCTGGGGAACTTACCGGATACAAGCGCCTTGTGTACAGAGACATACGGTGGAGAAGCAGGATCTGACAGTTGCGATGCCATGAGGAGAGTTGTCAGAGCATCATATGCAAGCAGGGTGCTTTTGGCTGGACGAGACAGGCCGTAGATATGCCCACAGGGGTCCTCACGGTCAAAGGCCTGACAGTAGATCGCTTTAAAATTTGCCTCCTCGGCTGTGCAATGCGTATTTTTATTGCATATATCAGCAATTTTATCTGGAAAGGCAAACGATGTAAAAAACATATCTTGGTAAACAATATTACTACTGATGAGATTGCCTTCTGGATTGTACAAACCATCAGCTCCCATCCACATGACATGCTGAAGATCGATGCCCCGATAAACTAGTGAAGGATTTTGTAAAACCGTATATATATCATTGAGGTTGGGTGAGACACTTGAGGCAACACACGCGCAATAAATCATATCAGATGGCCCAGATGTACTATCAGGTATACGAGACTTGATATCATCTAAAGCGCTCTGATAATCGGGGTTATTTGCTCCAAGCTTAGTATTATATACATCCTCGCCAATCGATTTAATGTTTTTGTTTTCGAATGCTTTATATAAAGCTATTTCAAGACTCGCGTTATATATAGATTCAGAATCATATAGAATATAGACATTCTCTTTCTCTTTAGACGAGGCATACTCGGCAGCCACCTCGGCCTCTTGAGCGTTCCCAGAATTTATGCGCAAGAAACCCAACGTTCCACTGTCATCAAATAGAACCCCCGAGGACTCGGCAGCAGTGGCAATGATTGGAATACCTTTAGCTTCTAATTGGTGCATTGTATCTATATTAAATTGATTAGAGGAAATAGAATCATTATAGTAGAGCGATGCACTGAAGGAAAAACCAACAACTCCCAGAAATGTACGATCGTGAGAAGCAAGCGCTGTCAGTTGGCAGACAATTATCGGCATCGTGGTCTGAAGGATAGAAGCATCTTGCCCACCAATATTAGCGACAAGAATGCGAACTTTCGTACGATTGCGTGAGTCCTGGTTATAGGATCTCTGCTTGAGGCAAAGCCCCTGGAGCGTGGCATTGCCGAGACCAAACGAGTACCAGTGATCAGTATCGCTCAAGCTCACAACGGCAACAACTGTCACATAGGAACCGATAATAAGTCCATTCTGGTCATAGATACAGGCCTCTCCATTAGGATCAACAGAGCCAGGAGGGTTATTCTTAGAATTTTCGTAGCTTTGGGAAAGTTTGAAGAAATTGGAACTTGAGTACGCGTTAGCATCTTGTTGCAAGAGACCGGGTTGCGGCCACGAAAAAGAGAAGTTATTACTTCCATCGCTTATTCCAACAACTATCTGAATTTTATGTACACTACTATTGGTGGTCACAGATATGCTCTGGTGACTGATGGCGCTTACCTGTCCAGGGAGCTTGTGTAGCCATTCATTAAGAGCAGGTACCAGAATAGTAACTACCAGCGCTACAATGATCACTACAGCTATAAGTCTCTGGCGTCTTGAAACAAGTTGAGTGAGGCGTTTAGCTGGATTGATTGGTGTACTCACAGGAGCAGAGGCATCCGCCAGCCCTTGCTTTACAGGCGTCGAGGCCGACAAAGGGTTGGGCGCTATAGACTCCTCTTCTTCCACTGGTGTACTCACAGGAGCAGGGACATCCGCCAGCCCTTGCTTTACAGTCGTTGAGGCCGACAAAGGGCCTGGTGGTTGGGGCTTCCCTTCTTCCACTGGCGTACGGTCGAGAACTGAGCCATCCTCTAGCTTTTTCTGTATATTATCAACAACGCGGCGAATGCCTCGTGCGATATCTCTATACGTTGCATCATGATTAAGAACTTCTGTAACCGCAATAGCTCCCGTAGGAAGAATTTGAAGTTTTTCAAAGGGCGTATCTTGCCAATCCACAGGTTTAAGCAGAACAGGAATAACTTGAACCTCTCCGGCCTCATGCCTTTTAAGAGCAACCTGGACTTCATGATTCCAGCAATAGTTCGAAGCAATAAAATCGGCACTGAGCAGAAATAGAATCAGGTCGGCCTGGTCGATATGAGTATCAATCTGATCTCGCCAGTTCGCACCTGGCGGTATCTCTTGATCCCACCAGATAGTAATTTTTTGTGAGTTTCGAAGTGCACCTAAATGATTTACCAGTTCCTGATGCATTTTTTGATCGGCATGGGCATAACTGATAAAGACCTTTACTGATGGCCTAGCAGGCGGCATACGTACTCCTAGTTCTAACAAGAAGATAATTAAATCGCATGGATAAAGAGAGATAGAGAAAATAGACTATCTTCTCGTGCCTCTTTCGTATACCTTTTCCTATCTCCGCACGAGACATAACATATATTGCATAGAGAACGTATATAAAATCTCTCTTTAAGAGATGATAATCGATGGTTAATCAAAAAGCAATATTTTAAAACCATATTTTATTCGTTTCGACATACTTACAAGATAGAGAAGGAAATGTATAGCCCTGGTCAAGCAAAACCTTAGTCGCGTAGATCCTGAAGAGGGAAATATTTTGCTATCTGAAAAAGTTGGAGTGTCCAACGTTGCTAACGTCAAAGCCGCCCAAGTAGGAAAAACCTCCTGGGCGGCTTTTCACATCCAGATCTTGCTCTTTGAATATATCCTTGAAAACAGTCGATTCTCTTTGTCGCTGTCTCAAACTCGGCGTAAGGCCGCTTCGACCTCCGCTCGCGTGGGTAAACCCGACTGTGCGCCAGGCTTTGTCACTTTTAAAGCACTGGCATACACGGCAAAACGGAGCGCCTGCTCCATCGTCTGTCCTTCGGTCAGCGCAACGGTAAACGCTCCCGCAAAGCAATCGCCCGCCGCCGTGGTATCGATCACCTTGACAGGCGGCGGCTCGCTGCTCAACTGCCTTCCATCGGCAACCAGGACCGCTCCCCGCGCTCCCAGTGTGATGATTACGCTGCCTATTCCATCCATCTGCAAGGTATGCGCGAGTTCTGCCGCTTCGGCAGCGTTTTTCAGCTCTGCCGCGTTCTCTGCTCCCTCACGATTGAATGCGCCGCGCAAAAAGCTGGCTTCGGTCTCGTTCAAGATCAAGACATCGACCTGGCGCAAAATCTCTAAGGGTAGCGCCTGCGCCGGGGCAAGGTTGAGCACGACCAGCGCACCGGCCCGCCTTCCCGCTACTATCAACGCCTGGACCGTCTCTACGGGTATCTCCAATTGTAAGACAAGGGCCTGGATCGTCGGCAAAACCTCCAGTATGCGCTGCATCTGCTGAGGATCTCTCCCTACACACATGTTTGCACCCGACGCGACGACTATCGCGTTAGCTCCTCCGGGTACGAGCAAAATAAATGCGACACCGCTGGCTTCGCGCTCGTCGACGCTCACCAGTCCGCTATCTACTCCGGCCTCCTGCAAAGCCTGGCACAACCTCTCGCCCGTCGCATCGCGTCCCACGCACCCAGCCATCCTGACCCGCGCTCCCAGACGCGCCATCGCCACAGCCTGGTTCGCTCCCTTGCCACCCGGCACCAGCTTTAGCTCTCCCCCTCCCAGCACAGTCTCACCAATCACCGGCAGATGCTCCACACGTACAATCTGGTCCATATTGAGACTGCCAACCACCAGAATACCTTGCCGCGCTCCAGGCGCGTTGTGCAAGGGAGAATCGTCTGTCATACGTCAGACCACCCTTTCTCTTCAAAAAAGGTCAGTTTCGT
>DAOTTJ010000136.1:0-6299 GCA_034437695.1 Ktedonobacteraceae bacterium
GACCATCCCCGGCCTTTCCGACCGCCACCCTCGTAGTAGAGCATGGGAGGCCGCTTGAAGCAATCTTTTGCGAGAGGCTCTCAGGGCTATGGAATACTCGGCGTGTGGCCCCTCCCCTGAACAACGTTCATGTCTCCCTCGAATCATGCTGGCATTGTTACCCCAAAAAGCGCGTGACTGCGGCCTGCCGATCCGACGACCTGGTACTCGCGTCTGGCTTCTTTTCTTACCTCATTGGTGAGGGGACAGCGAGTTTTGTTACTCACAACGTTCGCTATTTAGCCAGAGTGCCGCACTCTTTTTGGTCCCTTTTTGAGGAGTAATCAGCGCTGATTTGAATGTCAAAAACAACAAGTGCAGTTCGTGGACAGAACCGTTTCATCTCAAAATAGACACCTTTCACATATAGACACGTCACACCAGCACTGCTTCAAGCGGTTGCAGCGACCGGCCCGAGCGATGCCTGGGCGGTAGGCATCGTTGGTCAGCAGGCTTTACTCATGCATTGGGATGGACAGAACTGGCAACGTGTTGCAGCACCTGCGTCCGGCCCAGGCGGCCAGCTTCACGCTGTGTCTGCGGTAGACGCAAACGATATCTGGGCGGTGGGAAGCAAAGGGGCTTCTGCGACCCTGGTCGAGCACTGGGATGGGCTGAACTGGCGGATTGTGGGCAGCCCTGATCCTGGTACTCCTGTTGTTCTTGCGGGGACAGGGTAGCAGAGGAAGGATTATCGGTAGATAGCCAAAAGGAAAAGGAACATGGAGGCCGATTGTGACTCACAGCATGATCTAGCCACGGTTCTGCCCACGAGCCGCACTTGTTACTGAAGCAGCTTTGCAGCAGCGTTCCATATGTTCGCTTCTGTTGGACAGGGAACGGAAATACCTCTGCATGTTCAAAACAAGAGAGCCATGAGTGGGGAGACCCAGGCTAGATTGTTAGAGAGCAACAATTGATGAAAAAACGTACAAGAAGCGTAGATATACAATGGACATGAATTATATGTCTCTTTTCACAAAGTGCCATCTCGTTGCGCAACACGTGGGCGCTCAACATGGCAACACCACCTACCTCTCGCTCTCGCAAGCACCCACCTGGCATAAAGCTGCTTACCAGAAGTTTGCAGCAAGGCAACTCCAAGAAAATACTACGCTCTGCCTTCATGACTGTTCTTCAGATAGGGGCGTCGAAAAATGATAGGCGCTGATGTGCAGGCCATGATTAAAGTAGAAACGATGGGCGGCCAGTCTCTGGTGTCCAGAATCGAGGTGAAGCTGATCGCAGCCCTGGGTACGCGCCTCGTTGAACAGCCACTCCATCAAATGGTCAGCGTGACCCTGCGTACGAAAATCGGCCATCGTCACCAGATCGTCGACGTACAGCGTATGACCCCAGGCAAGCATATGCAGCAGACGAAATCCGGCCAGCGCCACCGGCTCCTCCTGGTCGCCGACAAACGAACCAAGCAAACGATAGCCCTCGGGACGCTGCCAGCGATTGATCTGCTCAATCATCGCCTCACGTGAGGTCAGATAGGGACGCAGTTCCAGAAAAGCCGTATAGGCCAGACCCGTTTCAGCGGGTCCTATCTCGCGCACAGTTGACATAGCCAGCACCCTCTTTTCTTCTTGCAAACAAACCGAACAGAAAGGACAACTCCCCTGTTGACCAGAGAAACCTCTTCAGAACATTTTACAACATTCCTGGAAGCCATCTCTCACCTGACGAGTCGCCGCTCGCGCCGCGCAGTGCTAACGCGTTGTGCGGGACCGCAGATGTAGGCTGATGTGCTATGATAAGGAAAAAGCTGAGTAGGGAGCATTGACGAGAGAATATGCCAACAACCATCAAGGCAGTGATCTGGGACCTGGACGGGGTGATCCTCGATAGCGCCGACGAGCATCGACGGGCCTGGCACCAACTGGCCCGCGAGGAAGGCATCGCCTTTACCGACGAGGATTTCTGGGCCACCTTTGGCAAGCGCAATAACGACATTATCCCCTTCTACTGGAAGGTCAAGACGCCGCAGCACCTCCAGGAACTGGCGGAACGCAAAGAAACCTACTTCCGCCAGTTTGTGCGCGAGACCGCGATCTTTCTGCCCGGCGCAGAGAGTTTGATGCGCGACCTGCATCGGGCGGGCTTCGCCCAGGCTCTGGCCTCCTCGACACCCATTCCCAACATTCAACTGATCGATGGACTGCTGGGCTTGAGTCGGTACCTCTCGGTGCTGGTCTCGGGCGAGACGGTCGCGCACGGCAAGCCAGCGCCCGATATCTTCCTCAAAGCTGCCAGCGAGCTAGGCGTCGAGCCAGCCGCGTGCGTCGTCATCGAGGACGCCGTGGCGGGAGTGCAGGCCGCGCATAGCGCGAACATGTACTGCATCTCAGTCGCAGGCGAGCGCGACCTGCCGGGTCTGCGAGCCGCCGAACTGATGGTGAACAACCTCACCCAGGTAAACGTCGAGAGCATTCGCCGACTCGCCGCTTGACAATTCGCACCGAGAGTGCCAAAATAGCATCCGCGTCTAGCCCTGGCCTGGGGGACTAGTAATTCTATGGAGGTGTAGGGACCCCGGTGGGTTTCACCGTCTTCAAAACGGCTGAGGGGCTGCCAGGCGCAGTCTCTGGTCGGTTCGACTCCGATACACCTCTGCCTTTTTAAGCAACATATGCATTCGTGCATCAATTACCACCTCGATGAGACGAGGGAAGCAGAGGTACTGTCCAGAGGTATCTCTCCATATCAACGGCTGTCAAGGGGCGTTGCTACACGGTTGCTACACACCTGATACCCGCGAGGCTCACCCACCGTTGCCCACCGCGCTGCTCGCTCTTCCCGAGACACTGTGCGCCTTGCAAGCCCATCTCGCCTAGCCGCACGTTCCTGCATGCGCTTCCCTCCGAGATGCTGAGTTTTCGAGGCTGGCTCCGCTCACTATGTTCTCACACAAGTGTCATTGTAGTGTTGCTGGGGCTTTCAATCCCAGACGGGCCTCATCTTCTTCCTCGACGGCGTTCACTGACGTTGCAGCCTTTGATCCAGGAAGCGTTTCAATCCCAGACGGGCCTCATCTTCTTCCCAGACGTAACTCTCGCTAGGTACTTCACAAAACCATTCCCTGTTTCAATCCCAGACGGGCCTCTTCTTCTTCCCCGACAGTAGCCCAGATACCTACTACGCATCACACCAGTGTGTTTCAATCCCAGACGGGCCTCTTCTTCTTCCCCGACAGCTCATTAGAGCGGATTGAGGCGAGTCTAAATCCTTGTTTCAATCCCACACGGGCCTCTTCTTCTTCCCCGACTTCTGCCTCTGTCGTCGCGCTTCAGAAGCCGCCCAAAGCACGGTGAATCGCGGGTCTCCTTTTTAGGGGTTCTTTTTCCTCTGGAAATGCGGTCATCTTCTGTCCTCATTACCGTTCCTCTCGCTTGTGGAGCTGAGCGCGGGTCTCCGCTCAGCGCCTCTGTTTGGGAGACCCGCGATTTTTGAGACACCCTATCACAAAAAGAATATCTTCCGCAGGTGGCAGTCTACCAACCGTTCCGACGTTGCTGACACACACGGCGCACAGAGGATAGAAGCGGACACTCTCTTCTGCTTCTCCCAGATGGTGCTCCAGTTTGGACCGCAAGTGGAGCAGATCTCTTAGGTTGAAGAAACACTCGAAGAAGGAGTATTGTGTCCATTTGCCATATCCGAGTTGGATCTTCTGCACCCTGGTCCGCCGTTTGTCATTGGGAATATCATAGGCAGAACAGCCAGACTGGCTGTTTGCTCTGTTGTGTTTCACCAGAACGATCCTTATCGTATCAGAAACGGGGGATACGTGTCAATTTCTCCCGTGACCGTCTTTACCAGCAGGCGGCCTCTTTGCGCGTTCGCTACATTCTTTGCAAGCGCAGGCGCTGGTTGGTGAGTTTGCCTATGACAAATCGTCGTGCCAGTTCACAACGACTGCTCATCTCCTGATGCGCACGATACTGGGCCATGCGCAGCACGGCGTTTTTGGAAAGCGGCGGGGAAAGCCGTCCTTTGAACTGGCCATGATGCCCCAGGAAGGGAATTTCAATCTCCCGTTCGAGCAGGGCAAGGAAGAGTCTTCCGTGAGATAAAGTGTTGGCATGGTTCGTTTCCTTTTCTGAGACCAGGAGGGGCTGAATCGTGATCTATGAGCGTGCTCGCCCTCGCTCTCGTTGCAAAAGCTGTGGCAAAACGTTCAGTGCCTATCAAGGAACCCTGTTTGAAGGTCTGCGCAAGCCGAAGAACTTGATCGTGATCGTGGTCACGCTCTTGACGTACGGATGTCCGCTTCAGGCGATCGTTCATGCACTGGATTTGGATGAGCGAACGGTGGCCGCCTGGCGAGATCGAGCAGGAGTGCAGTGTCAACGTATCCATGAGACGCTTGTGGAGCAAGGTCAACTGGACCTGGTGCATGTCCAGGCTGATGAGATCCGAGTCAAAGGCCCGTCTATGGTGGTGTGGATGGGATTGGCCATGATGGTTTCGACACGGCTCTGGCTGGCGGGAGCAGTGAGTCACACGCGTGATCGCCAGTTGGCTGACCGTTTGCTCATCCAGGTGCGGGCCTGCGCACAGACACTGCGAGCAGTGCTGGTGGCCACTGAGGGATGGGCGGCCTACCCCAACAGCATCAAGCGAGCGTTCCGAGAAAAAGTCAAAGAAACGGCAGGACGAGGAAGATCCTGCTTACGTGTGTGGAAGGATCTGTGCATTGTCACGGTTCTCTCGCCCTTTTCCTGAGTACAACAAACGAACGTTTCCATCTGTTGTTTGAGAGAGCAACCCACCGAAATCTCATGTACGTTTCACCTGTCTGGTGGCGATTGCAGCCGCCTGAGCTACAGGCACGTTTTTCAGCGGCTCAGATAGCTGACGCATTAGCAGTTCAAAACGTACTCAAGCAGTTGCAACAGGAGGAGACCCACTCATAACATTCTGACAAATGGCATGCGCTGCGAATTGTCAAAATGTTGGATCATAGTAGAATGTTGGTCAATGCCGAACTCCGTGATGTGTATTACCAACGGGTGCTTGCTCCGACCTTTGCCGTTGGTGAGCAGTTTTTCCAGGTGCAGAGCAGCCAGTTTCGGCCTGTCGACGGGCCGCTCGCCTTGCGCACAATTGCCTCAACCATTTTGGGCCTGTTACTCCTTCAACTGCTCGGTGATCACACCATTGCCGAGCGCTGGGAAGAACTGCCAGAGATTCTGACAACGCTGCTCTTCGATGGATTAAATCATGAGAAAGCTGCTCATGAAGAGCAGTAGAATCGAGAGAAGGAAAGAACAGATGGACGCCCATCGAAAAGTCCCAATCCCACGCTTAGAAACATCTCTGAGCATATTCTATGGGCTGCTCATTCTGAGTTTACTCATCATTTTCGTCGTAGAGCCATCCATCTATACGACAACGCTCTCGCCTGGATTGTCAGGAACTGAGCGCTACCCACTGCCTGCGATCCTGTTTCTGGTGGCGATTGTATCATTTGTCAGCATTCTCATGTTTCTATACATATTACACGGTTTCAATCGTTTTATGCCAGGGCTATAAATCTCTGCAAAACTATGGTCTTAGCAATCTGCAAAATCATGGGAACATGTTTCCACTTTTCTAACTCTGACAAAGAATAGTCAAAAAGGGTGCAGGGAGATTTCTCTGCCGGGGTTCAAGAGGTGTCCCCTTGTTCTTTCCTAAGGAGTGGAGTGGTTTGGCACTGGCAAGAGCCATAGAAAGTTAACGGAGAAGGTTTGCAATGGCCATCAAGAAAAGTGAGCTGTACAGTTCGCTCTGGAAGAGCTGTGATGAACTTCGTGGTGGAATGGATGCCTCGCAATATAAGGATTATATCCTCGTCCTCCTCTTCATGAAATACGTCTCCGACTACCGCGAGGAACTCAACCGCGCACCGCTGAGTCACGACACCTGGGAATATTAACAGTACTGGTAGCTTTCCAAACGTTGCGCTGCTAAAGAGCAAAGAGCTTTACCAAAACTGATCTTTATGCAAATGGCAGCGCACGCCTGAATACCTCTACTGTGGCGGTGCTACAAAACGAAGTTTTATCCGTCGACTTGAAAGATAGAAAGTTTTACAGGCTAGACCACCAGAGTCATAGATCAGTAAGTAGGTGAGAAGAATACTCATCCATGAACAAACAAAAGAGTCATTGAGTGACCAGTAGATAAAGTCCGACAAGACCTGCATAGAATCGCAGTTGATACCTTTGCGGATACAATTATCCATCCAAAATCGAGTCGGGAGTGGGGAT
>DAOTTJ010000137.1:0-7273 GCA_034437695.1 Ktedonobacteraceae bacterium
AGATCTGGCCGCGCCGGTCGGTCGGGGCAACCAGCTTTAGTGCTATCATATTGTTCCACTGGTAGCGCACACGATCAATATTTCTTTAAACGCCCGGAGCAAATGGTCATGGGTCAGGTCACGCCACCGCGTCTGGACCTGGCCAACGAAGACCTGGTGCGTTCGCACATCCATGCCATCTGGCTCGCCGAAACAGGGCTGAGTCTGGGCAAAGGTCTACCCGATATCCTGCACATTACGAACGAGCAGTTGGCCTTACGCTCAGATGTGCAACCGCACATCCAGGATGACGGCTATCGAAAAAAGGCCGAGAAACGAGCCAGCGCGGTCTTAGCAACCTTTCAAGACGAGTTGCAACACTCTGACTGGTACCAGGATGACTGGTTGAAGCGCACCTTAAAGCTCGTGGCAGTAAGCTTTGATAACGCTGCTAATCGTTGGCGTAAACTCTATCAGGCCGCCCGTGCCCAGCGCGATTACCAGACGCAAATCAGTCGCGATCCAGCCCGTAGTATGGAAGACCGCGAAAAAGCTGAGAAGTTGCGTACCGAGGCAGTACAGCAAGAATTTTTGTTGACCGATCCCACAGCCAGTGAGCAGGCGGATTTTAACAGCTATCGCTACTTCGCTAGCGAGGGTTTTCTCCCAGGCTATAACTTTGCCCGTTTGCCACTTTCTGCCTATATTCCTGGGCGCAAATTGCGGCAACAGAAGCACGACTCTTTTTTGCAGCGCTCGCGTTTCCTGGCCATTGCCGAATTTGGGCCACGGGCTATCGTCTATCACGAAGGTTCCAAGTACGAGATCAATCGCGTGATTTTGGCGCGGGATACCAGTGGCAACCTGACTACTACCAATGCCAAGCAATGTACGAACTGCGGCTACTTGCATCAGCTTACCAACGGCAACGCACTTGTCGATGTCTGCGATGCCTGTGGCGTGCCGCTCAACGGTGAACTGCACAATCTCTATCGTCTTGAAAATGTCGCCACCAGACGGCGTGACAAAATTAACTCTGACGAAGAAGAACGCACCCGCCTGGGCTTCGACCTTCGGACCGCTGTACACTTCGACAAGTCTGAGCACAGTACCAGTCAGCGTGTAGCCCATGCTCTCACTGCCGATAACACCTCATTGGTGCGACTGACTTTTGGGCAGGCTGCGACCCTCTGGCGGGTCAACCTCGGCTGGAAGCGCCGCAAAGACCAGAGCATCTATGGCTTCCTGCTTAATGCAGAAACTGGCGACTGGGAGAAAAATGCAACCGAAGAGAGTGTAGAAGACGCCGAGGGCGAAGAGCAATCGTCGCATAAACAACGGGTTATCCCCTTTGTTGAGGATCGGCGCAATAGTCTGTTGTACTGGCCGGAAAAACACCTCCCAGCAGCGCATATGGCGACCTTGCAGGCAGCCCTCAAAAATGCCATTCAGTCGCTCTACCAACTTGAAACCAGTGAACTGGCCGCCGAGCCCTTACCGGACGAAACAATCCGCCGCCAGTTGCTCTTCTATGAGTCTGCGGAAGGAGGGGCAGGTGTATTACGCCGCTTGTTAATCGAGAGCGAGGCCCTGCCGAAAGTGGCGAAAGAGGCCCTGCGCTTGCTGCACTTCGACGCACAGGGCACCGACCTGCATAAAGCTGATCACGCTCGCGAACGCTGTGAAGCCGCCTGCTACGATTGCCTGCTAAGCTACTCGAACCAGCGTGACCACCCGCTGTTGGATCGTCACCTCATTCGCGAGGAGCTGCTGCGTCTAGCTGGCACGCATATAGTGGTTGACGCAACTGGTGGGGTGTCGCGTGAGACGCAACACGAGCAACTCTCACATCTGACTGGCTCCTCACTCGAACAGCAGTGGCTCGACTATCTGAAGGTTCGTGGTCATCAATTGCCCAACAGCAATCAGCTACTCATACCCGACTGCCAAACGCGCCCGGACTTCCTCTATGAAGATCAGTTCGCGGCCATCTACATCGACGGCCCTCCGCATGCGTATCCTGAGCGCCACCAGCGTGATGTGATCCAACAGATGTGCTTAGAGGACCTTGGGTATATGGTCATCAGATTCACGCATACGGACGATTGGGACAAGATCATCGCAACATATCCAAATGTCTTTGGAAAAGGGAAGTAAGTTATATGACGTTTACGATAGGTTCACTGGTACGCGTGCGCGGGCGTGAGTGGGTGGTCTTGCCAGAGTCAAAAGATGAAATCCTCGTACTGCGGCCCCTGGGCGGAAGCGAGCTTGAGAAAACGGGCATTAATAGTCAACTGGAAGTCGTCGAATTGGCGAGCTTTGCCCCTCCAGATCCCGCTCTGCCGGGCGATTATCGTTCGTGCCGCCTGTTACGCGATGCTGTGCGGCTGGGTTTTCGAGCCAGCGCGGGTCCCTTCCGCTCGTTTGCGCATCTGGGGGTCGAACCGCGATCCTACCAGTTGGTGCCGCTGATGGTGGCCTTGCGTCAGGAGACGGTGCGCCTGCTGATCGCCGATGATGTCGGTATTGGCAAGACCGTCGAGGCCGCTCTCATCGCCAAAGAGTGGTTGGAGCGTCACGAGATCAAGAGCATGGCTGTGCTCTGTCCTCCGCACCTGGCTGAGCAATGGCAGGCCGAACTCAACGAGAAGTTCCACCTCGACGCTAAACTGGTGCTGGCCAGTACCGCTAATCAGTTGCAGAAAACCTGTCTGGCTAGGGAGTCGATTTTCCAACGCTATCCGCTGACGATTATTTCGATTGACTTTATTAAGAGCGATCAGCGGCGTGAACAATTTCTCCAATTTGCACCCGATCTCGTGATTGTCGACGAAGCTCATACCTGCTCTGAGGCTGGTGAAGGAGGCAAGTCGCGCCAGCAGCGTTTTCGGCTACTCTCCAAGTTGGCTGAGGACCCCAATCGCCATCTACTGCTGGTGACGGCCACCCCGCACAGTGGCAACGAGACGGCCTTCCGCTCGCTGCTCAGCCTGCTGAATGCGGATTTCGTTCACCTACCAGACGATTTAACCGGAACCCAGCACGAACGCGAACGGCGCGAACTGGCCAGATATTTTGTGCAGCGGCGGCGCGGCGATATTAAAGCCTATTTGCAGGAAGAGACGCCCTTTCCAGATCGCCGCGAAACCGAGCAACATTACAGCTTGTCACCTGCCTATCGCAGGCTGTTTGAGCACGCGCTAGAGTATGCGCACACCCAGATCAGTGACTCAACTGATCGCAGTCATCAGCAACAGCGGGTACGTTATTGGTCCCTTTTGGCGCTCCTGCGGTCGCTGGCCTCCAGTCCAGCAGCGGCGGCGGCGACCTTGCGCAATCGGGCCAGTACTGCCGCCAGCGAGGATGCTGCCGAAGCCGACAAGATCGGTCGGCAAACCGTCATGGACCTGGACGATGATGACACCAGCACCACGCCAGGCGACACCACGCCAGGTACCGACTACTTGCCTGCTGACGACCATACGCAGCGCGGACTCCTGCTTGCAATGGCGAACGAAGCCGAAGCCCTCCAAGGCAACCAGGATGCCAAACTTCTGCTGGCTGTGAAGCTGGCGGAAAGGCTGCTCAAAGACGGTTTTACGCCCATTTTCTTCTGCCGTTTTATCCCCACTGCTGAGTATCTGGCGCGGGAACTGAGCGCCAGGCTGAAAAATGATGTGCAGGTTGAGGCAATCACCGGTACCTTGCCACCGGTTGAACGAGAGAACCGTATATTACTGCTCAGCCAGCATCCCAGGCGTATTCTGGTGGCCACCGACTGCCTGAGCGAGGGCATCAACCTTCAAGCCTATTTCGACGCAGTGGTGCATTACGACCTCTCTTGGAACCCGACCCGCCACGAACAGCGCGAAGGCCGTGTTGACCGTTATGGTCAGAGTAGCCCAGAAATTCGTGTGGTCACCTGCTATGGCAAAGATAACCCGGTCGATGGCATTGTACTGGATGTGCTGATTAAAAAGCACCATCGCATTCGCACCTCGCTGGGCATCTCCGTACCCGTACCCGCTAATTCCGAGCAGGTCCTTGAGGCCATCTTTGAAGGTGCGCTCATGCGTAGCAATGGCAAGAAGCAGACGAACAGTCTGCAACTCACCTTGCCAGGGCTGGAGGATGTCCTCACTCAGCAATTCGAGATGGACTGGCAAAACGCAGCCGAACGTGAAAAACGCTCGCGCACGATGTTTGCCCAGGACACTATCAATCCCACTGAGGTAGCCACGGAACTGGCGGCTACCCGCTCGGCCATGGGTTCGCGCATCGATGTAGAGCATTTTGTCACTGACGCTCTCAGCGAGTACAGCGCGGGGGTATCGACCGACAAAAAGGGCGTGCTCAAGGTGGATTTTGCTGGCCTGCGCGGCAAAGATGGAACCCACGGTGTGCAGGAGGGTCGCGCTCTGAATAATACCCTGCGCGAGGCCCTTCAGCGCGAACAAGAGACTTTCAAGGCTCGCTTCGAGCTACCAATTGCAGATGGCGAACTCTACCTTAGCCGCACACATCCTGTGGTGGAGAGCCTCGCAACGTTCGTCATGGATGCCGCGCTCGACTCGACTACCGGCAGCAACAGCGGGGCCAAACGCTGTGGTGTTATGCGCACCAGCGCCGTGAGCACCCGTACAACCCTGCTGCTGGTGCGTCTGCGCTACCACATCCTCTCCAGCAAACGGCTATCCAACGGCAAAATCGAGGAGTCTACTCTGCTGGCCGAAGATTGTCAGGTGCTCGCCTACCAGGGCGCGGCGGCCAACGCGGTGTGGTTCGACGATCCCAATCTGAGCGAACACCTGCTCAGTGTCGCTCCCGACGGCAATGTGCATGAGGACCAGGCTCATCACTTTCTACGCAACCTGCCCAGTGACATCGAAGCGCTGCGTTCACATCTGGAAGAGGTCGCAACCGCCCGTGCCAGCGAACTTGCCGCCGCCCACAACCGGGTGCGCCAAATCGGCGACCGCCGCGACCGCGCTCCCCGTATCCGGTCCCGCGTGGAACCTCAGTTTCCCGTCGACATGCTGGGCGTTTACGTGTATTTGCCAAAAGGACAACAATAATGCCAGCGATACAGAAAACATTTCTCAGCGTCCAGTCTGAAGGCGCTCTTTTGCCGATAGATTTGCTGGTGCGTATCAGCGATCCACAGACTAATGCGCATACGCTCAAGGGGCTGACGGCGGACGATTATCGCAAATCCGGGTGCAAGCTCAACGAGGTCATCACTCATTCCTGGACGGCGTTGCTGCAAAGCTGGCAGGTGTTCAAACGTGGGCAAGCCAAAGCGACGGCGCACGACGATGGCTTACGGCTGACGATAAACTGGCTGCGATCGCTCTTTGAAGAAATTGGTTATGGCACGCTGCTCAGCAAACCCGAAATCGTGGTTGGCGAGCGCTCCTACCCCATTTCGTACGGCTGGGAGCAGACGCCAATCCATCTGGTCAGCTATCGACGCAAGGACCGCGAGGGCAGCAAGAGCAGTTTGGATGAGGTAAGCAAGATTGGCAGCGGCTTAGATATACGTCGCAGTAGTCCGGCCAGCCTCGTGCAGGACCTGCTGAACCGCAGCAAAGAGCATCTATGGGGCATAGCCTGCAATGGTTTGGAACTACGACTGCTGCACAGAGATGTCAGCCTGGCGCGTCCAGCTTTTGTGGCCTTTGACCTGGAAGAGATGTTTGAGAACCAACTCTACGCCGATTTTGTGCTCTTCTGGATGCTTTGTCACGCCACGCGCATGGTCAAGGAGAAAGACGATGCAATGAACAAACCAGAAGGGTATTGGCTGGAGATTTGGTCACACGAGGCGGCCAGCGGCGGGATGCGTGTGCTGGATAAGTTGCGGGATAACGTTGTAGAAGCCATTAAAGAGCTTGGCACCGGCTTTCTCGCCCATCCCACCAACAGACCCTTGCGTGAGGAGTTGCGCAGCGGGAAGCTAGCGGCCAAGGACTACTATAACCAATTGTTACGGCTGGTCTATCGACTCTTGTTCCTCTTTTTGGCCGAAGATCGCGATCTGCTTTTTGATCCCAACGCACTTGAGTCAGCGAAGAACCTCTATACCGAGTATTATTCGGCAGCCCACCTGCGTGCTCTGGCCGACAGAACCCTCGGAACGCGCCACAGCGACCTCTACATTGGCCTCAAACTGGTGATGGACAAGCTGGGCGACCTGGATGGCTGTCAAGAACTTGGTTTACCGGCACTGAATGGCTTTCTTTTCTCTGATCGTGCCATGCCCAATCTCAACACCTGCCACTTGGCCAATTTTCACGTGCTGGCAGCAGTACGCAAACTCGCGTATACCGTCAGCGAGAAGGACAAAGTTCGGCGGGCCGTCGACTACAAAAACCTGGGTTCCGAAGAACTGGGCGGCATCTACGAGAGCCTGCTTGAACTGCACCCCCAGTATGTGCTGGCAAGCGGCCAGTTTGAGCTGATCTTCGCCAGCGGCAACGATCGCAAGACCACCGGCAGCTACTACACGCCAACCAGCCTGATCACGCAATTGCTCGATACCGCCCTCAATCCTGTGCTCGACGAAGCCGCCAACCAGCCCGATCCCGAAGTCGCCATCCTCAAACTGAAAATCGTCGACCCGGCCTGTGGGAGTGGACACTTCCTGGTGGCCGCCGCTCGTCGTGTGGCCAAATGTCTGGCCAGCGTCCGCACTGGCGACGATGAGCCGAGTTTTGCTGACCAGCGCCACGCCCTGCGCGAAGTTGTCAGCCATTGTATCTATGGAGTTGACCTCAACCCCATGGCCGTGGAACTCTGCAAAGTCAGCCTCTGGTTCGAGTCACTTGATCCCGGCAAGCCCTTCAACTTCCTCGACGCCCATATCCAGCAAGGCAACAGCCTGCTCGGCACCACGCCCAAACTGCTCAAAAATGGCATCCCCGATGAAGCTTTTGAGCCAATCGAGGGCGACGACAAGAAGTTTGCCAGCGAGTATAAGAAGAAAAACAAAGAGCAGCAGAAAATGGTCAAGATATTCACCTCAAAAGTGTTCCAGCCCTGGGAGCAACTGGGTGACTTAGACACTAGTATGCGCCAGTTCGAAGCCATGGTGGATACGAGCGTCGCTGCTGTGCGCCAGAAAGAAGCGGCCTACACCAAGCTACGTGCCACCGATGGCTATCTCTACGGCAAACTATGGGCCGACACTTGGTGTGCTGCGTTCGTCTGGAAAAAAACCAAAGATTTTGCTTACCCCATCACTGAGGAAATCTTCCGCAAAATTGAGCACAACCCCTACGATCTGGCCGGT
>DAOTTJ010000138.1:0-5165 GCA_034437695.1 Ktedonobacteraceae bacterium
CATTTAAATATGATTATGTTATATAGACTAAGGTGAAATTTTATGGTATAGATAAGCTAAAAGCTACTATAGCATCGAAATTTACTTTTGTAGTATGTTTCATGCTCAAGCATATAAAAGTATTAAAACGTGATAACCTGTCGCATAGCCACAGCGTTTTTCCTTCTCCTGCCGTCCTCGTATCTATTGAGAATAGTGCTCTTTCACCTACTGGTTTACAGAATGTTAGATGCTTCTTTTTTTGTCTTGTTACTTGTACCGGGAGAAAATCATGCCTCAGTTTGACTACGATATTGGCATCATTGGTGGTGGCCCTGCCGGAGCTGCTATGGCATCCTAGCTTGCCAAAGCCGGCCTTTCCTGTGTGATATTTGAGCGAGAGCTTTTTCCACGTCCGCATGTGGGAGAATCGCTAGTTCCCTCATCGACGCGGGTTTTTAAAGAGATCGATTTTCTTGAGAAGATGGACGCCGCGGGCTTTCCCAAAAAGTATGGTGCCGCATGGACCACAAATGGGACCGGGCCTGTCTATACAGAGCGTTTTGAGGGCTTGGAGCCTGATTGTCATGCAGGTATACGCTTTGCCGAGCGTGAGCAACCTGGAGTTGATCGCAACTACACCTTTCACGTCGATCGTGGGAAATTCGACCTGTTACTTTTGCAACATGCACACGAACTGGGTGCAGCAGTCTGCGAAGGAGTGCGCGTTCAGAAGGTCGATTTTTCTGAGACCGACGCTCCCAGAATCCACTTCACGCTTGGCAAGAAAGACATCCACGTAACCACACGTATGGTTGTCGATGCTAGCGGACGGGGTACCTTGCTGGGCAATCAGCTTAAACTCCGTTTGCAAGATTCCGTGTTTGACCAGTACGCCTTACACACCTGGTTTGAGGGATACGACCGGCGTATTCTGGCCCGTGATCAGGCGCAGACTGATTTCATTTTTATCCATTTTCTGCCGCTCACCAACACCTGGGTCTGGTAGATCCCCATCACAGAGAGCATTACAAGCATCGGTGTTGTCACCCAGAAGAAATACTTTGCCAAATCGAGTCAGGAGCGTCAGCAGTTTTTCTGGGAGTGCCTTGGCAGCCGCCCGGAGTTGGCAGCGGGGCTGAAGGCGGCCACGCAGATTCGTCCATTAGCTGATGAAGGAGATTACAGCTATGCGATGAAGCAGATCTGTGGAGACAATTTAGTCTTAGTTGGTGATGCTGCCCGTTTCGTCGATCCCATTTTTTCAACAGGTGTAAGCATTGCGCTTAATAGTGCGCGTTTTGCCAGCCGGGATATCCTGGAAGCTGCCGAGAGCGGTGATTTTCGCAAACACCGTTTTCAGACCTATGAAGACACACTGCGTCGTGGTACCAAAAACTGGTACGATTTTATCACCGTCTACTATCGGCTCAATGTCTTATTCACCGCCTTTGTCCAGGATGAGCGCTACCGTGTTGATGTCCTCAAGCTCCTACAGGGTGATGTCTATGATGAAGATAATCCGCGTATCTTAGGCATTATGAAAGACATCGTGAGCCAGGTGGAGCGCAACGAGAAGCATATCTGGCATCGCTACCTTGGTGACCTGACATCGCAGGCCTTCAGCCCAATTTTCTAAGCCTATCGGATGGAGGAAGCTATGGATTTCACCTGGTCAGGTATGCAAGAAGAGGTATACAAGCAAACTCTAGAGGGAGCACAACAGATAGTGTGTGCTCCCGAGCGTCCCTGGACACGCGCTCAGTGGCATCAGTGTGGAGCGCTTGGTTTACTCGGCCTCAGCATTCCTGAGCGCTATGGTGGAAAAGGCTATACAGCCCTGACCATAGCGCGAGCGATAGAAGCTTTTGGGTATGGATGCAAGGACATGGGCCTGGTTTTCTCTGCGGCGGCCCATCTCCTTGCCTGTTCAATGCCTATCGCAGATTTTGGAGGAGATGTGCTCAAGCAGCGTCTCCTGCCAGGTTTATGCAGTGGGACACTGATCGGAGCGAATGCGATTACCGAAGCGCAGGCAGGCTCAGATATCTCCGCCCAGCAGACGCGGGCTACGCGAGAAGGAGACAGTTATCTACTCGATGGCAAGAAAAGTTATGTCAGTAACGGGCCTGTTGCAGATATTATCATTGTCTATGCAGTAACGAACCCTGCCCATGGTTATCTGGGCCTCAGTGCTTTTGTCGTCGAAAAAGGGACTCCGGGCATGAGTGCAGGGGAGCCTTTCTGCAAAATGGGTTTAACGAGTACGCCCGCCTGCCAGATCCAGTTTGAGCACTGCCGCGTACCTGCCGCCAATCGCCTGGGGCGTGAGGGCCAGGGGCAGCAGATATTCAAGCACTCTATGCACTGGGAGCGAGCCTGTCTGTTTGCTGCCTATATTGGTTTACTGGAGACACAATTAGAGCAGACCCTGACCTACACAAAGCAACGCCAGCAATTTGGCAAACCTTTACAGAAGCACCAGGCTGTTGCCCATTGTCTGGCCTACATGAAATTACGCCTCGAAAGCGCCCGCCTCCTGCTCTATCGTGCCTGCTGGCTCTTTGAACAAGGAAAGGAGAGCAAGCTGGCAATTTCCCTGGCAAAACTGGCAATTAGTGAAGCCGCTGTTCAGGGAGGATTAGATGCTATTCAGATTCATGGTTCGCTCGGATTTTCGCAGGAGTATGGGATCGAACGTATGTTGCGCGATGCCATTCCAAGCACACTCTTTTCAGGAACCTCAGAGATGCAGCGTGATATTATCGCAAGTGAGGTAGGATTATAATGCTTGGTGATCTCGTGCAGCGTCAGGCGCAACTGACGCCCGAGGCTCTGGCTGTCAAAGATAGCAATGCAAGTCTCACCTACAGAGATTTAGACTATGAAGCGCAGAGTATTGCTCGCAAGCTGGAAGCCAATGGTATACGTCGAGGAGATCGTGTTGGACTCTGGTTAGAAAAAACCGTTCATACTGTTGCCGCGATGCAAGGAATACTGCGTCTGGGAGCAGCCTACGTGCCGCTTGACCCTCTGAGTCCGGCTGCTCGCATTGGCGATATTGTCTCGGATTGCCGGATGAAAGCGGTGATTACCACGCAGTATCGTCGTGAAAAGCTCGCGCCAGATCCTGCTCAGACTCTGAACTGGTTTGTGCTTGAAAATGGCACACTCATGGAAGACAGGGCAGTGCTGGCGGTTCATCCAGAGGCAATCTTGAGTGAACATGATCCCATGCTCGATAGTGAACTGGCTTACATATTGTATACCTCGGGTTCCACAGGAAAGCCAAAGGGAGTCTGTATCAGTCATCGCAACGCCCTGGCCTTTATTGAATGGGTCGTTGCCGTATTACAGCCAGATTCACACGATCGTTTCGCCAATCACGCGCCATTCCATTTCGACATTTCAGTGCTTGATCTCTATGTCGCATTCTCAGTCGGGGCGATGGTCTTTTTACTCTCCGACGCGATTGCCTATATGCCTGCCCGTCTGGTCACAAGCATAGTCCAAGAACAACTGACCGTATGGTATTCCGTGCCATCAGCACTTGTCCTCATGATGGAAGAGGGAGGCATGACTGACCTGCTAGCACTGCCTCTCCGCGCTATCCTGTTCGCCGGAGAGCCATTCCCGCTCAAACACTTCCAGAAACTCTATCGGTGCTGGCCGCAGGTACGATACCTGAACCTCTATGGTCCGACCGAGACTAATGTCTGCACATACTATGAAGTCCCCTCTCTCCCATTGGACGAAGAGCAGACTCTCCCGATCGGGAAAGCCTGTTCTGGTGATCGAGTCTGGGTACAGAAAGAAGATGGAAGCATTAGCGAGCCAGGAGAGATAGGTGAACTCATCGTTGCCGGTCCAACAGTCATGCTCGGGTATTGGGGCAAGGCTATACAGGGAACGAAGCCATACGCCACTGGTGATCTGGTGCGCCAACGAACTGATGGAAACTATATCTATCTTGGGAGACGCGATCACATGGTCAAAGTCCGAGGGTACCGAATTGAACTGGCAGAGATAGAAATTGTACTGGCGCAGCACCCGGAGATCAGAGAGGTTGCAGTCGTCGTCGTAGGTCAGGAGATGCAGGCCCGTCTGACAGCATTTCTCGTCCCAGCTCACCCGGACAGGCAGCCTTCGTTGTTAGAAATGAAACACTATTGTGCACAACGATTGCCGCGCTACATGATTATTGACACCATTTGTATCCTCTCAGAACTGCCGCGAACAAGAAATGGCAAGGTTGATCGTTTAGTGTTGCTTCAGGATGGAAGCGCGTTACGGAAAGGGCAAACGCATGCAAAAAGCTGAGGTTATCAAGAAACTCACACACTATATTATCAATGATGTGCTTGAAGGAAAAGACACGAGCCTGGATGAAACGACTCCTCTGCTCGAATGGGGCATTATTAACTCCTTTGAAATGGTGCGCCTCCTTTCCTACATTCAGGGCGAATTTAGCTTGGACATTCCACCTGAAGAGATGATCGCAGACCACTTTAGCAATATAAACACGATTGCCTCTCTCATTTGTGAGCAAGCAGTTCGTTCAGGCGAATAAAAGCCATTATTGTTGCATACAAGCAACGAATCACGAAGGCCAGGACAGATGGAGCGAAAGAACCTGTACCAACGCATCTGGGGAGAAGGAGAACGGGTCGTTCTCCTTCACGGAGGAGGGATTGAAGATCAAGGAAGAACCTGGTTCAGGCAACGCATACTTGCGCAGCAGTATCAACTTATTGTGCCAGATCGGCGAGGGTATGGCCAGAGTCCTCAACGGGAAGGACCGTGGACATTTGAAGACGACGCAGCAGATATCCGGCCCTTATTGGGAGAGCAGGCCCATCTGGTTGGTTTTTCCGCTGGAGGCATCGTCGCCTTACTCATCGCAGGCCGCTGGCCCACGGCGATCCGTTCCCTGACCCCTGATCGAACCGCCTGCCTTTGGACTTGCTATGGATCACCGCGAAGTTCAGGAGTTGGTCGCCTTGTTGCGGCCTCTCTTTCATATAGTACTAACGCCCGAAGCATTCCTGGCTCGCTTTATGCAGGTACTTGGTTGGAAGCTACCGGACCCCTTGCGCCTGGCTTCGCTTCAACGCCGAGGTGTCGAAGCAATGATGCAAGAGCCAGAACCCTGGGAGGTTAGTCTCCCCCTCGCGACCCTGAATGCA
>DAOTTJ010000139.1:0-50874 GCA_034437695.1 Ktedonobacteraceae bacterium
GCTCGCAACCCGATCTCAAACCCCTGGGGTGGGGGGTCGCAAGCCTCCGGCTTGCGGAGCATGAAATACCCCTGGATTACAATTCAGGCCTGTTGACAGGCGGAGAGACTGGTCGTGGTGGACCAGTTGCCAGAGCCTTCAAGCTTGTGTACGTCGTCGTAGGTGTCAATATCGAAAGCCAGGTGAGGGTTATGGAAGACCGTATAGCTCAACTGGCGATTCTGAGCGGCCCGTATATAGGTTGCGAGACTCTGTTCGCCAAAGAGATAGGGCAAAGCCAGTGGCGGACGCGTCAGGAGCGCGTTGGTGCCTGTGCCATCGCTCGATGCGGCCAGCACCACCTGGTAGCGGGCGGCCTGTGTGAGTAGCAGGTGCAGGTCCTGCTGGGTCAGCAGGGGCAGGTCAGCGGAGATGGTCAGCAGGCTTTCTTCCGGTAACAGGTGCAACGTGGGTTCTCTTTCTAGCATCGCGCTGCGCTGAAAAGCAAGCCACGTCGGATATGAGCCGTAGCGCCAGGCGGCTCGTTCGAGCAGGGTTTGCGCGGCAGCCTGGAGGGCGGGATTATGGCCGGGCTGGCTTTCACGTAGCGGCTCAGCGCCCCAACGTTGGGCGACTTCCAGCGCCCTGGTGTCGCTGCTGACCACGTAGACCTGCTCAAACAGCTCGCTATCGCAGAGCGTGTGGACGACATGAGCGAGCATATCCAGCACCAGCGTCGAGCGTTGCTGTAGCGAGAGATGGGAGGCCAGGCGGCTTTTGGCCATTGTCAATGATTTGACTGGCACGAGTGCAAAATGTTTCATAAGGCGTAAAAATGGCTTTAGCTGGTAAAGCGAGTGATACCAGCGGCTTGTAGAACAGTGCGAGCCAGGGCAGCTTTTGTCGTGGCGTCGCGCATAATCGTATCGGTGGCCAGGGCAGGAATCCCCAGATCTTCGATGGCCGGGAGCAGGGCGGAGTCCTGCTGATCGATGACCATGACATCAAGGAAATCGCGGTAGTAGCGAGCCACGCCGAGCGCAGAGACCTCCATATGCAGCCCTTGCATCAATTTATCGGCGGGTCCTTTGATTGGAGCGCCGCCGACGATCGGACTGACCGCGACCACCATGCCGCTGGCCTCGTGGAGTGCGTCATGGATGCCTGGCACTGACAGGATGCTGCCGATGCTGACGATAGGGTTACTGGGGGCGATCAAAATGGCTTCGGCCGTTTTAATTGCGTCGAGCAGGCCGGGAGCTGGTCTGGCCTGACTGGCTCCGACAAATTCCACATCCTGCACTGGATCAGAACATCGGCGTTTGACAAAATATTCCTCGAAATGCAGCAGTCCGGCTGGTGTGCGTACGTGAGTCGCGATCGGCTGGTCGCTCATAGGCAAGATGCGCAGTCTCAGACCGAGGTGTTGGCGTAGCTCGTCAGTGATTGCGCTGAGGGTTTGACCGGCACGAAGCAGTTGCGTACGATGGATATGCGTCGCCAGGTCGCGGTCGCCGAGACTGAACCAGTCTTCATTGCCATAGCTGGTCAGTTGCTGCATCGTATGGTAGGTATCGCCGCGGATACCCCAGCCCTGGGTTTCGTCTACCAGGCCGGCCAGGGTATACATAACTATATCGACATCTGGAGAGACGTGAAGACCATAGAAAGCGCGGTCGTCGCCGGTATTAGCGATGACGGTCAGCTCCTCCTGGGGAACGACCTGAACCACGCCCTGTAAGAAACGTGCAGCGCCAACGCCGCCGGCCAGGACTACAAGCATATACTCACCACCTTCGTTTAATCAAAGTGAACAATAAGTGTATCGAGAGGGAGACGCGCCCGGCGTTTGGGATCGGCCGCCGCGTAGCCGAGCGTAATCAACGCATGCGGGATCAAGGTTGTCTCCAGCTTGAGGGCCTGGCAGACCACCTCGGGACAGAAGAGCGGAGCGCACATCCAGCCGCCATCGAGACCGAGATCGTAGGCCATCAGCAGCATATTCTGGATAGCTGCGCCCAGACTTTGAATGGCCATAATCTGCTCGTCGTTTTGCCTGTGAGCATCGGGATAGATATCCAGATCTGCCAGATAGAGGCAGGGCAGGATCAGGGCCGGGGCGTGCAAGATGCGCTGGCGCGACTTCTCCAGGCGCAGGCGAATAACCTCGGCTGGTTGTTCGTCCATCGCCAGATTTGCTTGCCAGGTATCGCCCATTGCGTCGGCCAGGCGCATTTTGCTTTCCGGCTTGAGCAAGACCACAAAGCGCCAGGGCTGGCGACCGTGGGGTGAGGGTGCCCAGCGAGCTGCTTCAAGTACCTGCGTGATCAGCGTGCGAGGAACCGGATCGGGCAGATATTGGCGCACGCTGCGCCGTCCCTGAATCAGCTCGGCCAGAGTCGCAACCCGGCGTTCAGAGTGTGGTTCGAGATCGAGAGTCATGCTGCTTGCCCTTCGTGAACGTATGGATCTGGTTGGAAGACTAGCGGAACATATCGGTGGCCGGATCGCGCAGCAGAGCCTGAGCGGTCTGTGAGCCGGGGGTATAGGCGTAGCCGCGCAGCAGAGCAACCGGGACGCGGTCGATCTTCCCCATTACCAGCTCTGCGGCCGAAGCCAGCTCGTCGGCCACCGCGATCACGCTGGCCTGCAATTCGTAGCCATAGGGATCGAACTGCCCGCGATAGTCGCTGAGCGGTTCCAGACCAGCCACGCCGATCGCCATATTGACCTGACCGTTGCGCCAGGTGCGACCCCACGTATCCGAAATAATCACCGCGAGATCGAAGGTTGGACCCTCCCCGCTCAACGTCTGCAAGCGAGCGCGGATCGTGCGAGCAGAGAGGTCAGAATCGACGGGCAGCAGCGCAATCTCTTCTGCGCCCCCGATATTTGACTCATCGATGCCTGCGTTGGCGCAGATAAAACCGTGGTGAGTCTCGGTCAGCAGGACGCCGCGGTCCATGCGTACCACGCGGCGGCTCTCGCGCAGGACGGCCTCGATATAACGGGCATCCTTCGTACTGTTCAGCGCCGCTATACGTGCAAATTCCGACGGTTCATAGTCAGTCAGACTTACCACGCGATTTTCAGCTTTCGAGACAATTTTCTGCGTGATCACCAGGATATCGCCCTGTTGCAGCGTCAGGTTTTGCGCCTGGAGTGCTCCAAAGAGCAGAAGACCCAGGTCAGTTCCAGAACTAATTTCGCCAATGCCAGTGATTGGTATAATGCGTATTTCGGTATTCAAATAGCAATCCTCCCTTAGTGTCCGCTTTTTATTATATGTCCTCTACCAACGATTCGCCAACCAGAGCCACACGTCGAGCATTACATAGCCCTGCGCAAAGATCACCAGCGCCTTGTCGCAGGCAAATGCAGACATACCAGAGCAGAACGGGGTTTCAGGCAGCTAGCTGCCTGAAACCCCGTTCTGCTCTTAATACCCTGGGGTGGGGAGCGAAAGCCGCAGGCTTGAGCTTGCAAACAGCCCATATTTAGACTATAATACCTGTATGGCTATGCAGCTATTAAAGAGCCGAGGTATCAATAAGATGTCTAGAACCCTGCCAGAGTCGTCGGTGTCAGAGGCAACCCAGGCAGTAGAGGTTTGCCAGCAGCATTGTATCCACCCGGAGCACGCGCTGGTTGTCAGGCAAACGCTTCTAGGGGTTGAGAGTGCTCGCCGGGTTGCTTCATTGTTTGCAGTACTGGCTGATCCGACGCGTTTACAGGTAGTGTATGCTTTGCTGAATGCGCCAGAAGGCGAATTATGTGTCTGCGATATCGCGGCTGGTCTGGGTCGGGACGATACGACCATTTCGCACCAGTTGCGTGTATTGCGTAACCAATACATAGTCACCATGCGTAAAGTTGGCCGTGTAGTCTACTATCGTCTGGTGGATGAGCATGTGCGTCAGATGCTAGCGTTGGGTCTCGTTCACGCAAACGAGCCGTTGCCTGCTACGTTGCAGTTAACACAGGAGGTGTTAGCATGAGCGCTGGTCATACAGGACACAATCACACGCATGGTATGGCGAGAAAGACCTTGCGCCTGGCTTTTTTTCTCACCCTGATTATCCTGGTGGCGGAGGTGAGTGGTGGTCTAGTAGCGAACTCACTGGCCCTGCTTTCGGATGCTGGTCACGTCTTGACCGACATCTTCGCGCTGGGTCTGGCCTGGTTTGCCACGGCGCAGGCGGATCGTCCGCCCAACGCGCGTAACACCTTCGGCTATCACCGCGTCGGTATTCTGGCGGCGTTGATCAATGCGCTGACCTTGATACTGATCACGCTCTGGATAGTCTGGGAGGCTATTCAACGTGTGCAACACCCTCAGCCTGTGCAGCCGCTGGTCATGTTTCTCTCGGCGACGATTGGCATCGGGGTAAACCTTGTGATTGGTTTTGGTCTACAGAAAGAGAAAGAGAACCTCAACGTACGGGCGGCTGCGCTTCACGTGTTTGGCGATATAGGAGCCAGCTTCGGCGTCATCCTCAGTGGTGCATTGATCTTGTTGACTGGTTGGTACCTGGCCGATCCCTTGCTCTCATTGGGCATTGCCGTCTTGATCGCGTTGGGGGCGTGGCGAGTCTTGCGCGAAACGACCGAGATTCTCCTGGAAGCCGTGCCAAAGGATGTCAACCTGACCGCGTTGGTTCACGATCTGGTGCAGGTAGATGGAGTGGAGAACGTCCACGACCTGCACGTCTGGTGTATTGCCAGTGGGATGTACTCGTTGAGCTGTCACGCGCAGATCGGTGATCTGCCGCCCAGTCAGAGTTCGACGATTCTCCTCTCGTTGGAGACCATGTTGCGCGAGAAGTATCGCATCGGCCATACGGCCATCCAGTTTGAGAGCCGCATCCATCAGCGCAACTGTTGTATGGAAGATGGACTCTATTGTCGGCTAAAAGTCGGTGATCTGCACGAGCACGAACTTGCGCACGAACACGAGCATGGTCACGATCACAAGCATGTCCATCAGAACGCATAGATAAACGGTGTTTTACATCTCGGCTCGTCTGTTACATGCACAGTTGGGCCGAGATGTTTGTGCATATCTGAGCTTCTTTTCCTGGTGAACATAGATCGTCAGGTCTGCGTACTAACTGCCTGGTCCTGGTGTGACAACGTTTGGGACAAGCGTTGGTGTGGGGCCATTTGCTCCAGGATTGGTCGGCGTGATAGTGATACCCGCAGTGGGTGTAACTGGCGCTGGTGTCGTCGTCTGGACGCCAGATGGTATCTGAACGCTCAGGTGAATGTCGGCGATATTCGTCGGCAAGGTATTGCCTGTGGAGAGCGTGATCTGTGCTGATCTTACCCCAACGTTGTGGGTTAGAATGCTCAGTGCGTCTTCTTTCGAGAGCCTGGCCAACGACTGCACGAGATTGTGTTGCATAGTGAGAGTAACGTCGTAGACCCACAGTCCTTGCGCCTGCATATAGATCGAGACCTGATTGTCCGCACTGACCACCGTCGCGCTGACTGCCGTGCTGACGATCTGCCCATCCAGCTTATACTGTGCGAGTTGAGGGTTGTTCAGACTATCGTTCTGCAAGCGCGTGGTTGCGTCCTGTTGCGCCGCCTGGTAGTCGTAAACTTCCTCGCTGCATCTCACCGCAACCGTCACCGTAAACGAAGGAGCACGCGTATTGGCCGGGCGATCGGATTGAGTCGTCGCCGGACAAGCGAGCGAGCTATCGACTGCGCGTTCGTTGCTCTTCATTAATGTGTGTAAAGCTTCCTGCGTCGCGGTGGTCAATTGCGCCTTGAGCGGGGCGGCTGTATTGTCGATATCAGTCTGCTGAACGACATCATTCGGAACCGCGTTTTGCCCACCAGTGAAGGCATTGAGATTTTTGACGTGGATATTGCTGTTGCCACATCATGTGCCGTTGCTATCAGATACAGCGATATTGACCGATGTACCTAGAATGAGTGCGGTTCCTGTTGCCGTGGCTGCGGCAGGGGGCGCTGCTGGTACATAGACTGGGCCAAAAGAGATCTGCACGCCGTCGCTGCCGGTCAGAGTGCCGCCGTTAAGTTGAACTGCCGAGCCTCCTAGATTTTGAAATGTTAGTGTACCCGATGCTCTGGTCGCTGCAATTGAGCCTGTTGACTGGCCGGTTGCGGTCATGGGTTGGGATTGTGTGGAGATCAGGCGAGTTGCGACCTGCATCTTGGCTGGATCGGGGATCGTGGTTGTGCCGACGACCAGGAAATTATTCTGGATCAACTGGCTGTCGGGCGTGATTGAGACCTGGGCGCTCACACTGCCTGGAAAGATTTGTGCTATGCCTACGCGTGGTCCAAAGATCAGCGCAAGCAGTACGATGCTCAATGCGAGCAAGACCAGAAGCGGCACAAGCAGATTGCGTCGCGAGCGGCGCTGGCGAGATGGGCGAAGAGGTGGTGGCGATGGGGGAGGCATTCTCCTGGCTGGTGTGCCAGCCACTGATGAAGCATTGGCTCCGTCGCCAGCGTTGCCTGGCTGGTTTGGGCTAGCAGGCTGATTATTTACGCGCATGCCGAGTGGGGTTGCTGCTGGTCTGGCTGGTGCGAAGGGCGTACTTGATTGATTATTGGGTGACGCGTTAGCGGGCAATGGTGGCATGTTTCTTCCAGTTGGATTGCCTGGACCCTGTCCTGGTACGAGTGGAGGAGGATTTATTCTGGCTCTCATGCTCGGAGCAGTGGGAATGTTCTGGCTATTGTCGGGCGTCTGTGGGTTGCTTTTGCCAGGCTGATTGCCTGGAGGCGTACGGGTCTGTCTTGGAGCGGTGGGAACGTTCTGGCTATCGTCGGGCGTCTGCCAGACGTTAGGCATTTTGCGAGTGGCATGTGGCGTTGAGGGAATCCCCAGGTGCGACTGGCTGTCTTTGAGAACACGTGCTGGCGCTCCCAGGGCAGTCGGTGTTGGCTGATCTGGCTTGAGGGGCGTGAGGTCGCCTTTTTCGTCCTCACCGTTGCCAGGGAGGGGTGTGCTGGTATTGTGGGAGGGAGAGGGAGACTCTGTCGACGCGTTGACCTGCTCCTCATTGGATTGTGAGTAGGAGTTGATCTGTTTGCCGGGTTGCTCCATCCGTGGTTGGCCCTTCTATAAAATATATATTGTTGTTTGAGCAGGTTTGCAAATCAGGTAACGCAAGGCTTTTAGAGAAAAGAAAATGTTTCTGTGCCTGTAGCACATGTGGAGTATAGTATATATCAATGGTCATTGCAAGCATATATTTCTGAGGATTGGGGAGCCTGTTGTGCTTGAGCGTTTGCCGCGTGTGCGGCGCTCGGATCTGTCGTTCCGCACGTCCCACACGCTTTGTTTTTGCGCTCTTTAATCGGGTCTGGTGGAGAGGCCATAGAGGATAAAATTGATCACCGAATCGAGGACGCCTGGTGGCAGTTCGTCTGTGTCTCCGTCGCCTTCCTGTGGCCAGATCAGCCAGCGCAGCGCGACAAAATGGCCGATGCCGATCAGCGCGTAAGAGATAGCTTCGGCATCCAGTTGTCTGACTGACCCTTCTTCCATCGCGGCAGTCAGTCCACGCACGTAGCCCTGGCTGATTTTCTGGTAATAGGCCGCGTAGGCGTCGGGTACAACCCGTTCGGCCTCCTGCACGATACTATAGATATGCCTATGGCGAATTGCGAACTTGAAAAACGCAGTAAAGCCACGTTTCTCGGCTTCCAGGCGGTCCGACGTTTCAGCTATTGCTGCTCGCAGGTCGGTTCGCAGACGTTTTCCGATGTCTTCGACCAGTTCTTTGAAGATCTCGCGCTTGCTGTGGAAATAGATATAATAGGTTCCTTGAGCGACCCCGGCACGACGTGTGATTTCAGAGATACTCGCTTCGTAATAGCCCATTTCGCCGAAAACCTCTTCGGCTGCGTCTAGAATTTTGCGTCGTGTCGCCTCACCTCGCGGGGTAACCGGCATGAGTGTATTGTGACTGTTGCCTTTGCCTGTTTCGTGTTCCTTCGCCCGCTCTGCGTCCCATTCTGCCTGATCTTTGGTTGCCATGCCCTTCCTTGTCCCGCCTTTCAAATAGCATAGTTTATTCAAGCTTACTCTGAAAATAGATTTCTTAAATGAATGAAAAAAGTGCCTGGGTATCTCCGCGCTTGATCTGCTCACTATTATACACTGTCTGTCTCGCTATCCTCTATGCTTTCCAACCTTTTCAATCGGCCTCTCTCCTATTCTTCGTGCTTGTGTCGCTACATAAGAGCTGGGAGAACAGATTCGTGTGGTAGTGGATGGCAAGACCCTTGCGAGGAACCCAAAAGCATGAGATGGGTATCGTGCTGAAAGAACAGGCCGTCAAAGAAAGGGAAGGGGAACAGAAACGTGCCGAGGAGTTCGTGTTGGCTAACAAGTCGATATATATCGTATAACAGTATAAAATGATCAGGTACTTACAAGCAAAATATATATGCAAGGAGATAGCGACGGCGACATGAACTTAACCCGTACGATGAAGCACAGGCCTGCATCCTTATGGCGTAACAGAAACTATCTCCTCTTATGGAGCGGACAAATTATCTCCTCTACAGGTACCCAGGTTTCACAGCTTGCCTTTCCCTTGCTTGTACTGCTTTTGACTCATTCGGTCGCACAGGCAGGCTTTGTCGGGGCAGTACGTACCATACCATACCTTCTCTTTAGCCTACCAGCAGGAGCGCTACTTGATCGCTGGGATCGCAAGCGCGTAATGATCATCTGCGACACAATTCGCCTACTCTGTCTGGCAAGCATTCCTGCCACCTTCGCTATTGGTAGGCTTTCTCTCACGCAGATCTACCTAGTGTCTCTCATAGAAGGGACACTTTTTGTCTTTTTCGATATCGCTCAACTCTCTAGCCTATCGAATGTCGTTGACCAGGATCAATTGCCAGCAGCGGTCGCCCAGAATCAAGCGACAGAAGGCATTACCTTTCTCATCGGACCATCGCTTGGCGGTTTTCTCTATGGTCTGAATATACTTCTACCTTTCATCGGTGACGCGCTTTCCTACTTTGTTTCGGTCCTCTCACTATGCTGTATCAGACAGCGCTTTCAGCAAGAGCGAGCGATTAAGCCACGTCGCTTTGACCACGCGGTCACTGAAGGGCTGACCTGGTTCTGGCATCACTCGCTGTTGCGCACGATGGCAGTGCTTTCAAGTGGGATCAATCTGGTCATCGCTGGTGGCAGTTCACTCCTGATCATAGTTTTGGTCCAACACCAACATGCATCAACGTTTGTGATCGGCCTCATTTTTGCCTGTGGTGGCATTGGGAGTATCCTCGGCTCACTATTTGGACCAATCGTCCAGAAACGCTTCGGGTTTGGAGCTACTGTACTTGGTAATGTCTGGCTACTCGTCCTTCTCTGGCCGCTCTATATAGTCGCACAGAACGTTGTGATGCTAGGCGTTTTAACTACAGCTCTTTTCTTTCTTGGCCCTATCTATACAGTAGTCAACGCCAGTTATCGTCTGGCGATTGTTCCTGATGCGCTCCAGGGACGCGTCAACGGTATTATTCGCTTTATTTCTTTTACAAGCCAGCCTATCGGCCTGGCAGCTACGGGTGTGCTTTTACAGAGTGTTGGCACTCGTGTAACGATTCTGCTTGGCGGTGGAGTGTTGCTGCTTGCCGCGGGCATCGCGACCGCTAACAAACATGTGCGCCAGGCACCTCAAATGCCTTAACAGCATGACCATACCAGAGTCGAGGATAACCAGGCAAAGCAGGCCTGGCGCTGCCAGGGTTAGGGTTTAGAGCCGGCGACAAAGAATACTGTACGTGCCATGAAGAAGCTTCCCGCTTGTGCTCGTTTCTCCAGGTCTTGTACCCACGCGAGAAGCGCTTCAGGTGGAAAGATATTGGCTTCCTGAACATATCTGACGATGTTCCCTAACCAGAGCTGGTAGGCCTGTGCAAAGCTAGAAACGATATAGGTAGCAGGTCGGACCCTGATATTCGTCAATCCGCACTCATGAAAAAGGCGCGGCAACTGACGCCCGAGATACCCATTTATCGCTGTATCGGCAAAAAAATGCAGGATTTCATGAGTAAAGGTAAGATAAGAAGTATCAATAATCCACGTCCCCATATCGCCAGTGGGAATAACTACATTCCCGCCAGAACGTGTGACTCTTACCATTTCACCGAGTATATCCGCCGGCCTGGCTACCATCTCTATGAGGCCTATAGCGTAACATCCATCGTAAGCATTATCTGTGAAAGGAAGCTGGCTGGCATCGCCTATCGTATAGGTGATCGCGGTTCCTGGACCGGCATTGCGCCGACGCGCCTCCTCAATCATCGTTTCACTGGTATCTACTCCCACAACCTGAATAGGAACCTGCGCATATTCAACCAGCGCCCGCGCGTGTTCTCCTGTTCCACAGCCCGCATCTAAAAACACCTTACCCGGTTGCACGTCCAGAGATTGGAAAGTAGTCTGCATCATATCAGCAGACTGTGCATCTTCCAGCTGGTTATGCATGTCCATGAAATGAATAAAAGAGACTGGACTACTTGTCTGATCTATTGCTCTCCACTGGGCATACGTATGTGCTTCTTGCATCTTTCTTCCTCACAAAGAAAAATAAGATGATAGTTCATCTTTCGGCTACTAACACATCGAGGCGATTAGGCGTGAGAATAATCTGTGGTACCGCCTTGATGCTCGTACTATTGAGAAGAGAAAAGCTGAAACGACGAGCAATTACTGCGGTAATCAGCACCAACTCAGTCAGCGCCAGAGAGGCTCCCAGGCAGATTCTGGGTCCGCCTCCAAAGGGAAAATAGCTGTATTTAGGAAGTGAATTGACAATCGTTTCATCGAGCCAGCGTTCAGGCAGAAAACGCTCTGGCTCCTGAAAGAAACGCGGGTTGCGCTGTACTACATACGTACTCGACAACACTTTTTGTCCCTTCTCAAACAGATACCCGTGCATTTCGCAATCGGCGACCACATCTCGTACAACCATCCACGTAGGGGGATAGAGGCGTAGCGCTTCCTTCACTACACATTCGACATACTTCAAGCCAGGAAGATCGCTGCTTTGGGGGATGCGCTCTCCCAATACCGTCATGACCTCCTGACAAAGTAGCTGTTCAGCCTCCCGATTTTGAGCCAATAGAAACCATATCCACGCAAGCGCAGCAGCCGTTGAACGATGAGAGGCAATCATGAGAGAGACAAGAATTTCGCAGATCAGTCGCTCTGGCAGAGAGTTACCGTGACCATCAGACGCCTGCATAAGCGTTGCCAGCAGGTCAGGGATGATGACAGGAGAGTGCTCGCGCGCCTGTATCATCTGACCAATAGTGCGATCAAGTTGGGCAAGCAAAGAGTGCATTCGCAAGACATTGGGTTGAGGAAACCACCTGGGAAGGGCAAAGGGGCTGTTTGCTACTTTGAAAAATACATCTGTAAATGCATATCCTAACGATGCAAATTCCTTCGCGTCCTGTCCAAAGAAATAAGAAGCCGTGATACGGCCGGTGAGTTGCTTCATCTGTTCGTGGAAATGAAGAGTCTGTCCGGCTTGCCAATGCTGTAAGAGGTCTTCTGCCAGAGCTACTATCTGCCCTATATGGCTCTGTACAACTGTCGTGTGTAGCCCTTGAGCTACGCTATGGCGCTTTTTCATCCAGTCAGCAATTCTATCCTCGTGCTGACTCTGTCGGAAAGGAACGGGAGGGATCTGAAACTGGTGATTAGTGCGTGTGAGGATCTGTTCAATAAGTGCAGGCTGGTTAATGAAGTATGTCTGAGCGTCGTAACGAATAATTTCGTGGCCTTCCTGCATACGCCGCATAAGAAAGCCCAGACGATCATGCTCATATTCCTCAAAAGAACCTGTGATGGGCATGGCAGATAATATGCGCAGATCTGTCATAGCTTCGTTTCTTCTCTCTCGCGGAGTTCAGACAGAAAAAGAGAGGTCCCGATGAAAGTCTATATGAGTAGCACGTTTACGTCAGATAGCGCTACTCATATAGCTTCTGTAAAGAACTAGTCAACCAGAAATCGGATCATAGTTCTAGGCAATGTGGTAGACGTGTGAGCCAACCGGGTTGTTCTTCGTCAATTTCAACAACTGAGCGACACGAAACACCATTTTCTTCATGAATAGGTTCCTTTCTTTGCATTTAATGTTAGAAAGGTTTTTGTGCTTTCTAACGTTTTAATTGACAATAGAGGTTACTTCTTCTGTATGAAGTAAAGGCGTAAAAATTTACGTCTCTTCTATGTTAATAGATCCATCACAAGATTACAAGGTTTTTCGGCACCAAAAATAGTATATAAGTACAAAGATACGATTTACATTTTTGAGATATATGCAAATTAATTGGTCATTCAGTCTTTCTGTCTGACTATTTAAGCTTGAGCTTTTTAAAAGCTGTACAATCTTATTGGAGTATAATTGGTGTATTAACACAGCGATAGGTGAGAGGCAACAATGAGCGTTCCCTTACGGCTTTACAGGAGTATCGAAGGAGATGAACCACACGCAACTGAATCATTGAAGACGACATTCACACCTGTCTCGACGAAATGAAATGGACCTTCACATCCTGCTCAAGACCCTGTGGAAGAAGCGGAGCTTTGCATCTGAAGCTGTTTTGTTTTCCAGAGGAGCCTGGAGAGTCTGGGGCATGGAGAGTACGCTTGCCAGGTGAGTGAAGGGGTGGTTGGAAAAGAACTGAGTTCTCAGTACCTCACTGGCCACCTCCTTCACCTCAATCTTGTGACCCCAGGGTAGATTGCGGTCAGCGCCGCCTGATGAGCCAGGCGGCGAAAGGTTTGCCAAGTTGTGTAAGTGTGTGGTTGCTCAGGGGCGTTTCGCCACCTCTTTGAGCCAGCGCGGGTTGGCGCGGATCTGTGCGGCGTTCTTCTTGTGGTAGTATTTAGCGTCTTCGCGCACGTTGACGTTAAACGATTCCCAATCGTCGAGGTGGCCGATCAGCAGGTGGTGATCGCGACCTGTGACCTCGCAGAGGGTAATCAGGTTGCGCGGGTCTAGCTCCAGGTTGGGGTGCAGGTGGAAGGGTTTGATATGGTGGACCTGGACGCCCTTGCCCAGGTAGCCACAGACTACGCAGGCGGGTTCATTGAGCAGGTGGGTTCTCTCCACTCGTCCCCATTGGGGACTACGGGCCACGCCGTGATGGATGGCTACTTCTGCTCCGTGGTCGTGTTTCGCGGTGGTTCTGCTGCGTGGTACCACTACGTTCGCTCGTGCTCCGCCTCTTCTGCGTCGTCGTCGAGGTCTGCGTCTGCCGATGGTTATGCTAATCACGATGATAAGCAAGAGCACGAGCGCGGCCGCTATAAGGATCTCCTGGAGACTGAATGTGGTAGGCAGTGAGATATTGATTGAAAAGTTTTTCATTGGTCTTCCCTTCATACGAACCAACAACTATCTGCGTATGTTTAGCCCTATATCCTGTCAGTGGATAAATCTGCTAGCAAGCATAGCTAATTGGAACTAAAAAAACAATCCTTGTAGCTCTACTTGAGAAAGAAACGCGAGCGGGTGCGCTTCTCTGTACCTGAGTTATACGCCTGGCGGTAGATCGACCGGCAGGTGGCCGCGTGCGGCGATCTCGCCAAAGAGCACGCGTGCGGCGGTTGCGAGCGCGGGAGAGGTCGAGTCGTAGGTGACGAGGCAGGTTGCCAGTGTGGGGAAGGCTACGAGGTCGTAGGGACTGTCGATGGCTAGTCCGATGAGCGGACGACCCATGCGTAGCAGGGTGTGCATCGTCTGGACCTGGAATGGGTCGCGCAAGGCATTGGCTGTGAGCATCACGACGACATCAGCGGCGCTGGCCTGCGCAACCAGCTCTTCGTCTCCCGTCGTTGTGAGCCGTTTGAGCGCTTCTGTGTTTGCATGGCGCAGGCGGATGCTGGCGAGTAGCTCGTCTGCTGGCTGCTCTCTATCTACGACCAGCGGGCCGCGATCTCGCTGCGTGGAGACAAGCAAGAGGCGTTGGGTGGGTTTCAGGTGCAGTGGAAGCAGGTGCGCATGGTCTCTGATCAGCGTGATGGCCTGTTCGTAGGTGCTCTGGCTGAGATGTTGGTGTGCAGGATAGTCGATTGGTGGCGGGACTGATCCAGCGTTGCGTGTTTGCAGGCGCTCTTTCAACTGAAGGACGCGTGTGGCTGCCTGCTGAATGTCTGTGGGCGTCAGTTCACCTGTGTGGACCGCCGCTTTCACTGCGTCAATTGCTGCGTGCTGAAGATCGAGGCTGTGTGAGACCAGCAGCAGGTTGTGACCCGCCTTGAGTGCGAGGACTGCGCCGCGGGCTACTCCGCTTGTGGCGGCGATGGCTCGCATCTCCAGACAATCGGTGATAATCACCCCTTGATAGCCGAGCTGGGTGCGTAAGAGCTGATGTACTATCGTGGGCGAGAGCGTTGCAGGGAGCTGAGGTGCGCCAGTCAGAGCGGGGAAAGCGAGATGGGCGGTCATGACCATTGTGGCCTGGTCGGCGATGCATTGTTTAAAGGGGATCAGTTCGACGCGGTTCAACCGCTCCAACGAGTGGGGGATGGTTGGTAGGACCAGGTGTGAGTCTCTAGTTGTATCGCCGTGACCTGGGAAGTGCTTGATGCAGCAGGCGATGCCGGCCTCCTGGTAACCTTTGAGCGCAGCGCTGGCCAGGCGAGCGACCGCCAGTGGATCGGAACCGAACGAGCGCGTGCCGATCACTGGATTGGCCGGATTATTATTGACATCGACAACGGGGGCCAGGTTGAGATTGATGCCCAGTGCTTTGAGTTCCAGGCCAGTGGCGCAGGCAACCGCGCAGGTGCTCTGTTCATCCCGTGTCGCGCCCAGAGCCATATTGCCGGGAAAAGCCGTCGCGTGGGGTCCGAGACGCTGGACCGCACCATTCTCCTGGTCGATGGCGATGAGCAGCGGGTAGGGTTGTCCAGACTCGCGGGCCAGTCGTTGCAAGCTGGCGGTCAGGGTCTGAACTTGGCTGGCATCCTGGACATTGCGCGAGAAGAGGATGAGATTGCCCACGTGCTGCTGGCTGAGCAAGGCGCTCAACGCGGGCGTTATCGTCGGACCAGCGAAACCGATCATAAAGATCTGCCCGATCTGTTCTTCCAGCGTGAGATAGGCGGCCATATCTTGCATTGTGCGTCTCTTCTCCCTTGTGCGCCCTGGTCTGGATCGACGTGCGTGCGGGCCAGACCAGGGGGGGTCATGCCTCGCGTTGCGCGAACTGCCTCTCCGGTGCAGTCCGCGCAACGGTGACGTAGACTATGAAAAATGCATGGCCGCGCGGGCAGCGCTCAGGGTTGGCTGCGAAACCAGCTCGACCTGGCCGATCGGTTGACAGTGACGGATGTGCTGAATAACTTGCGTACAGAAGTCGGCCTCGTTGAGCAGCAGACCACCGCCGAGGGCCAGCGGGATCTCGTGCGAGGGGAAGACCAGATTTTGACAGACAGCATTGACGGCCAGAGCCAGCTCGCGGGATGCGTGCTGTACAATAGTCGCGGCCACCTGGTCACCACTGCGAGCAGTCAGCATAACTGCCGAAGAGAGGCTGGCGATCTTGGCTTTTTCGGGTTCGCCGTAAATCTCGCCGATCAATTCGTCAGTCGTTTGTAGGTTCCAGGCTCGCAGAATGCGCTCGCGCAGAGCCGTGTGTGGACCACGTCCGTCGTAGGCCCGCACAACCGCCTGGAGTGCATTCTTCGCAATCATATAGCCGCTCCCTTCGTCGCCCAGGATGTGGCCCCAGCCGCCAGCACGCGCTTTATGCCCCGCAGCATCGCGTCCCAGAGCAATGGAACCGGTGCCAGAGATAAGCACGACTCCGATTGACTTATCCAGCCCGGCCAGCAGGAGTTCACCATCGTTAGTCAGTTGTACCTGTTCAGCCAGATTCTGGACACGTGGATAGATCAGATCGTAATCGGCCTGGCGGTCCAGGCCAGCCAATCCGACCCACGCCTTACGCACAGGAATCGCGCAATGCGCGGCTCGTGTAGCCTGCTCGATCGCGGCAGAGACATGCTTCATTGCTTCTTCCAGGCCCACCATACTGTAGTTCGCGCTCCCAGATAGTCCCCGTCCGATCTCTTCCCCCCGTTCATTGACAATAACTGCCAGCGTTTTGCTTCCCCCGCCGTCCACCCCTAATGCAAAGCCAGTAGTTAACCCTTGAGGGTTCATACTGAGTCTCTCCTTCTTGCGCTTCTACCTGGTTTTGGCACTTCGTTTGTGCCTTTCTCCATCACCCTTGAGGATACTGCAAGTCTTATCGATCTGCAAGAGGGTAATCTCTTGTTTTCAGGGCAGCTTCATTTTTGTGGGTGGCCCACACCCTGAAAAAAGACTCTGTTGGCGCACGCTATTCTTTATCGAAGATACCATTTTTGATCGTGTCGACTCATTGAGAAAAAGGGCAGGGAGGTGCTCCATCTGTGCAACAAATGCACCAACAGA
Source organism: Ktedonobacteraceae bacterium (assembly GCA_034437695.1). Classification (GTDB taxonomy): domain Bacteria; phylum Chloroflexota; class Ktedonobacteria; order Ktedonobacterales; family Ktedonobacteraceae; genus Paraktedonobacter. Next base: position 16,449 of record DAOTTJ010000139.1, read on the forward strand.
GTCAAAAAGGATCGGGTTGCGAGAGTGATTGTCAACGGGCGTATAATGAGAAGAAACTGGAGATGTCTTTCAGCAGAGAGAGCGGCAAATAATGAGATTGACCCTCCGCGCTGCACGTCTGGTGGATGCCCTGACCGATCTGCCAGCCGGCGATATCACCATCGACGATGAGCGCATCGTGGCTATCGGCGCAGTTGGCACCGGCACGGGAGAGATCATTGATGTGCATGGTAGCCTGGTTGTGCCTGGCTTTATCGACGTACATACGCATGGCGGCGGTGGTTTTGCGTTGCATACACGCGATGCCGAGGAGATTCGTGCCTATGCCCGCTGGGTGCCGACGACCGGCGTGACGGCTTTTCTGGCCGGTGTAGTCGGCACGCCGCACGCCTTGCCCACGGCGCAGATCGCCGCCGCCGTTCAGGCAACCAGCGATCCAGGACCGGGCGCAGAGATGCTGGGTATCCATCTCGAAGGTCCATATCTTAGTCCTGGCCGTCGCGGCGCACATCCCCTCGTGTGGCTGCGCCTGCCCGATCCCGTCGAGACCGAAACGCTTCTCCAACTCAGCGCTGGCCAACTGCGTGTTCTGACGCTTGCGCCGGAGCTGCCCGGCGCACACGCGCTGATCAGTCGCCTGGTAGAGCAGGGCGTGACGGTCAGCATTGGCCATACCGACGCCACCTATGAGCAGACTGAAGAGGCACTCGCCCTGGGCATTACCCATGCAACCCACTGTTTTAATGCGATGCCTCCGCTCTTACACCGTGTACCAGGACCTTTAGCTGCGCTTCTGCGTGCTCCCAGTGTGCGCGGGGAAATCATCGTCGATGGCATCCATGTTCATCCTGCGGTAGTAGATCTGCTCTTTACACTGCTCGGTCCGCAGCGCACCGTAGTGGTCACCGATGCTCTTGCGGTGGCTGGTCTTCCAGCCGATGCGACCTTTGAGTTTGCGGGCCAGACAGCTCGTGTGCAATGCGGCGCGGCCTACCTGACCGATGGTACCCTGAGCGGCAGCGTCCTGACCATGCACCAGGCGCTACAGAACCTTTTGAGTATGACCCATGCTACGCTTTCCGAGGCCATTGGGATGCTGACGCACAATCCGGCGCAGGTTGCCGGCGTTGCCACACACAAAGGTCTGCTCGCCACTGGCTACGACGCCGATCTTTTGCTGCTCGACGCCTCCTCCTTGCGCATCCAGGCGACGCTGTGTCGCGGTCAACTGGCCTATGTGAGCGATCAATGGTGCACGCCTCTAGCCGATTTTTGGCAAACCTGTAGGTAATCTTCCAGAAAAGAGCCTGGCTAGAGTATAATCTTGTATAAGTTGTTCATTGATCGGCTTCGCTGGTCAAGACCAGCTTTGTCGGCAGACTGATACTGGTGCAGGAGCGCCAGGTGGTGAGGATCAGTATGTCAAAAGCAGAAAAGGCGGTAGCTTATGGTAACCAATGTAGGTACAAAAACTCTCCTGGATGTCAGGGATCTCAGTGTTGACTACCAGGCAGCGAATGGCGTTGTCCATGCGGTAGATAAAGTGAGTTTCACCTTAAAGCGCGGTGAAATTCTCGGCCTGGCCGGTGAGAGTGGCTGCGGCAAGTCTACGATGGCATACGCGATTACACGTTTATTGCGTCCACCTGCCTCTATTACAGGTGGTCAAGTGCTGTATACCCCACCAGAAGGGCGAGAGCGCTCACCCATTGTCAGCAAACTTTCTCAGACAGTGGGAACGGCGGATGGCGCAATCGATATCCTTCAACTTTCTTCGTCCCAGCTGCGGCGTTTTCGCTGGAATGAACTCTCGATCGTCTTCCAGAGTGCGATGAATGCACTGAATCCAGTCCTGACGGTCGGCACGCAGATCATCGATGTGCTCAAGACTCATCGCCCCGAACTCGGTCCTGATCACCATAAACGCAGGGCTATGGAGTTACTCAACCTGGTTGGTATCGCCTCCGACCGTATCAAAAGTTATCCCCACGAGTTGAGCGGCGGGATGCGTCAGCGGGCTGTGATTGCCATCGCCCTTGCGCTCAATCCCGAATTGATTGTGATGGATGAGCCAACTACAGCGCTGGATGTCGTGGTGCAGCGCGAGATACTTGAGCTTATCAGTTCACTCTGCAAAGACTTCTCGATGGCGCTGATCTTTATTACTCACGATCTTTCTCTATTACTTGAACTGGCGGACAAAGTTGCAATTATGTACGCGGGTAAAATAATCGAGAAGGCGACCAGCCGCGATCTCTATCTCAATCCCACCCATCCCTATAGTTACGGTCTGCTCAATTCATTCCCTAACTTGCGCGGTCCCCGCCGTATAATGGGTGGGATTCCAGGTTCGCCGCCAGACCTGCGGGCTGTGCCGTCTGGGTGCTCCTTCCATCCACGTTGTCCAATGGCTTTTGGACCCTGTCAGAGCGTTATGCCGTCGCTTAAACTCGCACGTCCTGGTACCGCAGGGGAGGATGCCCAGATTGTCTCGTGCCACCTTTATGACACGCGCTTCGTGCAAACTCCGCCCTCCCTTGAGCAATTTGGTGCGGGTTACACGACCCTGATCGAGAGAGGAAAGAACCGATGAATGTAATGCGGCCCCTTTTTGTTCAGCCTGAGGGTAGCACAGTTGTTCCTCCTGTGCTGGAGGCTATTCACCTGCGCAAAGAGTTTCCTGTTGGTCAACGGCTATTTGGCACAACCAGTGCCGTTCACGCGGTAGAAGATACCTCGCTGGGACTCTATGCAGGCCGCGCGACTGCCCTGGTGGGAGAGAGCGGGAGTGGCAAGACGACTGTCGCGCGTATGCTCGCTCGTCTCTACGACCCTACATCGGGGACTATCAAGTTTCGCAATCAATCCATCAGCCTGACACGCGGTCCACGGTCGCTGCGCGAGTATCGCCGTCACGTGCAACTCATCTTCCAGGACCCCTTTGCTTCGCTAAACCCTGTCCACGACGTACGCTACCACCTGTCCCGCCCCTTGCAGATTTTCAACCGTGGCCTCAATCAGGCCCAGGAGACAGAACAGATTCTCAATCTGTTGAAACGCGTCAGCTTAACGCCCGCCGATCAGTTTATCTCCAAATATCCTCACCAGCTCAGTGGCGGCCAGCGCCAGCGTATCGCCATCGCTCGCACCCTGGCCGTCCGTCCAGAAGTACTTCTGGCCGACGAACCCGTTTCGATGTTGGACGTATCTATACGTCTGGATATATTGAATCTGCTCTTGCGCTTGAAGGACGAGGAGCACCTGGCGTTGCTCTACATCACCCACGACATTGCCAGTGCGCGTTACTTTGCCGACGATACACTGGTGATGTATGCTGGTCAGATGGTTGAGGGGGGACCAAGCGAAGAGGTCACGCAGCGTCCCAAGCATCCCTATACGCGTCTGCTGCTCTCGGCTGCGCCCGATCCCGAGCGCATCAAAGCTGGCTCGTCGGGTATGAAAGAAGTTGGCGCACGTGGAGAGATCCCCAGTCTGATCAACCCTCCGGGTGGTTGTCGTTTCCACCCGCGCTGTCCACACGCGATGGATGTGTGTCGTCAACGTTTCCCCAGGCGGACAGACCTGGGGGGCGGTCACTGGACGAATTGCTTTCTCTATGGAGATGGCGATAGCGATAGCCAGGATACCTCAAAGGAAGCCATTGTGAAGCTGTAAACTTCGCAGTCTTTGCTTCAGCAGAAGCCAGCCAGGCGGTCTATGCCGCCGATCTGGTTTCTGCTCTTTTTTTTGTCTTTTACGATTTGTAATCCCATAATTGACCGGTCTCGTTGCGTTTATTAAAAGAAAAAAGCAAGATCTCGCGCATTTCATCTGCCTGACCTGCGCGTGTGAGCAAATCCTGTGGCTTCGACAAAAAAAGATCAGATACATCGCCTCTATTTTTAGTAGAGCGAGGGGTTCGACAAGTACAAATGCGTTTTTTCATTTTAGAGACGTACGCCTAAAAATGTAGATCAATGCGTTCTATTCATCAGGATTGTCTCTCATTATCTATAGAAGCAATCTATAAAGAAGAGGTGATGACCGTGGCTTGACGAAATCCTCTCGCAACTGAAATCGCGACTCGCCTAAATATACTGGCTTTACGATCTGACAAGGAAAATATGTGACTATATATCTACTTTGTTTGTACTTTGTGTGCAGTGGTGTTAAATATAAACAAATACAGGAAAAAATGTTGAAGAGGCGCAAACCGGGAAAGTGCCGTTGACCCTTATTTTGGTGCTCTCTCTATGTTAGAGTAGGAAACTATGTAAAACCTCTCTATTGCATTTGAGTTGTTCAGATGTTATACTACAACATTATACATGCTTATGAGTCACAGTTTGCACGATTGAATAGTTTGGGGGGACCAACTTTCAGTTTGATGTACTTACTGCATCAGGTGTCAACAACACTGAGCTTGTATTAATATCTGGGAATGTATTAAAGGTTTATAGGGTACCAAAAAGCATGAGAAATGCATATTTCCACGCAGGAAGCGTGGAAAGGCCCTTTATTCAAACAGGAAGCTTACTAGGAGGTTCTTTTGTATGGTTAATCATGATGATCACGATCTGCTGACAGTCAGCGAAGTTGCGCAACAGTTGCGCGTGGATGATACCACGGTGCGCCGTTGGATCAAAAATGGCGTCCTGGAGGCCGTCACATTGCCACATGTCGGCCAGCGCCAGTCGTACCGCGTACGCCGCAAAACTCTCGATCTTTTGCTTAACCCGGCTGCACTCCCGCAAATCTAATTGGTTTCACAACACGAGGGGTCAGGTATGCCGCGCGGCGGCGTACCTGACCCCTCATGCGTGTTTCTCGCCAATCCAGACTACGCGTGCGCTTTAATTGCTCGCTTCATCTGCTACGCCGGCCTGCTCTAGTTGGAGATGCCAGCCGGTTACGGCGTGGAAATGGCTGCTCAGTTTCTGGCGTGCCTGTTCGTCTGCCAGGTTGAGCACAGCGACCTGTAGGGTTTGGGTCTCGTGGTGCAGTTTTCTTCGGCCTGCCAGGCTGGTTTGCTCTGGCAGCAGACGTTGGACGACCTCTATTAAGGCTCGCTGATGGGCGTGGGGATGCAGATAGATGCGCCAGCCGGTCTCCTCTTCCAACTGTGTTAGCCGTGAGGCATAGCGTTCGCGGGCTTTTTCGGGAAAGTGGAAGTGCAGCCAGAGAATCTTCAGACGCGTATCGACGCCGACGCGGTAGAGTTCGGGGGTGTCGCTGAACGCTGCTGTGATGTAGGCCAGCGCCTCGCTCTGGTTCATGCGTGGAGCCTCTTCCATCGCTTCACGCGAGCCAGGGACGGTAATTGTCAGTCGCCAGCCGGTCTCCTCGGCAAAGGTGTTCTGGGCGGCCAGGACTGCTTCCTGGGGAGCTGCACCCTTGCACTGCACGAGAACGGTCTGCTGGTTGTGGTAGATCGATGGTGCGCCGCTAGCTGTCAGACCGGCTGGCAGGACATCGCGGGCCAGTTGAGCCAGTGCCTCCTGGTGAATTCCCTCCTGCACTTTGACCTCCCAGCCGGTCTGCTCGGTGATACGCGTGAAAAGTTCGGCGTAGCGCTGGCGAGCAGTGGCAGGGAAGTGGAAACGCGCCAGCAGGGTGCCGTTATTTACATCTGCACCGATTTTGACATAGCCTGGTTGATTGCGCAGGATGTTTTGTGCGGTCTGGATGGCGATGTGTTGATCTACACGTGGGTGGCTTGGATTGCGTGTCGGAGTGGAGGTAGCCTGAAAGCTGGCGTGCTGGATATCTAGTTCAAGCTGCCAGCCGGTCTGTGCGCGAAACTCCAGGCGTGCTGCCTCGAGTTCGGCGGGGGTGGCCTGGCCAGTGCCTTTGATCTGGACGATCTGGCTATCGTGGTAGATAGAGGGAAAGCTGCGCTCGCTGATGCCCGTCGGGAGAGACTGTCTGGCAACCTTAACCAGTTCGCCCTGGTGGGTCTGCGGCGCAATGTTGACCAGGACTCCGGTCTCCGCGCTTATCGCGTTGATCTGCTCTGTGTAGTGCTCTCTCGCTCGTTCGGGAAAGTAGAAGGCCAGGGTGATCTCGCCCGTGTCGGGATCGATGCTGCGTCGATACAGATCGGTAGCCTCGCCCAGGTGGCTGGCAATTACTTCTTGTAGCCATGCTTGATCTGGACGACTTGTCTCTTCTGCCTCCTCGATGCCTTCGCTCCATTCGGGTGCGAGGGTATAGAGTGCCAGGCCTTCGCCTTCCATCAGGGTGCGTTGTTGCATAAAGATCATTGGATTTTTGTGCAGAATTTTGGCCACGGCCAGACGATCGGTCAGTTCGCGCGTGGAGACACCCGCAAGCTGGCAGAGATCGCCGAGGGTATACGTTGCCTCTTCCTGGCAGAGATTAGCCAGGGTGTGAGCCGAGAGGCGACGGCGCAGGCGGCGTGCGGCTTTCACCAGGTCGTCCAGTCCCTCGGAGGCTCCGAAGCGGCGGTTGAGCATCTCATCGGTTGGTTCGCCGAGTACATCCAGGATGGCCGAATAGGGATAACGAGTGCGCACAAAGTCGACGCCGCTGGGGTGTTGTATGCGGATTCTGCCGCCCGTCTCGATCCCCAGGCAGAGCACTGGTTTGCTGCTGCCTGGACTGATCTCCAGCAGCAGGACTTTGCCGATCAGGTCGCTCAGAAAGTCGCCGGGGGCCTCTTCGGTCTGACCGCGCACGCGATAGGCTTCTTCCAGGGCTTGCTGACGGATAAAGTAGCGCTGTTCGTGGTCGCTCGCCAGGACCTGCTGGATGGTGTCGGTGGCTGCGGTGTTGACATCGCCATACCAGATATAGGCCAGTTCGCGGAGCGTCACGATGCGCAGTGCGGGGACTGCGCTGACGGCTTGCCAGAGTTCAGTCAGTTGGTCGAGTGTCAGTTCCTGGCCGTCGCCGATATTGGTGGGCAGCGTCGGCAGGGTCTGAGCGTGTTGCATGCCTCGCTGCGGGTGTTCTGGTCTGGTTTGCGGGGCGAACATCTCGCCATTCTCTGGCAGAATAACCTCGGTCTCGCCCAGCAGGCGGCGCAGCGCCAGTCTGGCCTCTTCGTCGCCGTGTACGAGCGCCACGCGCCGTGGTTTGACGGCGGCGGCGTAGGCGGCCAGTTCCCCGCCGTCTGCGTGGGCGCTGAGACTATACTTGGCCACTTCGCAGCGCACAGTGACGGTGGTGCCGTTCAATTCGAGGGTATTCTTCTTCTGTTCCGCCAGGTCGAGCAGCCGTCTGCCGGGCGCTTCCTCGTCCTGGTAGCCGGTGATCAGGATCGAGGCGTTTTCCAGGGGAGCCAGCCTTTGCGCGTACCAGACGCTCGGTCCACCAGTGAGCATCCCGGAACTACTGAGTATGCAGGCCGGAGGTCCGGCGAGGATGCGTTCGCGGTCGCGTTCGTCGCGCACAAAGGTGACGTTGCGACCCGTAAAGGGCAGATAGCCCTTGCGGATCTGGCGCTGAAGGATGGGCGGCAGGGCTTCGGGCAGCAAGAGATAGGTATTGCAGACGCGCCTGACCAGTCCATCGACGTAGATGGGAAAATCGGGGACCTGGCCTTTCTCCTGCGCGGCTTGCAGCACCAGCAATAACTCCTGGCCGCGTCCCAGACCGAAGCAGGGAATCAGCGTGTGTCCGCCGCGGGCGATGCCAGCGGCTACCGCCTGCGCCAGACGCTGTTCTTCGCCCTGGCGGTTCGGATGGAGACGCGCACCATAGGTCGATTCCAGGATAAGCAGGTCGCAGCGCTCAACCGGTGGAGGTAATGCGCCCTGGACCGTGCGCTGGGGCGTGCTGCTGATGTCGCCAGAGACGACGAGTGTACCGTCCGGCCCGGTGAAGCTGAAGCTGACTGCACCAGCGATATGTCCGGCCCGGCTGGCGTGCAGACTTATCCCCGGCAATTGTGGCAGCGTCAGCGTTTCGCCGACTGGCAGCGGTCGCAGTTGCGTGAGCATGTTGGAGACCAGTTCGCGGGGATAGAGCGGGATCTCCATCTCTTCCACGGCGCGGCGGTTCATAATCTTTACGGCATCGGACAGCATCACTTCCATCAGCAGAGCGGTCGCACGCGAGGCAAAGATCGGCGTCTGTGGAAACGCCTGGTGAACCAGCGGAAGCGCCCCAATATGGTCGGCGTGGGCATGAGTCACGAAGATGGCCCGTACATCCTTGCCTTCCAGCAGCGCAAGGTCCGGGAGTGGATCGCTCTTGCGATCAACGCGTACACCGGCATCGATAATAATCCATTGCCCGGCAATTTCGGCTGCGACACAACTGGCACCAACGCCGCTAGCACCACCCACAAAAACGACCCGCATAAAGGGCAACTCTCCTTCTCTCACTGTTCAGCTTAGGGAAGATGGGTGTCCAGGTGCTCCACATTTTTCTCGGAGCACCTGGACATACACCTTCTGAACTGCTACTATATCACGCTTTCCCTCCGCGCGAAAGTCCTTGCTGCCCGGCTACCAGGGCTATTTAATTCTTGGCGTGTGGCCCCTCCCTCTCTGAACAAAGGATCGTGCTGCGAGCGTGTGGCCGCGGCCACACGCTCGCAGCACGATCACAAAACCCTGGAGTGGGGGGGCGCAATCTTCTGACTTGCGGAGTATGAAATAGCCCTGGCCCAGCTATTTAGGAAAAGCAAACAAGTCCGATCTTTTTATGAAAGAGATAAACTTATACCATGAATGAAGATTTGCGACCCAGCGCAGCATTATATGGCTCCAATTGCATGTCTCATTCCCTCGTTTGTTGTGTAATATATCAGGAGGAGGATACATCTCCTGCCTGTGCGGCTGGTCTATTCTTTAGTGACTGCCGATGAAGCTTTCCGCGACCAACTTTCGTTTCATCTGCGCGGTCTTGTGCAAGATGGATCGCTCACTGAGTGGTCCGAACAACTCGTACCAGCCGGAGCGGACCTTGCGCAGGAGCGTCGTCGTGCCTGGCAAGCGGCTGATATCCTGCTCCTCTTGCTCAGCGCCGACTATCTGGCAGCGGATATTTTCAGCGGAGATGAAATGCAAGCGATGCTGGAACGTCAGCAGTCCGCTCAGGTGCGCGTTATTCCTCTGCTTGGATACTCCTCGCGTGCTTTTTCAACAGTATGTGAAGCACATGCTCAAAAGGCGTGGGACCTTGCAGCAGGGGAATGAGGAGCAGACGCGCCGCTGGCTGACATACTTCGCAACCCAGTTGCACCGCCAGCAGCAGACGCTTTTTGCTGTGGAGGAGCTTCAGCCGTCGTGGCTGCCAGAGCGCTATCGATCCCGGTATAGTTTGAGCATGGCGCTTGTTTACAGCTTGACCTTTGGGTTGCTTGGCGGACCTTTCTTTTGCCTGACCTTTGGTTTCCTCTATGCGCTCTTCTCTCGTTTACCCGACAAAATGCTCTTTGGTGCGACCTTAGGACTGCTTGTGGGCCTGGTGGGAGGATCGACCGGCGGATTGACCTTCGGTTTCATCTTCCGGCACCATCAAACTATCCAGGCCGCAGAGATAGCTACCTGGTCCTGGTCAGCGGCCAGACGGGGATTACTGGTTAGCCTCCTGGGGGGAGTAGTTTTTGCTCTGGTGGGAGGTCTGGTCGGTTGGGTGATTGCCGGACCGCTTGGCGGTGTTGTCGTGGGGTGCGTCGTTGAAGGGGTCATGGGTTCTGTGGGAGGGCTGGTTGGTGGCATCGCGCCGCAACAAATACCCGAAAGGGCTGCGCTGTCTCCCAACGAAGGCATCTGGCGTTCCGGCAGACGCGGTCTACTCGCTGTGCTATGCTTTATGCTGGTCGTTGGATTAGCTGCGGGCATGCTAGTTGTGCTTTTTGGCGCTTCAATCGGCAGCCTGGTCTACGGGGTGATTTTGGGTCTGATCTTTGGGTCGTTGGGAGGACTCGTTCTGGGGCTGGCCTTTAACCTGGCGAGCGGGCGTACTGGCATCGCGGCCTTCTTGCAGCATTTTGTACTGCGCTTTTTTCTCTGGCGACTCGGCTTGCTACCCTGGCATCTGGTGGCTTTTCTCGACGAAGCGGCAGAGCGTCTGCTGTTGCGTAAAGTAGGTGGCAGCTATATTTTTGTTCATCGCCTGTTGCGCGACGTTCTGGCCGCGCAACCTGCTGGCGTAGAATAGCGGCAGTCAGGGCGAGCCAGTTCTTATCGTCGTCGTACTTGCATGGGAACTATGCCCTTTGGACGTAGGGTCAGCAACGGTTCAGGTTCGATTGGCCCCTTTCCGATGAACTCAAATGTCAGGCGTTGCGCCAGGGTTGCCAGGAGCAGATGACCTTCGAGCAGCGCGAAGTGCATGCCAGGGCAGCTAGGAGAACCTGCGCCAAAGGGCAGGTAGGCGTAGCGGGGAAGTCGCTGTTCCGCCTGCGCTGCAAAGCGTTCAGGCTCGAAATGTTCGGGTTCGGGAAAGAGGAGTGAACGTCTATGCAGCGTATAGGGGCTGATGACGACAGATGCTCCTGCTGAGATGTGGTACTTGCCGAGTTGGAGTGGGATAGTTGCTCGCCTGGTAAAGGCATAGACCGGTGGGTAGAGGCGTAGCGTCTCTTTAAAGACTTGTAAGGTGTAGGGCAGGTTGACCAGATCAGCGACCGTTGGGAGACGACCGGCAAGCACGCGATCGCCCTCTGCTTGCATCTTTGTGTAGATTGCAGGATGCTGGGAAAGCAGATACCAGCACCAGGTCAGAGCGTTGGCCGTTGTCTCGTGGCCTGCGACAAACAGGCTGAGTGCTTCGTCTCTCACCTGTCGATCGCTCAATCGGATCTCGTGCTCATCCCCTTGCATTTGAAGCAGCGTCGCAAGAAAATCTGTGCGTTCTCCCGCGCTTTGTCGCCGCTCTGCGATCATATGATAGAGCGCGTCGTTTAACCGTGCCAGGGCCTGGTGAGCGCGTTTATTGCGCGGCGTTGGCCAGGAGAGAGGCAGGCGCAGTGGATTGGTCATCTCAGCGGCGAAATGACGGAAGGTATAGGTCAGGATCTCGCCCAGTTCTCGCTCTTGCCCCATAACATCCGCGCCAAAAAGCACTTTGCTGATAATCCACAGGGTCAGACGCGTCATCTCGTCGGCAAGATTGAGCGTTGCGCCATCCTGCCATCCCTGCTGGACCTCTGCGGTGCGGGCGACCATCGTTGTGGCGTAGTCCTGGATGCGTTGAGGTTGAAAGAGTGGCGCAAGAAGCTTGCGTTGACGGCGGTGCTCCTCGCCCTCGCTGAGAAAAATGCCATTACCAAGCACAGGTGTTCCGAGCGCACGCACGGTTGCCGTTTTCTCAAAAAGCGTACTCTGTTCGACTAATGCCTGGCGAATAAGCTCGGGAGCGTTGAGGACAGGGACCAGGCGCGGTCCAAAATGAAAGGCTCCGATATCCCCAAATTGTTGGCTGATGCGCAGCAGAAGGTGCAGGCGTGAGTTGCGCAGAGCAAAAACGTTGCCTAACAATGGCCATGCTGGCACAGATGGAATAGCTGTATGGGAGGTTATACCGTTGCTGCGACTCATCTCTCTGTCCTTTTTGTTTACTCTAGCAGAGGGGCAATCTTTTGGCAAGCGCCCTTTCTGCCTGTCGCTGCGCCATTGGTGAGGCGTATGCTATACTATGAACACCCTGGATTGTCAGTTGAAAAGCGAGAAGAAGGCCTGATAATGAAACGCCTGCTGCAACCGTTCCGCCAGTTACGCTGGAAATTGACGCTCTCTTATACTTTGACTTCTGCTGTGGCCTTCACTGTCGTGATTATGCTGATCGTGGGCGGTGGACTCCTGTGGTTGGCGACGCATGTTTCGACGGTGATTGCTGGCAATCTGAGTCAGCAGGCTACGCAGTCGCTGCCCTATCTCGCCAACGCTGCGACCGACCACGAGCCGCTGACTACCTGGCTGGAGATTACTGCCGCCAGCGATGCCAGTCAGTCTGGGGGCCAGGACCCCTTTCACTATGCTCCGCTTTTCTTGACGATGGTGAATACTCAGGGACGTGTCCTTGCCTCCGTTGGACCCCAATCTCTGCCGCCCGGTACGTTGCTCGCGACGAGCCTTTCGGCTGCCAATGCTGAGCAACTGAATGCCGTCCTGAGCGATCCAGTGAAGACCTCCAATGCGGTCGGCGATGAGGCGAATACGACGCTGGTCGTGCTGGTGCCGGTCCTGAACCACGCTAATCAACTGCAAGGCGTGCTGGCCATGAAGATCCTCCAGCCCGATCCACGCGTGATGTTCGTCTGGTTTTTTAGTCTTGTCTTCTTTAGTAGCGCCATCGTGTTTATTCTGACGACGCTGGTCGGGACGATCTTTGGCTATCTGATCGCCAGGGGCATGACCAGGCGGCTGAAACGTCTCTCGCTGGTGGTCGATAAGTGGGGGACTGGCGACTTTTCGGCGCGGGTGGTCGATCGATCCCACGATGAGGTGGCGCAGATTACTCATCAGTTGAACGATATGGCCGAACAACTGCAAAATCTGCTCAAGACGCGCCAGGAGTTGGCGACACTGGAAGAGCGCAATCGTCTGGCTCGCGATCTGCACGATAGCGTTAAGCAGCAGATCTTCGCGGTTGCTATGCAGATTGGCGCAGTCAAGCTCCTGCTCAAGCGCGATGTGGACGCCGCTGAGGTGCGCCTGCTCAAGATGGAGAAGCTGGTGCAACAGGCGCAGCAGGAATTGACCACCCTGATCCGTGAACTGCGACCGGTGGCTCTGGCCGGCAAGGGACTGATCGCTGGTCTGCGCGAGCTGATTCCGCAGTGGTCGCAGCAGACAGAGATCGTGGCGAATCTGCGCATTGTCGGCTCGCAGTTGATCCCACTGACTGTCGAGGAGGCCCTGTTTCGCGTTGCTCAGGAGGCGCTCTCGAATGTGGCGCGACATAGCAAAGCCACGCTGGTCCAGATGACGCTGACCCTGAGCCAGGAGCAGGTCGCGCTCTCCATTCTCGACGATGGTCAGGGTTTTGATACCGCGCACCTGGAGCGACGAGGTGTTGGATTGCTCTCTATGCAGGAGCGCATGAAGGCGCTGGGCGGCAATGTCCAGTTGGAAAGCACTCCCAGTCAGGGGACCTGTATTATCGCTTTCTGTAACCGTCTGGGTGTTGAGCAAAAGGATACTCCTCGCGTTGAAGCGTTTGAAGAACGCACTACTGTGTAAGCTGTGTAAGGAAGAAGAGATGACCGAGACGATTTCGATTCTGATCACCGATGACCACGCGCTGGTGCGCCAGGGTATCCGCGATTTTCTGGAGTTGCAGCCCGACCTTACGGTGGTGGGTGAGGCTGGTTCGGGCGAAGCTGCGGCGCGATTTGCCGCTGAACTGGCCCCCGATATTGTCTTGATGGACCTGGTGATGCCGGGGATCGGCGGCGTGGAGGCGACACGTCTGGTCAAGCAGGCCAGTCCGCGTTCGCAGGTGATAGTTCTGACCTCTTACCACGACGATGAATATATCTTTCCCGCGCTCCGCGCTGGCGCACTCTCGTACGTCCTGAAGGACATTGGTCCCGAAGAACTGGCCAATACGATCCGCAAGGCGGCGCAGGGCGAGTCTGTCTTGCACCCGCGTGTCGCGGCTCGCGTCGTGCAGGAGGTCCGTGGCTCGCGTAGCGATGTCCCCAACCTTTTTACCGACCTGAGCGAGCGCGAACTCGAAGTGTTGCGCCTGATCGCCGATGGTCTGGCCAACGCCGAGATCGCCCGTAAACTGGTGATCAGTGAGAAGACGGTCAAGGGGCATGTGAGCAATATACTGGGGAAGCTCCATATGTTTGATCGCACGCAGGCGGCTGTCTTTGCCTGGCAGCAGGGGCTGGTTTCGCGCCGCGACCCGTAAGGGGGTTATAACTGGAAAAACTCCTACTGGTCTGCCGGGCCAGAATGCGCTATAATCGAGCCAGTGACGAATGTTCTTCATCAGAAACACCGGAAATCGATGAGCGAAAAGACAACGTTTGCGGTTGCTACGCTGGGCTGTAAGGTCAATCAGGCCGATAGCGAGGCCATCAGCGAGCAGATGAACGCCGCTGGCTTCGTACAACGCGATTTTAGCGAAGAAGCCGATATCTATATTGTGAATACCTGCACCGTGACGCACCTGGGCGACCGCAGTTCGCGGTCGATGATCAGTCAGGCGCGGCGGCGTCGGCCAGAGGCGCTGCTGGTGGTGACTGGCTGCTACGCGGAACTTGATCCGCAGGGGGTCGCTGCGCTGCCCGGCGTCAATCTCGTGGTTGGCAATCGTGGGAAAGATGCACTGGTCGTTGCCATCCAGAGTCATGAGCAGCAGGCGACCGTCGTCGAGAGTCTTGCGCCAGTTGACGAGTTCGCGGCTCCTGTGGCGCGTCAGTTGCTGCCGGTGCTTTCTACGCTGGAACAGCATATTGGCAGCGATATCGACCTGGGCGAGCCTGAGCCACGGCCCGACAACGCGCCGCTGCTGACTGATAGTGCTGCGCCGCGCGAGGGCGAGCACGCACGGCTGCACACGCGCACGCGCGTCCAGATGAAGGTCCAGGACGGGTGTGACAATCGCTGCACATACTGTATAGTTCCCTATGTGCGCGGGGCCTCGCGCAGCCGTGAAATCCCGGCGGTCGTCGAGCACGTGCGGCGCAAGGTCCAGGCCGGTTTCCAGGAGATCGTCCTGACGGGTATTCACCTGGGGGACTACCATCCAGGGGATCAGGCGCAACTGGGTCTGGGCGACCTGATTGCCGCGCTTTTGCGTGAGACTACGATCGGGCGCATCCGCGTCTCTTCGCTGGAGCCTGAGGATTTCCGCCTGGAATGGCTGGCGCTCTGGCAGGACCAGCGGATGTGTCGCCATTTCCATCTGCCGATGCAGAGCGGCTCCGATGCTATTCTGCGCCGCATGGCGCGGCGTTACAATAGCACGCGTTACCGCGAGATCGTCAACGCAGCGCAGCAGCAGATCCCCGGCGTGGCGATCAGCACCGATATTATCGTTGGCTTTCCAGGCGAGAGCGACGACGATTTCGCGCTGACCTATCAGTTGGCAAGTGAACTGCACTTTGCGAAGGCTCACGTCTTTCGCTTCTCGCCACGCCAGGGGACGCCCGCCGCTCGCATGCGTGGACAGGTCAAGGACGAGGTCAAGAAGGTGCGCAGCGAGCGGCTGCTCGCGCTCAACGAGAGCGATGCGCGGCGCTTTCGTCAGCAGTTCCTCGGACAGACCGTCGGGGTGCTGGTGGAAGACAGCAAGCGTGGGCGCTGGGAAGGTCTGACCGATAACTATCTGCGCGTCGAGCTGAGCGAACTGCCCAAGCAGGCCGGACAGAGCTGGCAGAATACGCTGGTCCAGGCGCGGCTGACCGCACTGGTCGACGATGGTTTGCTGGGGACGGTGCTCACATCCGCAGTCAGCCAGGCGAACTAGTGTATGGATACAAGCTCTCGTCGTGTGCGGATCGGCTGGCTCTGGCTGGCCGTCGTTTGCTCGCTGTTGGTGGCCTGCGGCGGGAACGCTGTATCTCCTGTGCAGAGTGCTCGGTCGGTCGTCCAGGTCGTGCCTGCTGAGAGGGCGAGCGGGATTTTCCACGAATACGCGCTGCCGCAGGCGAACAGTGGTTTGATGCGTCCAGTGCTGGATACGCGTGGGCGCGTCTGGTTTGGTGAGATGAACAGCAACTACCTGGGCGCGTTCGACCCGGTGCGTGGACAATTCTGGCAAAGGACGCCTCCTGACGGTAAGTACGGTATTATGGGTCTGCTGGCTGTTCCCGATGGCACAGTCTGGTTTGCCGAGCAGTACGCCAACTATCTCGGGCAATATGATCCCCAGAGCGGACGATTTCGCAGCTACGCTCTGCCGCAGATCGTCCAGCCTGATCCAGCCGATCCACACAAGACCCAACTGCTGCCTGCTGGCCCAAACGATCTCGCATTGGACGCGCAGGGCCGTATCTGGTTTACCGAGATCAACACCAACGCAATTGGCAGTCTGGACCCCGCCGATGGTGCTGTGCGCCAGTACCAGTTGACTGCCGGCAAAAGCGCGGCCCTCGTGCCGTACGGCATAGTCGTCGATCGGCAGGGCATCGTCTGGTTTACCACTGCCACCACATCCAGGCTGGGTCGCCTGGACCCGCGCACCGGTCGGGTCAGCTATTTTGTGCCGCCAGGCGTCAACTCCTCGCTGATGGAGCTGGCGCTGGCCGCCAATGGTCAGATCTGGGCCACTACCTTTTCCGCCGGTCTGCTGCTGCGTTTCGACCCTGTGGTGCAGCATTTCAGCGTCTATGCTGCGCCTGGAGGCGCGAGCGTCGGGGGCCTCTACGGACTGACCGTCGTCGCGAGCGGCGAGGTCTGGGTTGCAGTCACCTCGGCGAACCTCCTGGCCCGTTTTGATCCACAGAGCCAGCGTTTCGTCTACTACCCCGTGCCGACCGCGAGCAGTGCGCCGCTGGGTTTGGCCGTCGGTCCACAGGGGAGCGTCTGGTTTACCGAGTCGAACAGCAATAAGATTGGTCAGCTTTTGCCGAGTTCTCATAGTTAATCCCACTGTCCCCAGGCGATCTGCAACCGGTGACGGAAGACAAGGAGGACGGTGGCCAGCAGAACCAGTATGCTACCCGAGGCCATCAGCAGGATCGAGACCGAGCCTGGGAGCGAGAGGAAGAGCATATGCAGCGTGCCTGCGATCACCAGGGCAGCCGCGCTGAGAATAAAGGTGCGCAGCCGTACCAGCATGCCGAGCGCCAGCAGCAGCAGTGCTTCTCCCAGCAGGACCAGCGTGGGCAACAGGTCGGTCTGGTTGAGGCTCAGCCAGAGCGTGGGCAGGAGCAGGAGCGCCGCCCCGAGCAGGGCCAGCGTCTGTCCGAGGACGCGACCCGGCGGCAGGAGAGTATCGCGCAGGACAAAGGGCGCGATGATGACTAGGTAGCTGGCGGGAGCCAGGGTGAGCAGGTCGAGGCGCGTCTGGCCAAAGGCCAGCACTTCCCACGAGACCACCAATGCAAGCAGCAAGCCAGCTATATAGAAGCAGGAGTGCCGAGTGGCACGTGCGGCCGCGAGCAGGTCGATGGCGGATTGGGCTGCACTGTCAGTGATAGGAGTGCGTGTAACGCTGGCCAGCTTGAGCTGACCATAGAGCAAGCACAATGCACTTAACAGAACCAGAGCCAGAATGCCAGCCTGGGCCAGCAGACCGGCGTTTGGCGCAAGTCCACCCCAGGCACTATCGACGACAATCACTGCCGCGAGACCTGTGAAGGCAAACAGCGTATGAACAGGAGCGGCTGGCAGGTGATCGGCGATATCCGGCAGGAGCTGCCAGATAAACTGTGTGGCGAAGATCAGCAGGCACAGCAGCGTATAGGCCAGTATGAGCGCGGGCGCATTGGTCGCGGGGATAGTGCGGTAGATGCTCAGTGCGGCCAGAGCGACCGGCAGGATGAGCAGCTGAGGCGCACGTTCTACGAGCATGATAGTGACCGAGAGCGCGGTAAAGATCAGCAGTGCGGGGACTGCCAGCGGGCCGGTCGCCGTAACGGCCAGGACGATGGTCGAGGCCAGAAAGGCGAGGTACCAGGGCCAGCTCCAGCGGCGTGATGTGAAGAACTTTTGTTGTGAGGACATAGGTGCTCCAGTATGAGGTGGTATCTGGCTGAGGATCAGTCCCAGGAACGCCAGACCAGTTCCTATTACCAGTATATACAGGGGGTCAAGTGTGTGAGTCAGGTAGGTCCCCCAGCAGGCGAAGACGGCCACCAGCCACGTCCACGACTCGCGACGGTCGAGGCGCAGAACCACCCAGAGCAGCAGTGCATAGAACAGAAGCGCGGCCGGTAACGCGCCGGTAAAGGGTCGGTTGATATCGCCGAACTGGCCGTAGATGCCGGTCAGGAGCGCTGCGCTCAGGGCGGTCACATAGAGCGGGACGGCCAGTCGGAGGCGCTGTTTGGGCGTATACTCGCGGCCCCAGAACTGCGACGTGCGACCTGCCACCAGGCCCAGACCGAGGCTGATGCAGACGACCAGCAGGGGGCGCAGGAGGTCGCCCTGCCAGCCAGCAGCCACGAATACGGCCCAGGTAGCGAAGAGTGGAGTGAACCAGCACAGCAGTTTACTCTGGGCAACCAGACCCGTGACATAGACCAGGAGCGCGAAGCCCAACAGGACCCAGCTACTCGCTGCGATCTCGTTCTGAACCAGGCCACTATATGCGGTGAGACACGCGCAGAGCAGGGCCGCCACGTAGAACGGCAGCGTCCATGCGCCGCCTTTGTAGCGTTTGCTGACAATGAGCAGGCCGAGCAGCACGGGCGTGAGTGCGCTCAAGGTCCAGAAGGTATAGCCGGGCCAGAGCAGAGCGAGCGGCCAGAAGACCAGGGTGGGTAGCAGCCACGAGCGTTGGCCAGCCAGCAGGGCCGCGAGATACCAGGCGGTCCCCAGCAGCGCCAGCTCCCAGGCAATGGGCAGACCAGCTTCTGCGCCAGGTCCGTTCGTCGAGCCAGCGAATGCGTAGGCCAGACCGTAGGCGAAAGCAGGGATCAGCAGGGTCCAGGCGAAAAAGTGGCGGAGTTTGGATGTGCGCCCCTGGAAAACTCCCAGACGCTCCATGCCAGCGGCGAGCAGCGGCAGGCCTATGCTCAGCGCGAGGACGAACGGCGCATGTGTCAGGAGTAGCGGAAGCGCCAGCAGAAGCAGGCAGGCCGTGAGGACGGTCGGCAGTGGTCGCTGCTGAAAGAGCAGAGCCGTGTAGAGCAGAGCCGCGTATCCCAGCAGGTATGTGCTGGCGACCTCTGGCCTTTGACCCAGACTGAGCAGCAGGGTAAAGCTCAGACTGTAGAGCGTCAGGCTGTCCAGCGGACCAGCCCAGGCCGGTCCGACAAAGCGGCGTACCACGATTGCACACGTCAGCAGGGCGATGCTGAGGGCCAGGAAGGCCAGCAGCGGTTGGACGTGCCAGAGCATGGCTTCCAGACCGTAGGCCGCGATGAGCAGCGAACCGCTCAAGATGAGCAGCCAGCACCAGCCAGCGTGTCTGGGGATGCGCTGCAAGCCAGCGCGGGCGCGGGTGATATCCAGCGAAACCAGGAAACCGATGCCCAGAGCCAGCAACTGGAGAGGCAGCGTGGCGTCCATGCTAAAGCTCAGGGGCAGTGAGAAAGCAGGGAGCGAGCCTTTGCTAGCTCCTGTCCCTGCGCCCGCAGGCTTTGCAGGCGACCTTCATAGCGGTTAGCGAGGTTGGCGACCGTGAGTGTCGTGCCATTATAGTAGATAACGCGGCGCAAATCGCTCAGCGATCTTTCTAAAAACGCCACCTCGTCAGCGGGCAGCAGCGGATACCGACAGACCGGGCAGACCGCCAGGTGGGCGAAGTCGTCCGCTAGTCCGCAGCAATTGCATTGTAATAGTGTCTGCGCCATAAAAACTCCTTCGTGCAAGCAAAACCACAGGCTCTCTCGTCTACCATTTGCCAAACGTTTAGCCGAGTAGCAAGGCGGTGATCGTCGCCCTGCCGAGCTTGACGCTTTCTAGCATACGCAATCGCAGAGCAAAGTGTAGGTGGCAAATGACCCATCTTCGCGTCCGCCTGTGATTTCTGGCTGGCAAGCAAACACATAGCGATGCCAGGCAGAGATCACGTGGAACGTTTCTCTGCCTGGCATCGCTGGCCTGTCGAGGGGAGAGCGCAAAAAGAAAGCGCCCTCTACCTGCAAAAAGAAAGTGAGAGTGAAAGCGTGGACAACTCAGGTAGTGAATGTAAACGACTGCAATATCGGCAGAAAATAGAGAGTTTTTGCCTGAGCGAACCTATCCTTGAGCGCAATGTAGGCTATCACATAGCCTTTAGCTGGAGCTGTCGAGGTCGACGGATGGTAGTTAGTGGCCAGGACATTGGCCTCGACCGGAGTGCTCTGACCCTGATAGGTAGTCGTCCCGATAAACGAGCGCTGGCTCCAGAGTTGGTTATCAAGTGTGACCGTGGGAGGGACCGCAACGGTCTGGACATCTTTCAAGTTGCTCCTGGCCTGAGAGACGCCCCCATCGGCCAGTTGGTCGGAAGTCAACGAACTCTTGACATTCTCATCGATTCCAACCGTCACGTTATAGTTGCTGCCTGGATCGGTAAAAGCAACCTCGGGACCAACCGCAGACTCTTTCCAGTCTTGCGGATACTCGATGGTAAAGCCCTCACCTGTGAAGGTTTTCATCAGAGCACTGCTGGTCGTGCCGGTCAACGTGTTCGCCGTTGTGGTCGCGCTTGTACCGATATTCACCGTCTGCGTGCTACTCGTCTTCTGCGTGCTACTCGTCTTCTGCGTGCTTTTCGTCTGAATACTGCTCGCCGGACCAGGTGCGCCGCTAGCGCCACAGGCCGCGAGGATCAGAGCGAGAACTACTAAGAAAGTGCCAGCGGTAAGCTGGCGAATTGTGCCTTTTGTGCGTAAAACCATCCCAGAAACATCCTCCAAATCCAGTTTCCACCAGCAGCCGGGCGGTGTTCTCCCTTTTCTCCGCGCCCCGGCGCAGGCAGCCGCAAAAAGGGCGGCTCATGTATGTATTGTTGACCACGCGCTCTTTGCGGCGGTGAGTGTGGCTCATCGACAATGAGCTTGAACATAGTTAGGAGTATACCATAATTCGTGGGCCAGAAGATATATCCCTTTATAGTATTTTATTCCTACGCACACGCGTAATTCATGAAATTATATATAGGAATGTTTATGATATGCGCTAGGAGAGTGATATAGAAAAGGTGTGGTGAGGTCGTCATCCTTTGTGCGGATTTTTGCAGAGAGTGGCTCTCCGCACTTCTATCTTGCTCTTCCTTGTTCGTCAGGCGAAATCGCCCCACCCGCAGAGTAAAAGATGCAGCCAATGGGTTTCGGGTGCATGCATGCGCCTGAAACCCATTGGCTGCATCTAAAACATGTGTTTGTTTGGAGATGCGGCTGCTGAACGTTGCGTTTAGCTGCTAAATTTGAAAGTCTGGAGCATGGGCAGAAAATAGGTGCTCTGAGCCTGTGTAAAAGTATCCTGGATAGTTTCGTAGGTGATGACAAACGCTTTAGTATCGACCGACTGGTTGGGATGGTTGGTGGCCAGTACAACGATCTCGACGTTTGCCTGTCCGCCATTGATAGTAGTTGTCCCAGTGATTGCCCGCTGACTCCAGGTCTGGCCGGCTACCGAGGTACTTGCCGCGATCTGGACGGTTTTGACATTCTGGATGCCACGTTTGGCGGCGACCACACTGGTATTGGCGATCTGGTCGGCGGAGATAGCCCCGGTTGGGTTCGGGCTAACCGAGACGGTCATGGAGTAGATACCGAGCGAATCGGTCATATTGACTCCGACTGTCGAGGTTGTCGCCTGCCAGCCGGGGGGATAGCTGATAGAGAAGTTACTGTTTGAATAGACATTGCTGCTGTTGCTACTGGTTGGCAAGGGGGTGATATTTGCAACTGGCGTGGGTGTGCTCCCGGCAGAGGGAGAGGAGCCACCAAAGAGGCTACAGGCGGATACTAAGAGGACGAGACAGAGTAGTCCCAATGCCTGGATGAGCCAGCGTGTCGTCTGTTTTGGCAATACAATCATAAAGGTATTCATCCTTCGTTCTTTCATTTTTAAGTGATGTATTTTTAAGCCATTCATATGAATGTTGGTCTATTATAGCAAGATGGTGGTGGCTTGTCTATGCTAGTTGCTCTTCTGTTCAAGCCTGCGGCTTGTTCCCCCACCCCATAAACATGAAGGTAGCAGAGAGGTGCTTTCTGCACTCTTGTTTTACATGTTTTGCCTCCGGTAAAATATGTAAAACAAAAGAAAAAGTTTATTGGGGACGCCTCAAACCCCAGCAAAGGGCTGCCGCCCTCAGCACTCCCGCTTTTCTCCCCCTTTTATAAGTGGGGGAGGGAAGCCGCAAGCCAGAGGCTTGCTACAGGTACCAGATTGGTTGCTAAAATTGACCGCTTCTGGCATAGTGCGAAAGAAATAGTATATAGGTGACTGAGTAGCCGGGCTGGCTATTGAGAGAAAAAATCTGCGAGGGTATTAGCTTGGAAATGCATTTAACCGTCGACCAGATCCTGGCTCTGGCTCCAGATAGCGGTTCTGCGTCAAATGGTAAGAAGCTGAGTAATCCTAAGCACTGGAAGAGTTCGGGTCTGAACGCTGTGATGCTCTGGGGGGAATGCCAGGGCAGCGGCAATGACCCGTATCAGGTATGTATTGAGCTTGCTTCTTTGAGTTGTCAGTGTAACTGTCCTAGCCGTAAATTTCCTTGCAAGCACGGTCTGGGTCTGTTGTTGATGGCTGTGGCCTCGCATGTAGTCGAAACTGAGCAGCCTGAGTGGGTTACTCACTGGCAGGAGAAGCGCCAGGCTACCAGTGCGCGTAAGCAGGAACGGACGGTGAAAGCCAGCGATGAGGCACCTTCGGCTGCTCAACTCAAAACCTCTGCGAAGCGGCTGGCGACTGTCAAGAAGGGTCTGGATGTGCTGGATATCTGGCTCAACGATCTTGTGCGCCAGGGTTTAGCCAATGTGCAGACGCAGCCGGCATCCTTCTGGGATGCGCAGGCGGTGCGCTTGCGCGATGCGCAGGCGGGGGCGCTGGATACGCGGGTGCGCGGTCTGGCTGGCATTCCCAACGCGTCGTCTGATTGGCCAGAGCGTCTCCTGGCCGAACTGGGCAAGCTGGCACTACTAACTCACGCCTTTCGTCTGGAAGATCAGCCGGGGGCTGGGATGCGCGAAGAGGTGCGTCAGTTGATCGGGTGGAGTCTGACACAGGATGAGGTCAGCGTGTGTGGCGAGACCGTGCGCGACGATTGGTTGATCCTCGGTCAGTTGGTCGATGATGCCGGTCATGGCAAGATGCAGCGCACGTGGCTGACTGGTCTGAGGAGCGGGCAGGCTGCTCTGATCCTGCAATTTTCGATGGCGGGTCGACCTTTTGCCGAGCACTTTGCTCCTGGCCTGCACCTTGAGGCTGAGCTGACCTTCTGGCCGGGCGCAGCGCGTCAACGTGCCTATATGCGCACGCGGCTGGGCGATCTTGTGGCTTTGAGCGAGCCGTTGCCGGGAACTGATAACATCGAGGTTTTTCTTGCCAGCGTGGCTACTGCGCTTGGTCAGCAGCCGTGGCAGGAGCGTTTCATCTCTCTCTTGCGCAATGTAGTCCCGGTGTGTGGTCCCGAGGGTCAGACGTGGCACATGCGCGATAGCGAGGGGCGTGCGCTGCCGCTTCTGGCCAGCGACGGTTGGTCGGTGCTTGCGCTCTCTGGGGGACACGCGGTCGATCTTGCAGCCGAGTGGGACGGCAACGTTTTGCGCACCCTGGGTCTGATGGTCGAGGGAACATATACCGTTCTCAAAAGTTAAGCGAGCGCATGGATAGTCAGGAGGGAAAAGATGGACCCGATTGTGAGTCTGGCCTTGGTTGGCACCGCTCGCCAGCCTGGAGCGGAGCCGACGACAGGTCTGCCGACCGATGAGTTGATTAGCGAGTTGCCCGCAGGCGATGTTGAGCGCAGGCTGCTGTTGAGCGCGGGCGCGTGGGCTATCTACCGTCAGGCGGGCCTGAAGGCGCAGCGGATCGAGACGCTGCCTGAGCCAGCGCCAGCCGAGACTTTGCCGGAGTGCTCGGTCAGGGTCGCGCTGACCTTCTCGCGGTTGTTGGAGAGCAGGCAATATATCCTGCTGTATGAATTGCTCGCGTATATACACCTTGAGGGTCAACGCCTGCCCTTTCACCTGTTGCCCACGCTGCTGAATAGACGTGAGAAAGAGTTGCACAACCTGGCGTTTCCCGTGCTGGGTGAGCGCGGCGTCTGGCTCAGCCGCTTTCATTCGGCGTGGAAGTGGGTCAGCGACCAGATCCCCGTGAGCGAGCGACCCTGGCCAGCCGAGGCCGAACAGATCTGGCAGGAGGGCAAGGCAGACCAGCGCGTCGAGATCGTGACGCAGTTGCGCGAGCATGACCCGGAGCGGGCCAGGGAATGGGTGGAGCAGGCGTGGTCACGCGAGAAGGCGAGCTTGCGCGTCCGACTGCTGGATGTCCTGGCGACCCACCTGAGTCTTGCCGACGAGCCATTTCTCGAACGCGCCCTCGACGATCGCTCCGCCGAAGTCGTTGCGCAAGCTGCCCTACTGTTGACCTCGTTGCCAGCTTCAAAGCTGGTGACACGTATGCAGGAGCGGGCGCGAGCCAGCTTCGAGCTGGTCGATGGCAAATTGACGGTGCATCCGCCCGATGTTTTCGCCGCAGACTGGGCGCGTGATGGGCTGATTGAAAAGTCCCCTCAGAAGCTCGACAAACAGGTCTGGTGGCTGTTGCAGATCCTGGGCTGCATCCCACTCACCTACTGGGAGACGGCGTTCGCGTCCCCTCTAGAGCCGACTGAACTGCTAACCCTGGTGACAGAGCATACCTGGGCGACAAGCGTAGTCGAAGGGTGGTCGCGGGCAGCCATCGTGTATAAAACGTCGAGCTGGCAAAAGGTCCTGTGGGATTGGTGGTTGGTCTACGAGGACCGTATACATGAAGAGCCGTTCGATGATCGTCTCCGCTACAAGCTTTTTGCAAGCATGGCGGGTGCGGACGCCGAAGAAGCCTTTCTCGCGCTAGTCGAACGCGCAGATCCGTTCCTGGATGCATTTATGTTTATGTGGCCGCGACCCTGGAGCGAGCGTGTCGGGCGAACCTTTCTACGTGAATGCCGAGCGCACTATCTGGATCAGCCGCCCGGCGAGAAGGACTTTCATCCACAGAGCAATTTCTGGTTCCAAAAATTCAAATGGGCTGCCTCTGCTTTACCGCGTGAATGCTTTGTCGAGGCGCTGGAACCCTGGGACTTTCTCTTTGAGGCGAGCAAGCGTGAACTTATCTATGCTCGGCAGATGCTTAAAGAATTTGTTGAAACTATTCAAGAGCGCCAAAAGATGTATGAGGAGATAGTTTAATATGACAGCAACAAATGCAACAAATGGAACGAGTCTGGCCACTAACGATATAAATGCCGTCTTACGTCGGCACGCCGAAGATCAGTTTGCCGAAGAACTGGTTGAACTGAAGAAACAGGACACGCGGCAGCGTCCGCCCAACTGGGTGCTTTCGCCGTGGGCTGTGCGGACCTATGTGCTGGGTGGCACGCTGGCCGACGGTTTTGTCATCACCCCTAAATACATTGGCAACGCTCGCCTGATCGAGATCGCCGTCGCCACGCTGGCGACCGATCGCGCTCTGCTGCTCTACGGTGTGCCAGGGACCGCCAAGAGCTGGCTGAGCGAGCACCTCGCGGCGGCCATCGCGGGCGACTCGACCCTGATGATCCAGGGAACAGCCGGGACCGACGAGTCGGCCATTCGCTACGGTTGGAACTATGCGCGTCTGCTTGCGGAAGGTCCGACCATCGGGGCGCTGGTAGTAAGTCCGATGATGAACGCCATGCAGACCGGCAAGCTGGCGCGTCTCGAAGAGCTGACGCGCATTCCCTCCGAAGTGCAGGACACCTTGATTACCATCCTCTCGGAGAAGACCCTGCCGGTGCCAGAACTGAATACCGAGGTGCAGGCTCGCAAAGGCTTTAACGTCATCGCGACCGCCAACAATCGCGACAAGGGCGTGAACGAGCTTTCCAGTGCGCTGATGCGCCGCTTCAACACAGTGATCCTGCCCGTGCCGGACAGCATGGACGAAGAGGTCGACATCGTGCAGCGGCGCGTGCTCAGTCTGGGCGTGGCTCTGGAACTGCCCGCCGAGAAGCCCGCGCTGGAAGAGATCCGCCGCGTCGTAACAGTTTTCCGCGAACTGCGCTCAGGCGTAACTATCGACGGCAAGACCAAAGTCAAGTCGCCCAGCGGCACACTCTCCACGGCAGAGGCCATCTCAGTGCTCGGCAACGGACTGGCGATGGCCGGATACTACGGCGATGGCTACCTGCGAGCGAGCGACATGGCGGCTGGTCTGACCGGAGCCATCCTCAAAGACCCAGTACAGGACCGCGTCGTCTGGCTGGAATACCTACAAACCGTCGTCAAAGAGCGTGAAGGCTGGAAAGACCTCTATCGAGCGTGCCACGACGTACTGTAATTGCTGTGAATAATAGTATATAGGTAGTTTCTATGCCTTTGGTTGTAAAACACTTTTGTTGAAAGTTCTATTGTCAGTTTTACTAACATAGACTTTTGCGCTCGGTCTATTGAGCACAAAGTTTCTCCTAGAAAGTCGCGTCCTGGCATTTCCTGTGCATCATAGCGATGAAAGCTAGGGAATCCAATACGCTGCTTTTATGTATTTTCAGTGGTGGCGGTATTATGACAATTGATGTTCAGCCTTATAAGGCTTTGAATCCAATGTTTTATAATATAGTAGCTCCCAAATAGATTTTAGAGCTTGTCGGATAGTCCTTATCCTTATATCTCTACACAAATTGTATAGAAGCCTTGACTAAGAAAACCCTCTTATATATAATAAGCGCACTCATTTTAAACTACAGAGAGTTGAAAACTCTCTAGTTGAACGAGTAAAATACTTTCTGAATAGTGGGTCTTATGTATGAAATTGACTGCAACAAATGTTAATGTAACATGTCCCGTTTGTTTTGCACAGCATGCTTTTGCATTATTTCCTGGATATAGCAATCTTCATTGTTCCACAAAAGGTCGTCCCTTTGCTATTCTGTTTGCAAAAACAAGAGCCAAAAATCAGCATAGCGGCCCACGAAACTCAGGGACAAAGATTTATCAGATCAGGTTGATCTTACCTGATAATACAGAGAAACTAGTTGAATTTCCAAGTAAAGTTGCACATTTTGAATTACGAGCTGGAGATAGCGTAATTATTGCTTCCTACAAAGGAAAGCAAAAAATTGTTCAAAACTGCACAATACATAAATATATGCTCAGTTCCGAAGGATGTTTTATAGCTACGCGGGTTTCAAAGGGTGGGAGACTTGTTTTCGTTCTATAATGGAAAAATCTGACACCTTTCGCATTATCTTTCAGGGCGCTAGCAATACCTTCGACGAGGAAGGATTAAATGCGGGGAAACGGGTATTTCTGACTATGCCCTCGCTCACGATCACTCCCTATGCAGGCATGGAAAACAGTATCGAAGCGACAGGCGAACTCAACACGGCTGCGCGAGAGGCATTTCAGACCTTTATGGCACCAGCTTTTCAGGGGGAGACACCCGATCTGTGGAGTTTTCAGTTCTTGCAAGGGGAGACGGTCATGCTGAGAGTCGAAGACTTCACTGTGGCTCTCTTATTCCTGGAGGAGAGCGAAGTCGAGGAACTGCTTGCTCAGGGCGTCGATGGGGCAGAGCTGGAGGAGATTGAAAACTTTTCAATAGGGGTACGTGAGCCTGGTATCGAGGTAGTTGGTTGGGATAAAGACGAGCTTTCCTCGCTTGGTGGTCTGCTCAAAACGGCATTTTCGGCGGATCACGAGAACGTGTCAACACCGCCAGCAGACCGAGATCACTGATAGATGCCCTATGTTTTTGGTCGGTGATGAAGGCGTCATGGCTGGCGCTGGAACCTTCCTGGTTGGAGGTCAGACTGACGCCACGATCTATACAAGCGCGTAGATATAATCGTCGTCGTCTTCCTGCGCACGGATGTAGACCGTACCGTCGACTGCCAGCGGAGCGGAGAGGTCGTTGGTCTTGAAGCGCCAGCGTTCCTGGCCTGTGTGGGCATCGAGTGCAAACAAGATCGCGTGGGTGACGAAGCTGCGAGCGTCGAGATGCTTCCAGGTCGTGTAAAGCAGATTGCCAGCGAGCACTGGCCTTGCTGAGACGACGAGTCCGTGCGTGAGACTCGTGACCCAGCGAGACTGTCCGTTTGCCCTCTCGACGGCCATCACCTCTGCTATACGCGCTGGTCCGCCCGTCAGAAGTCGCTCCTGTGGCTTACTCGCTGCTGATTGCTCTTGCCCAGCAGGAAGACGTGTATAACTGATGTAGAGCAGTTCGTCATCGATTGCCAGAGAACCCTGCTGAAGCGTCTGCGCCTGGGACAAACTCCACCTTGTTGCGCCAGTCAGAGCGTCGAGCACCTCAACGGTTGTGCCAGGGACGAAGAGGTCGGTGCGGTCGACCAGAATTTCCTGCACGTCATTTGTCTCAAAGGTATGTTGCCAGCTTGCAACGCCTGTCTGAGCGTTCAACGCATGGAGATAGCCTTTGAGGGGAGTCGCATGTTGCAAATCGAAGCTGGCAAGATACACGTGATCTCTGGCCACTACGGGGGTGGTTGTACCCATGTGGTCGTCTACCTCGACGGACCACTGCTGGCGGCCTGTTTGAAGATCGATAGCCAGGCAGCGACTCCGTGGAGCAGCGAGTAAGCGGTTGCGCTCGGTGCCGCTCAGATAGACAGTGCCATCGTGGGCAGTCAGTAGATGGCACGACCCGACGGTCTGGAGCGCGGGAACCGGCGCAGACCAGCGCGTCCGTCCGGTCCGCGCATCGAGTGCAGAGAGAGTTGCATCATAGGGGTCGGACTGAGAACGGGTCGAGGTATAGACTACGAGAACGTCACTCTCGCCGACTGGCGGAGCGGTGATCTTGCCGGGTGGCTGCACCGCTTGCCAGTGCCAGCGTACACTTCCCTGCTCGACATCTAGCGCAGACAGATCGCCTGCATCGTCTACAATATAGAGGAGGTCTTGCGCAGCGCAAAGCGGGAGATAGCTGGTCGAAGCCAGCTTAAATCTCCATTTCACCGCAGGACGCTGACCCCAGGCGGATGGCGGGTCGCCAGCGGTCGGGACAACAACTCTCTCGGTCGGGAGATCTGCCACTGCACGAAGAAAATCGACCTCACAATAGAAGCCGCTTCCCTGTTCGGGGAGACTTGCCAGAATATAGCGCATGCCCTGCGCGGTCTTTTTGCTGGTCGTGATAGTTGCACCGGTATAGGCAATGAACGTCAAGAGAGCGAAAAAGGTGTGATCGATAGTTGGCAAAGTGAAATCTTCCAGCGTGACAGTCACGCGATAATGGTTGGTTGCATAGTCAAAGAAGAGCGCAAACTCTTTGACCGCCTTTGCCCCTTCCGTTTGCAGGCGAAAAAAGCTCTCCTTGATTTCGTAGGTGATCCCGTCTATATACTCATAAGAAAAGGTTGCGAGAAAAGACTGGATCTGCTCGTAGCGAGTCTGTTCATCGTTTTCATCCATCGTATCCATACCTCCTGTGGGCAAAGGCACATTATCGGGGTTTTCTTCTAGAAAAGCCACATTATCGGCTGTAATCCCTGGCTCAAAAGAATACTATGCTACCTCGACCATTTAAACCACCCAGGGATTTGCACGCCCGTGTACTGGTGACACCCGTTCCTACTCGACAACGGTGAGAACGATCCTCTCACTATCGCCAGCCGCCGTACCTCCGACGGTAAACGTCCACACACGTTTCCCATCTGCGATCCGTAAAATCGCTACCTGATCCCCCGCCATGCTCACGTAAACAAACTGCTGACTCACCGCTGGCTCTGGCTGGTCGATGATGTCGGCCAGCGTGGATTGTACCCAGCGAAGATGGCCATTCCTGGCATTGAGTGCAATGATGGCCTGATCTCCAGGGTAGTTGCTATCCTCATGTGCAAGAGAGAGATACACGGTGTCATTCGCTACCACAGGAATAGAGACTCCTGCCGGCGTATCATAGTGCCAGAGTTCTCCACCATCGCTGGCACGCAAGGCATAGACACTGCCACTTCCTATGTAGATGCTGCCACTGGCTGACGGCTGGATATGGTCAACGCCAAGATAGAGGATACCATTCAATGTGGCCAGAGGCTGAATGCTCCCGTCAAGCGGGACGCTCCATTTCAATGTGCCTGTTGCCGCGTCATATCCATACACCGAATGAGCCTGACTGCCATCGCTAAACGCCTCGGTCATACACAGCACACCACCTGGCTGTAGCCATATTCCGGCGTGGCCGAGGATGGTCGGCTCTGGTGCCAAAGCTCCTGACCATTGGTTGCATTGAGCGCAATAAGCGTTACTCTGGCCGTAGTGATTGTGCCAGTATAGGTAGTCCCATAGAGGATCTCAGGCGTCGCTGCCTGGAGGACCAGCCCGGCAGTCATATCGCTGGTGACATCCTGTCGGATCACGATGCCGGTACCCTCAACACGATGCCGCCACAAGACCTTTCCGCTGGAAGCATCGAACGCGGAGACATCACTATATCCATGCATCATTGATGCTATCGAGAGGTACAGGACACCATTGGCGATAATCGGCCCAGATCCTGTCAGAGTCTGATCCACTCCTTCATAGGGTACTTTCAGCTTCCAACGCAATGATCCATCAGCAGTAGTATAGCATCAGGTAACAGCCATCACTCCCCGTTCCAAGTGTATAGTAAACGTCCTGGACCACCTGTCTCCACTCACTGATATTCTCCACGTCGGCTGGGACTGGCATGTGAAACTGCCAGAGAGGTGTATGGGTGGCAGGATTCAGGTGGGAGAGTGTATGGCCCTGCGCGTATCAGCAAGCATCAGCAGCAGATCGTGTTTGTGTTCAAGTGCGACAAGAAAGACCTCAAGCAGCAGGTCTTCAGCATCATGCGACGAGGACAGATGATGGTGCAGGTAGGTCAGTAATTGAGGTGCATTCGAGAGGTATAATTCTGCGATTACTGCGCTGCCTTCATAGGAAAGATGTGCCTTGCTACTCTTCTGATCCCCTGGTCGTGGGTGCATATCTCTACCCCATTTATACATATTTGAGACGTCTCACACAGAACAACACTCAGACCACCAAAATGTTACACTAGACAATCTAGTGACTCCTATGAGCAGGAAAGAGCGAGGGGCAGGCGAGAAGTGCCATGTATGTTACTCATGCCGGGCCATTTCCGTAAAAGGGTAGTGTAAAAAGAATAGTCTTTTGTGTAGGGAAACACCGGGCAAGATAGATGGATGAATGTGGATGGTGGCTGGTTGCGGACCAGCGTCGGGGTGTAGTCATCCCGCTTCTGATACAAAAAAAACGTCAGGTATACAGGCGTGAAAGCCTGCGAGGAGGTATGGTATAGTGAGCGTTTCCGTCTTTGGCATTCGCCATCATGGTCCAGGGTGTGCGCGGACTCTACGCGCGGCTCTGGAGCAGTGGGAGCCTGATATTGTCCTGGTTGAAGGACCACCGGATGCGCAGGAGGTAGTTCCTCTGCTGGCCGCCGAAGGGATGAAGCCGCCCGTCGCGCTCTTGATTTACGCGCCTGAAACTCCGTCGCGTGCTGTGTATTACCCTTTTACTATCTTCTCGCCCGAATGGCAGGCTATCAGCTATGCGCTTGGACGTGGCATTCCAGCGCGTTTTATGGATCTGCCGCAGGCTTTGCAGCTCTATCAGGAAGAAGTGAGCGTGGCTCCTGCGCTCGATATCGAGGCCAGTCCCTCGGCTCAGGTTGGGACGAGCGCAGGGGCTACTGATAGCGAGGAAGAGGCGCAGTCCGCCAGCACTGACGATCCGCTTGACCTGCTGGCGCGAGCGGCGGGCTATAGCGACTACGAGCTGTGGTGGGAGCGCCAGATCGAGCAGCGGCGCGATATGCGCGATCTCTTTGCTGGGATTTTAGAGGCTATGAGCGCACTGCGCGTTGATCCAATGCCTAAGAGTGGACGCGAGGCGCAGCGCGAAGCGCATATGCGGCAGACCATTCGCGCCGCGCAACGCGAGGGCTTCCAAAAGATCGCTGTGGTGTGCGGAGCCTGGCACTCGCCCGTTCTCACCGAAGCCTCGGTCGGACGCACAAAGGGCGATGTCGCGCTCCTGAGTGGACTCAAGCGCGTAAAGGTCGCGGCCACGTGGATTCCCTGGACCAACTCGCGTCTGTCGTATCGCAGCGGCTACGGTGCCGGTGTCACTTCGCCCGGTTGGTATCAACATATCTGGACTGCGCCCGACCTGGCATCGGTGCGCTGGGTGACCCACGCCGCGCACCTGTTGCGGGCAGAGGGACTTGATGCCTCGTCGGCCAGCGTGATCGAGGCAGTGCGCCTGGGAGATGCGCTGGCGGCCATGCGCGACCTCGCCACGCCGGGTCTGGCGGAGATGCACGAGGCGATTCTGACCGTCCTCTGTCACGGAAACGCCGAGCCGATGAACCTGATTCGCCAGCGCCTGGAGATCGGCGATCTGTTGGGCGAGGTTCCGCCGGAGACGCCCGCAGTGCCTCTGCTGCGCGATCTGGAACAACAGCAGCGGCGACTCAAGCTCAAGCCGACAACCGCAGTTGAGACCCTGGACCTGGATCTGCGCAAAGAGACCGATCGCTCACGCAGTTGCCTCCTGCATCGGTTGAGCTTGCTTGGTCTCGAATGGGGCAAGCCACAACTCAGCACGCAGCGGCAGATGGGAACCTTTCGCGAAACCTGGGGTCTCCAGTGGCAGGTTGAGTTTGCGGTCAAGCTAATCGAGGCCAATATCTGGGGCAATACCGTAGAGGGTGCGGCCAGCAGCTATGTCTGTCACCTGAGCGACGAAGCGACGAGTCTGCCGCAGCTAACCGCATTGCTTGACCGCGCAGTGCTGGCTGACCTGCCTGCGGCACTTGAATACCTCCTGATTGGCGTGCAGACCCAGGCGGCGTTGGCCGCCGACGTGCAGCACATGATGGACGCGCTGCCGCCGCTGGTGCAGATCGTGCGCTATGGTGACGTACGCGAGACCAAAAGTGAACGCCTGATGCCGGTCATCGAAGGACTGTACGAACGCATCATGATCGGTCTGCCGGGGGCGTGTTCCTCGCTGGACAACGAGGCCGCAGGCAAGATGGTTGAGAGCATTGCCCACGCTCACGATGGTCTGGAGAAGCTCAACCGCGAGGATCTCCAGATGGAGTGGCAGCGTGTCGTGCGTTACCTGGCCAACCGCGAAGGAGTACATGGACTGGTGCGCGGTCGCTGCTGTCGGCTGCTGTTCGATCAGCATCTGCTTGCTCCCGAAGAATTGCAGCGCCTGGCTGGTCTGGCCCTTTCTCCCGTCGTCCCGACCGACCAGGCGGCGGCCTGGATCACGGGTGTACTGCGTGGGAGTGTGCAGTTGCTCTTACACCAGGAGGGACTCTGGCGCGTGCTGGATCGCTGGTTGAGCGAGCTGAGCGCCGATGAATTTATTGAACTCTTGCCGATCCTGCGGCGTTCCTTTGCCGATTTTAGCGGACCCGAAAGGCGCATGATGGGCGAGGTCGTCGTTGCCTTAGCGTCCGACTCGCGTCCGGGCGTTGTGGCAAAGAAACGGGGCGAGCAGACACCGGAGATCGACCACGAGCGGGCGGCCAGCGTCTTGCCGGTACTCGCTCGCGTGCTGGGAGTAACATACGATGAACATTGATGAAAAAGAGCGTTTACGGCGCTGGCGTCTGTTGTTGGGAAAAGATGCGGCTGAATGTATGAGCGCGGGTGAAGGCGATGCAGGTCAGTTGAGTGGTGCTGATCGCGGGATGGACAAAACCCTGGAAGCGCTTTACGGCGGCGATCGTCGTGGTGGTCTGGGAGCCTCGTCGCCCAACGTAGTGCGCTGGTTGGGCGATATCCGCACCTACTTTCCAAAATCAGTAGTGCAACTGATGCAGAGGGATGCCCTGGAGCGTCTGAACCTCACGCAGATGCTGACGCAGCCAGAGATCCTGGAGACAATCGAGGCCGATGTTCACCTGGTAGTCAACCTGCTCTCGCTCAGTCATGTCATACCCGAAGAGACCAAAGAGACGGCGCGAATGGTTGTGCGCAAAGTCGTCGATGAGTTGGAGCGCAAACTGGCCAACGCGATGGTCCAGGCCGTGCGTGGCAGTCTGAACCGGGCAGTGCGCAACTACCGACCGCGTCCCAACGAGATCGACTGGGATCGCACCATTCGCGCCAACCTCAAGAACTACCTGCCCGAGCGAGGCACAATCATCGCCGAGCGGCTGATTGGTCACGGGCGCAAGCGCAGCTCATTGCGCGACATCGTCCTCTGTGTCGACCAGAGCGGCTCGATGGGGACCTCGGTGGTCTATTCGGGCATCTTTGGGGCAGTGTTGTCCACCGTCAAGGCGGTCAGCACGCGTATGGTCGTGTTTGATACCGAGGTAGTCGATCTGACCGAAGACTTGCAGGACCCGGTCGATATTCTCTTTGGCGTCCAGCTCGGTGGAGGGACCGACATCGACCGGGCGCTCGGGTATTGTCAGCAGGTTATCACGCGTCCAGCCCAGACCATCCTGGTACTGATCACCGACCTCTACGAAGGAGGCGACCGCGAGCACATGCTGCGGCGGGCCGCTGAACTGGTCGCCAGTGGAGTGCAGGTAGTTTGTCTGCTGGCGCTCAACGACTCGGGAGCGCCGAGTTACGATCACCGCAACGCACAGGAGCTAGCCAACATGGGCGTCGCCTCCTTCGCCTGCACGCCCGAACTTTTCCCCGACCTGATGGCCGC
>DAOTTJ010000140.1:0-5094 GCA_034437695.1 Ktedonobacteraceae bacterium
CTGTTATGCAGACAACATCTCATCAGGTCGTTTAACCGGCCTGGCTCTCGGTTGAGGAGGCCGCCGCGTTGATAGGCGTCTCTACACGTTGTATCCGGGGATATCTGAGGTCCGGCAGACTGACTCCACGGCGCGAACATGGTCGCATCTGGCTCGACGCGGCGAACGTTCGCCACCTCGCCGCACATCCACTCGCCGTAGGACGCCCACACCGCGTCCTGCGCTGGCACCAACCAGCCGAGACGACCGAGCAGTGCCTGACGCTGATTACGGTCCAGCTTCGACCAGGATAACAACTGGCCTTCGAGCAACTCCTGCATACCATCGCCCGGCAAGGCACTCACTGTTTTCCAGGCACCACCGCCCGCGCAATTATGCAACGCCAGGAGCAACCGGAGTACGTGCAGATGCAGTTGGTCTGGCAGACCAGCCTGATGCCCCCTGCCGAGGAACGCGCTGCCATGCTGGCAGCCCTGCGCTCGGACCTCGCCTCGGTGCTCGACTGGCAGACCGAGCGCGATCTGCTCCTGCATACATTGTAGTCCGCATAGAAAGGAGGAGGCACTCATGCGGTGGAAAGCGAACTGGATCGATCACACCGGACGACATCGTAGCTCTGTCTTTGAGAGCGCCGAAAGTCTGATCGTCGCCCGCGTTGACTTCCAATTGTCCCTGATGAGCAGACACGAAAAGGTCCCAACGAGTTTGAAGTCACAGAGGTCTGGCCTTCTTCCAGCGATTTCACCAAGCATGGACCACCCTGGCGGAGCGGCGTCCATGAGGAAGAAAGCACAGCCATCCCCGTCGCCATCCCATAGCAAGCAAGCCCCGACCCTGGCAACAGATCAGAACTGGTGGCGCGTTTGGCCGAAGCAGGGTCCCTCAGCAAACGCGAAGATCCTGGTGGGCGTGACCGAGAACACTGGGATCGTCATCCCTTCGTTGTGAAAGGCACTGTCGCGCACCTCGTATTCCCATCGCCCGTCCCACTTGATGGCCCACGCTGAGGCCAGGCGTTCGAGTTGGTCTTCGTCCGTGACCTGGACGGCGTCGCCCTCAACGGCGATGTCGATCCCTGCGTTCCAGTGAATGCTGCCAACCGCCAGAATCACATGCGGGTTCTTACGAAGGTTCGCGGCTTTCTGCTCGGTTTCGGAGGTACAGAAGTGGAGAGATCCGTCGAGCCACACTGCAACGAGCGGAGTAACATGGGGGCGACCATCGGTCCGCACAGTGACGATCCAGAACAGTTCGGCGGTTTCAAGCAGGTGCCGCGTCTCCTCCCAGGCAGTGGGTACAGCGTTCGGGTCACTATATTCTGGGTCAATGGTAGTGACGGGTTCGTTCATTAAAAAACTCCTTTCGGTTGTGAAGAAGATCGGGTTCTCTCGCATTTGCTTTTTCTCCGATGAAAGAATCGACATTCATGAGAAGCATAGTATGCGAACTCGAAAAAACGTCTCCAATCTTGCTCCACTTGCTATAGAGGACGCTCGCCGCGCATTAGATAACACACGCTCAGCGCTCCACTTATCTCTTCTTACTGTGACTCCAAAAATCGGTAATATGCTCAGAATCGACCATGCGATGGCCCACAGCCCGCTACCCCAGGGCTACACTCAATGGAGGCTACCCTGTTACAGGGCTATTCAATGCTCGACGTGTGGCCCCTTCTCCCTGAACAAATGATCGGGTCGCAAGCCAAAGGCTTGTGGAGAATGAAATAGCCCTGACCCTGTTAGATCAGCCTGGAATGTGCTTATCTTCCAGTTACAATGAGTTATCCATTCTTCGCATATGTACCCTTTCT
Source organism: Ktedonobacteraceae bacterium (assembly GCA_034437695.1). Classification (GTDB taxonomy): domain Bacteria; phylum Chloroflexota; class Ktedonobacteria; order Ktedonobacterales; family Ktedonobacteraceae; genus Paraktedonobacter. The sequence continues at coordinate 1,811 of DAOTTJ010000140.1, forward strand.
GCCGAACGATGCGTTGTAGGTAGTAGAAGGGTTTCTGGTTCTCAGCAACGATTTGTCGCGTTTCCTCGCCTGCTAATGAAACAACATAGGGGCTTTTTTCCCATTCCCAACATGTTGCAAACGGGCTTCATGTTTTCTCATGAGGAGATGTATCTATAGTGCAAACTCGACCACCCTTTCCTTCAGATCAATCAGAACTACCAACCGTCCCGCTCAAAACGGTGCGTCCTAAACAGAGAGCCTGGCAACGGCCGCTTCTTATCGCGTTGCTCGTTGCCCTCCTGGGATCGATTGTCACCCCGCTGCTTCTCTACGCGCTCAAAAATCACCAGGCTACTATGAAGAACCTATCGCATTCTCCCAGCCTGTCACCTACGCCAACCGTCCCACCTACGCCAACCGTCTCACCCACGCCAGCCGCCTCGCCCACGCTTACCTCAGCCAACGCAGCGTCTGCCACACAAATTGATGCATTGCTCACCGGGCAGGTCAACGCACAGCAATTCAGCGGCTCGGTCCTGGTCGCACGCGATGGTCAAACCATCCTGGCAAAAGGCTATAGCACGGCCAATTGGGAAACGCAGGCTCCAAATACTCCTGACACACGCTATTTTCTGGGTTCTGTGACCAAAGAATTTACTGCCATGTCCATTTTGATCCTGCAACAGCAGGGGAAATTGCAGGTAACCAACCCTATCTGCAACTATGTTGCCAGTTGTCCTGCTCCCTGGCAGCCAGTTACCGTCCAACAGGTGCTGACGCATACTTCGGGCATTCCTGAACTGGACGACTCCCCACTTCCCTACGGTTCACCCCAGGGCTGGCTGACCATCTTCGATAACGCTTCCCTGGCCTTCCCGCCAGGCACTGAATTTGGGTATTGCAGTGTCTGTTACGAGATCCTGGCCTACGTTGTCCAACTGGTGTCAGGCATGCCCTACGACCAGTTCGTACAACAGCAGATCCTCGATCCACTGCATATGAATGAAACCAGCTTTGACGCGACCGCTTATTACGCCAATTCCTCCTGCGCCATCGGCTACGATAGCTGGCAGAGCGAGAGCGATCAATTGGGCTGGCAACTCTCATCGGAATGGGATTTCCTCAACGGTTCTGGTCTGCTCTACTCAACTGTCACCGACCTCTATCGCTGGGACCAGGCGCTGGTAACCAACAAGCTGGTTTCGCCCCAGATCATGAAGCAGATCTTCACACCCTATGTGACAGCAAACCTCTTTCCCGGCTCACAGTATGGGTATGGCTGGTTTATCAGCCAGGCACCAGTGCAGGGACACCAACTGATCTGGCACGATGGAGTGATCGATGGTTTTCGCAACTTTAATGGCCTCTACATCGATGACCATGTGACGATCATTATTCAGAGCAACCTGGCCAGCATCGATATCATCGAGCTTTCCCACTCGATTGAGCAGATCCTTTTCGGAGGCACATCCAGCAACTGACAACAAACGGGTAATTTATAGATTGGGGGTGAACCATAGACATAAAGTGAGGCAGGAGTGCAGAGGGCGGCAGCCCTTTGCTGCGGTTTGGGGTCTCCCCAATACACTTTTTCTTTTGTTTTGCCTGTTTTGGCTCCGGCAAAACAGGCAAAACAGGAGTGCAGAGGGTGTCCCTCTGCCAGGTCCCGCTGCGGGGGCCACACAACCTGCAAAGGTTGAAACAGGTTGACAGATATGATATCATCTTCCATGAAGTCCTCGTAGCTCAGTGGATAGAGCACCGGTCTCCGGAACCGGGTGCGCAGGTTCAATTCCTGTCGGGGACATATCTACCTCACTCCCCATGATTAGTTAAACTCGTGTCTCTCCCTTTCTTCAGACCTTTGCAGCAGCTCGGCGATCGTCACAACCTGCAAGATACCGGTGAACTTGGTGCCACTTCCCTCCGCAAAGACCGGTTGACGAGTCAGCGGTTCCAGAGTAATCACCAGCAAGCCAGGTACGCGAGCCAGGGTCTGCGCGGGGAGATTCTGCAAAGCGGCGATCTCGGCCTCTTCGACTATCACAAAGACCAGGTAACGCGACCACACCGCAGCGGTGTCTGGAAGCTGGCCATACATCAGAGGTACCCCGCGCTCTGCTCCACCAAGCGGCCTGGCACTGACCAGCGAAAGCGTCCACCAGCGGAAACGCACTACGTCTGTCTGGGCCAGACTGCGAGCCTCTTCCAGCGTCGTAGGTCCACCAACGACGCTATAGTGCAGATCGGGAAACGCTGTCGCCAGACGATAGCGCTGATAGGCGATGCCCAGATAACGGCTCTCGATCCCCAACCAACCACGCCCCAGACGCTGCGCGACCGCCAGCGTCGTCCCACTCCCACAGAATGGGTCCAGCACAATCTCCCCTTCCTTGCTGCTGGCCTGGATAATCCGCTCCAGCAAGACCTCGGGCTTCTGCGTCGGATAACCAAGACGCTGTTTATCAGCCGCTCCCAACGCGGGCAATTCCCATACATCCTTCATATACACCCAGGTGTATGCTCCTCGCGCATCCTGCAAAAATATGCTCTTTTTAAATCCATAGCGATGCATCATGTACGATTTTTCTTTCAACGCATAGAAGTTATATGTATCGCTTTTCGAATAAAAAAAGATCAGATCGTGCTTACGTGCAAAATGCCGCTGCGAGGCCCCACCCGTTTTATAGCTCCAGATGATCTCATTGCGAAAATGTTCTGGACCAAAGACTGCGTCGAGCAAAATCTTTAAATAGTGGCTGGCCAACGGACCACAGTGCAGATAAACGCTGCCCTGCGGCTTGAGCACGCGGTGCAATTCCACAAGCCGCACCGCAATCATTAACAGGTACGCCAGCAAAGAACCGGTCCCCAGGATCTTCCCCAACGCGCTCATCGTGCGCCCCAGGCGTCCCGGCGCAGTAGCCAAAAATTCTGCATAGAAGAGTTCGAGGGCTGGACTCCAATGCCAGATATCGACAAAAGCTGGCGTCCTGGCATACCTGAGCGGGCTATTCGCAGTCTGCCTTAAAAGCGCCTGGTGGGTCCGCTGCGAATAAAAAGGCGGGTCAAGATAGATGAGGTCGATGCTTTCAGACGCCAGATGTGTACGTAGTATAGTCAGATTATCTCCACAGTAAAGGGTACGTGCGAGGTCAGGTACCGGCTCCATTGCAATCCCCCTGTTACGACTCGTTACTCACTTTCTCCGTATTATACCATATAGTGGCATAAAAAGATTTATTTTAAAATATATGCGGCAAAGCGCACTGAAGGCGTAGATACATATGTATCTACGCCTT
>DAOTTJ010000141.1:0-7633 GCA_034437695.1 Ktedonobacteraceae bacterium
GGGAAGTCACTATTAAATTAGACAACCACACACGAAATATACAGGATGTCAAAGAACGTTTAGCAACAATGGATAACCGACTGGCAACTGTAGATAGTCGACTAGCGACAATAGACAACCGACTCAACAGTATGGACGTTAAACTAGACCAGATCATCACCTTGCTCTCAACACCACAAAACTAACATCTATGCAATATTGCCAAGAACTACAAAGCATCTGTCAAAAGCGTACAGGTGCTTTTCTTTGTGTCAGTTTAATTGTCAGTTCAGCCAACTGACACCGATCATAAACCATTGGTTCTGTTAGACAAGAATTCTCGGGGAGAGCAACGCACACCTCTATGAGACAGCCTAAGGAGCCAACTGAAAAATAGCTAGGAAAGAGTTCAACTCTCCCCCATCTCCACCATATGAGAGAGCCTGTGAAGCGTCTTCACAGGCTCTCTCATTGCATTCTGTAGCAACCTATGTAGCAACGTTGCAGCAATTTTGAATGGAAGCCAGAAATGCATTCCCTCACGTCAGCTTGAGCAACTGTTTTTCTCGTCGCTTGACAGAGTGATCAAAGGTTCCTACACTGGAAAGGGACGAACAGATGCCGCCATATCATCTATCATTTTTCACAAAGATCTGAAGCCAAACGACCCTTCCATGCATGATGACTTTCTGAACACATGTGTCTTTCTGAGGAGCAGAAGCCGTGACCAATCCTTTGGGACAATCCTTTGGCCATTACCGTTTGCTACGTCTCGTCGGTACCGGCGGGTTTGCGACCGTGTACCTGGGAGAACATCTCTATTTAGGAACACAGGCGGCCATCAAAGTCCTCAACGTTGAAGTCCAACCAGAAGCGAGCGCAGCCTTTCGTGCTGAAGCGAGAACGATTGCCCACCTGGTTCATCCCCATATCGTTCGGGTACTCGATTTTGGCTTGCAGGAAACGACGCCCTTTCTCGTGATGGATTATGCCCCTCATGGCTCGCTCCGCCAGCATCATCCAACCGCCACACCCCTCCCTCTGGAGACAGTGGTTTCCTACATGACACAGATTGGTTCCGCTCTCCACTATGCTCATCAACGACAGATCATCCATCGTGATATCAAACCAGAGAATATGCTCTTGAATGGACATCAAGAGGTGTTGCTCAGCGATTTTGGTTTAGCGATGACTGCACCTGGCTCTGCGCTGTCAGAACCCGCCAGGATCGCTGGAACCCTGGCCTATATGGCACCGGAGCAATTGCGAGGGAAACCATGCCTCGCCAGCGATCAATATGCACTGGGGATCGTTCTCTATCAATGGCTCATGGGAATGCTTCCCTTTCACGGGTCTGCTCAGCAGATCCTCTTGCACCATCTGACAACTACGCCACCATCACTTCGAACCACCCGCACCGACCTTTCGCCCGCACTTGAGGCGGTCGTCTTTCAGGCGCTCGCCAAGGAACCATATCATCGTTTTCCTTCCGTTGAAGCTTTTGTGATAGCGTTCCAACGAGCCGTTCAGGACGGGGGGCAACCAACCGTGAACCACAAGGAGACTCGACGTTCCTTCCCACCCCCACCTCCACCTGTCTTGAGTCGAACGCCACAGCATGCACTGATTGGACGCGAGCGCGAACTCCTACTTATCCATCATCTGCTCCAGGAGAGACAAGAACCCCCAGCAGATGCGGTGACACAGACAGATTCGTATCGGCCTTATCTCTCTTTACTGGGAGACGCTGGAATCGGGAAAACACGTCTAGCAGAAGAAGTGAGTCGTGAGGCACAACACCAGGGGTGGACTGTCCTATGGGGACGCGCTCATCTCCATGAACAACAGATGCCCTACCGCCTGTGGATTGACCTGCTACGCCATGCGCTTCCCTCCCCCTCATGGCCCTGGCAAGACATAACGCAACATCCTGAACAGTACCAGGCGCTTCTCGTGCTGCTCCCAGAACTCGCAGAGAGGATGCCTTTCTCTTCATCTCCTCCTCTCGATGATACCCACGAGCACAGACAATTTCGTATCTGGGATGCATTGCGGGCCATCTTGACCACCATGAGCTTGTCTTCTCCTTTGCTCCTGGTCTTCGATGATCTTCACTGGGCCGATAGTGCTAGTTGCAATCTGATCGGCTATCTCGTCCGAACCCTCACCCATCAGCGTGTGCTCTTGCTTGGAACGTGTCGTGAACCAGAGATCACAGAAACACATCCGTTACATTCGCTTTTTCGTTCCTTCCAACAGCAATCGCTGCTCACGAAAATAGTGCTTCCCTCACTCACCGATGAGCAGATTGGTCACTTCGTTGCCCATCTGCCGGCACCCATTGCCCATCGCATTCAACGTCAGGCTGCAGGCAACCCCTTGTTCGCCGAAGAACTGGCGCGTTTTGCCTCTTCCAGTGACGATTCACAGGAAACGCACCCACTTGATGATGCCTCAACACGCAAAGTCTTGCCTCCCGCCATTGCGAGCGTATTTGAGCAACACATCGCCTTGCTCAGCCCCGAGAGCCAGAAGATGGTCAGTTGTGCCGCAGTATTTGGCAATGCCTTCGCGCTCGATCTCTTGCGAGGGATGCTCACCACCGGAGATATACTTGTCGACGAAGACCTTCTGCTCACGCAGCTCGAAGAAGCCATGCGCCTGGGACTCTTGACCGAAGAGAGTCGTGGCGCACAGATCCATTACCATTTCTGGCATCCCCTTCTGGCCAGCTATCTGTACGAGCGTGTATCCGCCACACGTCGGGCCAGTTTTCATCGTCGGGCAGCACGCGTCTTACAAGAGAGCCGGAAAGAGGAGGAAGCGGCAGCCATTGTCTATCATCTGGTCAGGGGAGGTACCAATCCCTCGCTTCTGGTTCATTACGCAACTCTTGCAGGCGATTATGCCTATAAGCTTGCCGCGTATCCAGAGGCAGAGAAGCACTATCGCATGGCACTTCACCATATGAACATACTACCTGACGATGCTAATGCTGGTGATGTTATGCAATTTCTGTACCTGTTAGAAAACATGGGAGAGTGTACGCTCATTCTTGGCCAGTTCGACGAGGCTCGCCACTTCTATGAACAAGTCTTAGACCTCCATGGCAAACAATCATATTTGAGCACGAACACAGCACAACAGGAAGCCCAGTACCGTACGGTGCTCTGGTGCTTGATTGGAAAAACATGGCGCCACATAGGGAAGTACCACCAAGCACTCGAATGTTTAAGACATGGAGAAGCAGCATTAACCCTCAGGGAGAGAGAAGGCGGACCTGCCTGGGCAAGACTCCGTTTTGAGCAAAGTTATACTTATCGAGGCAACGGACAGTTCCTCGAAGCACTGGAACTGGCCAGGGCAAGCTTACAGGGGTTTCTTCTGCGTTCTCCCCAGACCGAGGAACGCAGTCATTATCCCCATGCTACACTAGCACAGCGTATCCTTCAAGGTGATCCTGTGGATCTCGGGCGGATCTATAATCTGCTCGCCATGATTGAAGTCAATCTTGGGCAAAACATCGAAGGATTCGATCACTTCACGCAGGCGTTAGCCATTTTTGAACGCTACGAGAGCAAAACCGAACTTGTAAATGTCTGCTGTAACCTGGCAGATCTCTATCTGCGCAAAGCAGAATATGCACTTGCCCAACCGCTCTTCATGCGTTCCTATATCCTGGCACAAGAAATCGGCTTTGCAGCGGTCATCTCTATTGCAGCGGGAAATTTAGGCGTTGTAGCGATACGCTTAGGAAATTTAGCAGAGGCAGAAACCTGGTGCCGGAAAGCACTAGCCGCTCTCGAACAGGTTCAGGAACGCCTCTATATGAGCTTGCTTCACAGTTATCTAGCAATGATTCTGGTGGAGCAAGGGAAATTAGATCAGGCGGTGCGCTTGCTTCTTCATGCACTGAAAATGAGTCACACCTGGCATCTGCCTCTTTGTACAGATTTTGCATTGGTTGTGCTCAGTCATCTACGCATTGCTCAGGCACGTACTCACCAAAAAGAAACCGTCCGAACCCATTTCTTAAAGAAAGCCCTTTCTGCGCTTCAGCACACGCATACGTTTGAGGAGCGTGATACAGAAACACGTGTCGAAGAACAAGTCACCCAAACAGAGGTTTTCTGGCTATTAGGAGCATTTGGTGAAGCGCAACAACAAGCGAGACTTGCTCTGGCTGCGGCTCAGAAATATGAATTGGTCTGGCTAGAAGCACGGGCGCAACATCTTCTCGGAACGATTTTAACCGCAAGTGGTGAGCGTGAAGAAGGTGAGACGCAGTTTGGTCAGGCTCTTGACCACCTTCAGCACTATGGTATGCGTTTAGAATATGCTCGGGCGCTGCGGAACTATGGCACTGTTTTAATGCACCAGCATCCTATAGACGACACACAGTATCGGCGCGGGCGCACTTACCTGGAACAAGCCCTGCAACGCTTCCTGGAGTGCCAGGCACTCCAGGATGCAGAAGGTGTTCAACGACTGTTCCAGTGAGCAACGAGTTAAGATGATCCGCTACCCGATCCTCCATTTTTCTCAATCTTCTACTGTGTCATCTTCCAGACCAGATTGACAATCAACGCTGCGAGAAAGATGGAGCCACCCAGGAAGAAGATGCCTGCGAGACGCAGCCAGCGCATCTTCTGGCGGGTGATGCGCTCGCGTTCGCGACCCAGTTCGCTGGTGTTGTAGAGAGACCGGCGATAGAAACGTGGTTGGATGGCCCACAGCGCTGCCCCCATTGCGCAGAGGTAGGCTCCTAAGGCGACAATGATACAGACTCTGGCCAACACATCGCCTTTCAGGTAGGTCGCGGGAAAGGTATTGCTGAGCACCGAGGCACCGAGCAAGAGGGCGAGAAAGGTCGAGATGCGCTCGACCAGGCTCTTGCCTGACTCGTTGAGGAAGTCGATCTGCTTGCGCTCGATCTCGGTAAAGAAGGTGAGGAGCTCCTGCGCGTCCTCTGAGGGTTCGCGGAAGGGCTGAACCTCAACCTGATCATGGCCCTGGTTCTGGTTCCTCATGAGATCGCTCGACAATGCACGTGGAGCACCACTTTCTGACGACATCCGGCTTCGCGACAGGGAACGATGAGTTCATCGTGCTCTTGGGTGTCGCCATAAGCGACAGGCCGATAGTCCTGGCAGACGACGCGTGCATCGTAGTAGGAAACATGGCCGTTCACGCAGGTTCCTCCGACGATGTGGGGAGCCTCGGCAGGTGCAAAGGGTGGCACTGGAACGCGCTGACGAGCATCGTCCAGGAGAACCTTGTTCGCCAGGGTCTGCATGGTGGAGAGCGGATCATGCGCAGCCAGGTAGGTCAGCAATGCCACCACGGCATCACGCTGCTGCGCGTTGGGGAGCATGCTGGCGGCTCGTTCGATGGCGGCCCGCTCGATGCGAATGATCTCGTCGGTGGCCTCTTCGTAGAGGATCTGGAGCGGGTCGACGCTACGGGCAGAGGGAAAGCCAGGCAACCCGACCAGTGCGGCAACGGTCGGACCGACAGTGAGTTGTCCTGCAAGGGTGGGCAACGCCGCCAGTTCCTGCGGCAAGGGGGTGGCATCAAGTACGATTGGAAAGAGCGGTTTCGGGAAACGCTGCACCGTGGGCAGAACGACGGCCTCCCATGCTGCGGCTACGCTCTGTTCCCAGAACACAACGACCGCCGCACACCCAACGATCGCTCGCTCGCGCTGCCGAGACCCCACCTGGGCATTGAGCAGGGGATGGTCCGGGACGATATAGCCTTTGGCACACAGTTCCTGGCGTAGTGCGTCGGCCAACGTCGCGCTGGCTGACGTGTGTACGAACACGATCCTGGTCATGAGAGACTCCTTTTGGTCGTTACGATAACGGAGGCTCCTGCTCCGCCTGCGTCAGCAGCTTCGCGAAGGTGGAAGCAATCCCGTCGCGCTGGCAAGCCAGCAAGATTGCGAGGCGCAGTTCCAGTTGTACGACCAGACGCTCCTCGCCTGTGGCTTGCGCCTGAGCGATGTTCTGCTGAAAGATCTCCGCCACCTCAGGCCGAAAGAGCAACTCCTGGCGGGCTTCGACAATGCGCTGGGCGGCAGGCCAATCGCTCGTCGTAAGATATTCACGAATGGCCTGCCTGAAATCGTCGGAAGCAAGCGACGATGCTGCTTCATCCGGGAGATGTCCGGCGCGAATGGCTGCACAGACGGAGGCATAGGGATGGTCGGCAGGGAGCAGACCGTCCTGGCCCTCCAACATGGCGAGCAAGGCGGTAAAGAGTTCGGCTTCTTGTTGCCAGTCGCCTCCCTGGGCGCTGGCATGAGCCAGCCATTGGCGTACCTGCTCTATCCACACTGACCGCTGCTCAGGGGGAAGAGCAAGGACGACAATCGTCTGTGCCAAAAGCTGCTGCAAGAAGGTAGCCGGAAGCATTGCCGTGCGCTGGTTTTCTTCCAACGGCTCACCACGGCGCATCTTCGCATGGAGCCGCTCAAGATCATCGATGGTATTTCCTGCTGCATCATATGGCAGATCGGTTGAGCGAAAGATGTGCTGAGCGTGCTCCATGGAACGCAGGGCATCATCAGGACGACCAAGATGCTGGTACAGCACCCATGCCCGCCCCACAAGACCAGCAATCTCTCCAGGGAGATGAGACACCTCCCGTTCAAGAAGGAGCGACGCATCAAACGCGTCGAGCGCTTCGGGATAGCGCTGCATCGTTTGACAGAGCCAAGCCAGATTGTTGAGCGTCGTCGCCTCTCCTGCGCGATCTCCCACGTCTCTCAGGATCGGTAAGGCCTGCTCGTACAACTCCCGCGCTCGCTTCGGCTCTCCCGTTTGGCTATAGACGAGCGCCAGATTGTTGAGCGTCGTCGCCTCTCCTGCCCGATCTCCTACCTCCCGGTTGATCGCTAACGCCTGCTCGTACAACTCCCGCGCTCGCTTCGGCTCTCCCGTTCGGCTATAGACGAGCGCCAGCGTCGAGAGAACAGACGCAAAGAGAGGACGATTGCTTTCCTGCGCGTACTCCAGAGCCTGTTCTAAACGCTCTTGACCCAGGAAGGCACTGCCCAGTCGGGAGAGAATCCATCCCCAACGCTGAAGATAGCGAGCCATATCGTCCTGCGCAACCGATTGCCACCCTCGATCCAGGTCGACGCGCATCCACTGGGCCAGCGCACTGGCACTGGCTCTCCGATCGAGTTCGTCGTAAAGCCACTGGATCAGCGTGAAACATGCCTGCCCAAAACGCGTCAGCAATGCTGCCTGCTCGTGGGCCTGTTCCATCTGTTCCACATAGGGACGTGTCGTAGGTAACAGGGCGTAGAGATGCCACGAGCCATCGCGCAGCGTGATGGTCTGCCGAGTCAGCAGGCCACGCTGCCAGAGGTGGTGCAGAGCGGTGTGTACGGACGAGGGCTGGTCTTCGCTGTCGTTGGCGTCGGGATCAAGGACCGCGACCGCTGTTTGGGCCAGGAAGGGTGCGTGGAAGACCCAGAGGGCGCTCAGGATGGCTCGCAGGTTGGGAGTGCGGGTACGCACACTGATCTCGATGCATGCGTAGAGCTTATCCTGGCGATGTTCAGGGCCAAGATAGTGATCATGCGCCAGTTCCACTTGGGCCTGGACGGTTGCTTGCAGGGCTTCGATGGAGATCTCGGTTTCGC
>DAOTTJ010000142.1:0-15185 GCA_034437695.1 Ktedonobacteraceae bacterium
CTATGCTTTTAACAATCTCGCATTTAACGCGCATCCCAATGGCTAACTAACTCTACGCGAGTCAGTTCCTCGTGATCAATGGAGGAATTCTGTCATGAGTAATCTTAAACTCAAGGTTGGGTGCTATCAGTATGACCGCGTACGTGCGTTGTTCGATAGCACGGTGAAGTTCGACGGCGTCGACACCTTCTTGCGCTATCACTTCGAACAAGGCCTCTCAAAGCGTCGGCTAACCTGCGCAGACATCTTTGTGCCGGATTTGCTCACAACATAACGCCGCGCCGTGTCTTCACGGCACCTGGCCATTTTTTGCTGATCTCTCAGGAGAAGAACTGACCAGCTTCTGGAAGGCGCTGGAGCAGACAGAACAAGAACAACACTTTTTTGCGCGAGTAGGTGGTTTTGTGGTGAGTGGACGGAAACCAGCGTAAAAGATGGCTAGCAGTCTTTGCGTGCGAACCTCTCAACAGAAATAATGTGCGAAGCGCGGGCGTGGGCTGAATAACTGATTATTCATTCCACACCCGCGCTTCGTTCCTTATAATAGGTGTCGGTTATCTTTACGGATACCAGCCCCACGGATTGCTGCGGTTGACTCGCGGGTCGCCCGTCCACGTCCAGGCCGTATCGTACAGGTGACCGTTGGTGATGTACCAGCCAGCCAGTGAACCGATCTCGTCCGAATATGAGGTCAGCACGCCCGAATTGGTCACCTGGCCGGTGTTATAGCCCGCCAGACCATACCTGACGACGTTGACCCCAGTCTCGCCCGCCGCTTGTGCGAGGTGCGCGAAATGGATCAGGTGCCGGATACCCATGTGGATCGAGATGCCAATGTCGTAGAAGTTCGCAGGTACCAGGTCATACTGATAGATCTGCGGCACATCGTACTCGGTCTGATAGCCCGCGTTGGTGTTGAGATACGCCGTCTCGGCAGCCTGCAATGGACCATACGAATGCCCCGAGGCCCCGCTACCAGACGTGCCAGAACCGAGCGTCGTCCCGCCCGTCTCAAGTCCCCCTTGCAAGGTCGACTCACGCGTGGCCTGACCCAGGAAGAAGCCGTACGCGTTTGTTAGACTAGAGAAACCGAAGGTGCTCTGAATGACGCTCCAATACTCCTGCACCTGCTGCTCGATCAGCACTTTCACCTGCTGCTGAGTCAGACCGCTGGCCACCGAGATCATCGTCGAGACCGAGGTGCCAGGCGCAAAGTAACGATCGATATTAGGCTCGCTCCCGGTCGGCGTAGGCGTTGGCGTCACACCGGGCGTAGGCGTCGGCGTCACGCCGGGCGTAGGCGTTGGTGTTACACCTCTGGTCGGAGTTGGCGTCGGCGTCACGCCTTTGGTCGGGGTTGGAGTTGGCGTCGTGCCGGGCGTCGGTGTGCTTGTGCTCGACCCGTTACACGCATTGCCATTGACCGTGAAACTGGTTGGCACCGGATTGCTGCTCGTCCACGATCCGTTAAAGCCCGGATTGACCGAGCTATTGGCGGCCACGCTGCCATTCCAACTGGCATTGACTACGGTCACGTTCTGACCCGACTGCGTGAATACACCGCTCCATCCCTGCGTGACCGTCTGACCGCTAGCTGGAAAGGCAAACGCCAGACTCCAGCTCGACCACGCGGAACCGCTAGTATTCTGGACAACAATATTCCCACCAAAACCACCGGGCCACTGACTGGTCACCGTGTAGTTCACCTGGCAATAAGACGATGCATGGATGATTTCGATACCCACAAAAAGGCTACCGATCGTCACGATCGCCATACATAGAAGTAAGAACAGGCTGCGAAGTTTGTTGCCTGCGCGAAAACCTCGCAGCCTGTCTGCAAAACTGTGCATCTGCGCCTCCTTACCTATAGTTTCTCTTAAAAGCTATCTCTGAGAGAGAAAAAGATCCTTTTATCGGCTTTAACTTAAAGTATAGAGGCGCAAAGCCGGACCGACCAGAACAGGTAGAAGTCACTTAGCAGTCAACAATGCGTCACGCCATCACTTAACTTGCCCTGGAGCCATTAGAAAGAGAGGGCGGAGGATTCTGTTTATTACCTCGCAATCTGCGCCTACGTAAGAAAAAGATCCCAGGTACACAGGCACACAAGACAAGCGCCGCCGCTGCCCACAAAGCCCAGGTACCCGAGCTTCCAGGTCCTTTTTTCATGTCGATAGGATTGATATGTGTTTGCGTACCTGGAGTGAGCGTCTTGTTACCCTTGAGGGCAATGATCTGGGTTGGCGTTGCTGTAGTGGCAGTGTTTGTCGGTACTGCTGTCTTTGCTGCTGTCGCTGCTGGCGTCTCTGCTACTGTGGGAGTATTTGACAGAGTGACATTTGCGGCTGGCGATGCCGTCGGTCTGGTGCCTCCGTTGGTCGGAACGGGAGAATTTGTGATTGGAACTCTGACATACCACTTTATGGCATAGTTGTAGTCACCGTAATAAGTGATACTTAAATAATTTTGCATTACATTTGTCCAGGTAATAGATACAAGTACTGTACCATCCGCAGCAAGGGGAATAAGGTTAGATTGAGCATATATTACGCTAAAAAGGATCTGACCAGTTGGCGGGGGATAACCTGCAATGCCGCTCACAACCACATAGTAGAGCATCTTTGTTCCCCCAATGGTGGTTGTCGGCGTTGAATAGAGCTTGATACTAATTGGTTTCGCATCGGTGATTTTCGTCGTCCCTATCTCGGAAACAGGATATACTTCACTGGTGCCATTAAACGTTAGTTTAAATGTGTAGTCTCCTTTTTTCGAGGGGAAAGTAAAGTTAATGTTCCCAGAGCTATCCAGCGCAAGATTGGTATAGGTCGCATTTTGTGGTCCAGTAAATGTAAGGGTATAAGTGCCGTTTTTCCAATTGCTCGCGCCCCGTTCATCATAGGTGATAGATAAACTGACTCCCATTGCATAGGGTTGGCCCGCTGGCCAGAATTCATGATCTGCGGAGTCATCTAGAATGGAAGCTATATAGCTAGGAGTAATCCTATTGACCCTTAGCGTCATTGGAGTGCTATAGATGGTCGTTGAGTAGAGGGTGCTAACAAAACCCGCCTTGATGGTGTATGTGCCAATCGCAAACTTCAAAGGCAATTGCATCTGAAACTGCACGGTAGTAGATGAATATCCTTCGATAACCATCCCTGATCCAAAATTTTGTTGGCCGTTGATTTGAAAAAAATAGTAGATGTTTGGTTGTCCACCGCCTATATCTAATGTCTCGGTGGAATTGGCTGGCACGGTCAGCCTACCTGTCAACCATTGTCCACTGTTCCCAAAATCAAACGCTGAATTGGTAGCCGTAACTGTAAGTTTATAGCCACTAAGCCTGGACGCTGCACTGACTGTCTGTGAATTGGCAAATAACAAGGGTGTGCTGAGCAGAATGGCAAAGAAGAGGAGATGCCATGCGTGAGTAGATTTTTTACACGTAACCATCTAAAGATGTCCCTGGTAATCATTCATTACCAATCAGCTAAATAGTACAATAAAAGCTATTGAACAATTGGGAGTCATTCTCAATCGTTGGATATTCCATATTCTATCAGATAGCTTGCTTATTTTCAACAATGAAATCGATAAAACGCAATTAGAAGCGATCTCATTGATAAGCACCCAATCCTCACTCTTTCTTCACTACTACCTTGATTTGCCCACGGGGCGGAGCCACACGCCGAGCATTATATAGCCTTGACTACAACTACCTCGCTTGATAACTAACCCGGTTTCTTTACTGGTGTCCTTTGCCAACGCTCTTTGGCAAAGGGCAGCTTGTTTTTTTATTACTTCTCTGATATATTTGCTTTAGTACATCAAATTCATTTGTATCAAATGAGATTGGGGAAATACAATGGATGGTCTGCTCATTCCTCCACCAGAGGTGCTCAAACTCGCGGCACATCCGATCCGCTGGAGCGTCTTGACGCGCCTGGCGCGATCGGATTACCGTGTGCAGGAACTTGTGGCCTTTTTACAGCTTCCACAAAATCTGGTCTCGTACCATCTTCGCCAACTGCGTGCTGGCAATCTGGTGACCGAGCGAAAAAGTAGCGCCGATGAGCGCTCCGTCTATTACAGTCTGAATCTGGAGCAATTTCGTGCGCTCTATGTTCAGGCTGGTTCACAGCTTCATCCAGCGCTGGCAGGCATTCCAGTTTCTCTGTCAGAGGAACATACAGGACCTCATACGCCGTTGCGCGTCTTGTTTCTCTGCACCGAAAACAGCGCACGCTCGCAGATGGCGGAGGCATTGCTCCGGCACTTGAGTCATGGAACTATCGAGGCGTTCAGTGCGGGAAGCCATCCAGCAGCGCAGGTGCATCCGCTCGCCGTACAGGTCATGGAGCGCACTGACCTCGACATGAGCCGGGCCTATCCAAAGCACTTCGACTCGTTTCTGGGTCAGCATTTTGACGCTCTCGTGACAGTCTGTGATCGCGTGCGCGAAGTCTGTCCAGTTTTTCCCGATGACCCGGAGTGTATCCACTGGAGTTTTCCTGATCCAGCACTTGTGGAGGGATCAGAAGAGGCACGCACTCATGTGTTCGAGCAGACCTCGCTGCAACTCACGACGCGTCTGCGTTTACTGATCACGTTGTTGGAGCGCGAACAGCGCAGTAAAGGAGTTTCATGAGTCATTCTACCGTGGTCGATCCATCGCCTCAGCCTGGTGCTACTACACCAGCAGTTCTACGGTCAGGGCAGATTTCACTATGGGCCTGCGCACTCGCAGAGGGTCTTGGTACGTTCGGCCTGGTCTTTGCGGGCTGTGGCGCAATCATGATCGACACGCTCAGTCACGGTCAGGTCACCCATGTCGGCGTAGGGCTGGTCTTTGGCCTGATCATCACTGTGATGATTTATGCCTTAGGCCATATCAGCGGAGCGCATTTCAATCCAGCGGTCACACTGGCTTTTGTGGTCGCCCGTCACTTTCCTTTGCGCCGCCTGTGGGTGTACTGGAGTGCGCAGTTTGTTGGAGCCACACTGGCAGCGCTGTGCCTGCGCCTGTTGTTGGGAGATGTCGCGCATCTTGGTATGACACTGCCTGCTGGCACCGATGGTGCCTGGCAATCATTCGCCCTGGAGGCACTGCTCACCTTTTTTCTGATGGTGGTCATCATGGCGATGGCGACCGATACCCGTGCAGTTGGTCAGGCTGCGGCATTGGCCATCGGTGCTACGGTCGCACTCGAAGCCTTGTTTGCCGGGCCGATCTCCGGTGCCTCGATGAACCCTGCTCGCTCCTTTGGCCCGGCACTGGTCAGCTTCACCTGGACCGCCCAATGGGTCTACCTCAGCGCCCCATTTCTGGGAGCTATTGTCGGCACGCTTGTTTATTGCTGGATGCGTGAAGCGGGAACGCTTCCGCCTTCTCACCCTGTTCAGGAGGAACATCATGAGTGAACCGCTTTCATCCGGTCCGCAACCGATGCGCATTCTGTTTCTTTGTACCCACAATTCCTCTCGCTCACAAATGGCCGAGGGCTTGCTTCGATCCCGAGGGGGTGCTACCTACGACGTATTCAGCGCTGGCACCCAGCCACGCGCCGTCCATCCGCTCGCGATCAGAGTCATGCGAGAGATTGGCATTGACCTCAGTTCCCATCGAGCAAAAAGTCTGGAGGAATTTCGCGAGCAGCCGCCAATGGATCTAGTCGTCACTGTCTGCGATCAGGCAGCGGAAGCCTGTCCCTTCTTTCCCAATGCACGCCGCCAGGTCCATTGGAGCTTCCCTGATCCGAGCCGTGTAACCGGCAGCGAAGAGGAATGTCTGGCTGCCTTCCGGCATATCCGTGACCTCATCGCGACCCGCATCAACCAGTTCCTGGGACTTCATCCCTCCACTTCGCTTGCACAATTGTATGACGCTGCAAAATCCCAGGAGGAGCCAGCATGAGCAAGTTCCTCATTCTTGGGGGAAGCGATGCCGGGATCAGCGCTGCTCTCCACACGAGAGAGCTGGATGCCACCTGGGAGGTCACGATCGTGGTGGAAGATGCCTTCCCGAACTACAGCATCTGTGGTCTGCCCTTCTATCTCAGCGGGTGAGGTGCAGGACGCACACCAACTTGCGCATCGCACCCAGGCCGAACTGAGCGAGGCGGGCATTTCTCTGCGGCTGGGGACGCAGGTGGTGAAAGTGTTTGAGCAGGTCGTGGCGCGTACCGGGCTTCGTGAGGACGAGGCACGCGCGGCTGGGTTTGACCCGCTGGCGGTTTCCAGGATGTACTTTGATCACAAGGTCTACTATCCTGGTGCTCAGTCTGTCCACCTGCTGCTCACAGGAGATCGCACAACAGGTCACCTCCTGGGTGCGCAGATGGCCGGAGCAGTGAAGACAGAAATCGCCAAACGGATTGATATGGTGGCCACAGCACTCTTCCACGAAATGACAGTGGAAGCCCTTTCCGATCTCGACCTGTCCTACACGCCACCGCTGAGGAGTCCGTGGGATCTCTTCCAGAGGGGCGCATAATTTTGGTGCGCTTTGGCGTCTGGAAATGCTCCTTAACCCGCAGTCCAGAGGTGCGAACAGTCTCAACGCTGTACAACCATCGCAAACGGATGCATCCTTCTATTAGAAAGGTCGTATCTCTCTCAAACAGATATGAAGGAGGCGGTTACGTGATGCATCTTCCCCCTGAACAAAGGATCGGGTTGTGAGCGTGGAGGTCGCGGCCTCCACGCTCACAACCCGATCCCAAAACCCTGGGGTGGGGGGTCGCAAGCCAGAGGCTTGCTGAGAATAAGATAGCCCTGGCTCACAACCTGTTGCGTTTGACAACGATTGATGACATATGAGATACTTTCTGCTAGATCGTTGCGTTTAACAATGAAAGAAACAGCTAAGATGGCGTCGTCGCTTTCAACAGGCGCGTTACTACGCGACGTAGCCTACTTGTATACCCAGCTCCAGTGGCTGTGTATCTCAGGCTCAGAGGGTACGATCGTGACACAATATACGATGCTAACCGAACTCTCGTTCAGCTTTCTCAAGGAGGGAGCCTATGCACACTAGAATAGCCACTCCCGATGATGATGTATGCATTGCTGCCATCTACAATCAGGGGATTGCAGATCGGGGGGCCACCTTTGAAACGGAACCGCGCACGGCGGCGATGGTGCAAACTTGGTTTGATGGTCACCACCCTATTGTCGTAGTGGAACACGGCAAGGAAGTGATTGCTTACGCCTCATCATCCACCTACCGACCACGCGCCTGCTATGCAGGGATTGTCGAGTTTTCTGTGTATGTCCAGCGGGACTGGCGGGGCAAAGGTGCTGGTCGCCTGGCACTCGCTCGACTGATCCAGGAATGCGAGGGTGCTGGCTTCTGGAAGTTGGTGTCGCGCGTCTTCGTGGAAAATACTGCCAGCCGGGCTTTGCTCCGAGCCGTGGGATTTCGTGAGGTTGGGGTGTACGAGAAACATGGACAACTGGATGGCGTCTGGCATGATGTAGTCATTGTGGAATTGCTCTTGCCATCAATACAGACCCCCACACAGGCCACCGCGTTGGAGATGGAACAGGCATAGACAAACCTGCTGCATCCTGTTGCACGCCATCTGAGGTCGCGGAGACGCAACCAGCCACCAGTTCGCAAGCATCCTCCTGTTGTGCGTCGAGTTGTTGTACCACCAATGCAAACCAGGGCAACCCCTCTACCTCCGATCTCTATACCCAGGTGGGCGTTGGGCGAGATCCCCGTTGCTGCGGCCCTGGCCTCACTTGGCTGTGACAATCCAACCGCGTTAGCAGAGTTGTTGCCCGGCGTTCGCCCAAGACATGTGGCAGCGTGCTAAAATCTTCATTCATCTTCTAGAGCGGCTTCAAGACTTCTTTGCGACAAGAATTCTGGCGGAGAATCGTCAGTTACTTGGCAGAGCACAGCAAGCCGCAGGCTTGAACAAAACTACAACAAACCTGACATAAGAAAAAGAACCCCTTGCATTCTTCCCAAAAGTAATATATAGTCTTCATAGTAATACATAGTTGTTAATAGCTATTCGTAGTCTCTCTTTTATAAGCAAGAAAGGACTTACATGGAACAATTCATGACTTCCGAGGAGATCGCAGCGCTTCTCCACGTCGATCCAGTGACCATCCGCCGCTTGGTAACCAAAGGCGAACTCTCGGCTTATCGCATCGGCGCTGATTATCGCTTTGCCCCCTCCGATCTTCAGAACTATCTCCAGCGGCAACGCATAGCTGCCTCTGCACAAAAAGATCCAACGCCTGGTTTGGGCAATCCGCTCGATCAATTTGCCCAGGTGCTGCGAAAAATCATTCAGGGGAAATACACAAGTCCCTCAGAACTGGTTGGTCGCTTCGACCGGTTCACCAAACGGACACGCCACGTTTTACTCCTGGCACAGGAGGAAGCACAGCGCTTCCAGCACAACTATATAGGTACCGAACATTTGCTTCTGGGATTGATACGTGAAGGGGAGGGTGTCGCCTCTCAGGTACTCAAAAACCTGGTTGTCGATGTCGATCAGATCCGCCAGACTGTTGAAACTATCATTGGACGAGGCGAACGGGCCGTCTCTGGCGATGTTGGGCTGACCCCACGATCGAAAAAAGTGATTGAGTTCGCTGTGTATGAAGCACGTAACCTCTCGCATCAATTTGTTGGCACCGAACACATTCTCTTAGGGCTCCTCAGCGAAGGCGAGGGCATTGCAGCAGAAGTCCTGGCAGGTGCAGGCCTCCAACTAAAGCAGGTACGCGCAGAGACGCTCAGGGTGCTCAGGGAAAAGCCCCAGGAGCAGCCCGAGGCATCTGCCCCACCAGAAGCCTCGACCCTGCTTACCGACGACGAGCCAGGGCTTCTTTGCTCCGCCTGTGGAGCACGTTGTCCCCACTACTTCAACTATTGCTTTAACTGCGGCCAATCGCTGACGCCCACAGCAGAGTCAGAACACGGCGAAGGACAATAGGTGCAGAAACCTTCCCGTTCACCCCGCCTCTCCCACACGCACACTTACATCCTGGAGATGGAGCCGCAACATGCTTCAGATGTAACAAGGGTTTTTCAGGCGCATGCGTCTGAAAAACCCTTGCTATATCTTTTCTCTTTGGCGTGGAGCGATTTCGCTCGACAAACAAGGAAGAGCGATCCACACTTGTAAGAAGATGCTGTGGGACTTTCGGTACGATCTCCCCCCCTTCTAAATATCCCCCTTTCGTAGTGTCAATATATGAGACGTGTTGTTATAGAGCACCTCACAGGATTTCTGAAATATGTAATGATTCAAGAGGCTCTTGCCAATTTAAAGGAGAAAGTATTCTATGCAACCCACATATGTTCAACGCTCATCAAGATGTTCGATGGTCAAAAAGACTATCGCAGGCGTGGCAGGAATTTCAGCGATTGCCGGCGTGTCAGCCGGCGGGATCATTCTCTCACAGCAAAATCAGTCAAATGCCGCCCACGCAGCCGGCGTGGCCTTGAACGTTGACTCCTCCACTACCTGCACCACGACTTTCCAGTCTTACAAACTGTTTATATAAAGAGAGAGCAAGACAACCGCTCTTGCTCTCTTGCTATCGTCCAGACATCCTATCTCTATAGTCCTGTCCTTTTCTCTCTATTAATCGAGATTTCTCGATCCAGACATTTTTGGTCAATCAGGCTCCACTTTTTACCACCTTTCGATACGTTTAAAAGAATGGGAGGAGTGAGTGGTTGGCGGTTGGTCAATTGGTTGAGGTTTATCAGGGAACAGGATTTCCCCAATCTTGCAGGATGGCGCTACGCTCTAGGGACGAAGGCCCCTGGCCGGCTGGCGCGACGGAGACGCCCGCGATCGGAGCAAAGAATGGGATACAATCAACACTCCACATATGCTATACTAAAGCGAACATCTTTCCAGGGGGAGGCTGGTCCAATTAGCCGACAGAATGGCAGAGGCAACACACAGACAGGACAACTCGACCCACGTACCCTTTTGCGCAAACGCTATGTGATTGTACGCGCAATCGGACGCGGTGGGATGGCCGCGGTCTACGAAGCTAGAGATACCAGGCGCAATACCTCCTGTGCCATCAAGGAGATGAGCCTCTCAACCGTCGCCGCCAATGAACGAGCGCAGGCTATTCAGAATTTTCTGGCCGAGGCGCGTATTCTGTCACGCCTGAACCATCCCAATCTGCCCGCCTTTACCGACTTCTTCACCGAGGGAACTCGCCATTTCCTCGTTATGGAGTTTATCGACGGCAGCACGCTTGAAGATCTGCTTGAGGCCAATAATGGTCCTTTTAGCGAGCGCCGCGTGCTCGGCTGGGCGCGTCAGTTGTGCGATGTGCTTGAATACTTGCACGGCCAGTCACCCCCGATCATCTTCCGCGATCTGAAACCCGGCAATATTATGCTGACGCGCACTGGCCGCATCAAGTTGATCGACTTTGGGATTGCACGCATCTTTCGCTCTACAGGCATGCAGGACACTCAGTTGCTTGGAACTCCCGGTTTTGCTCCCCCCGAACAGTACGGCAGTGCACAAACCGACGAGCGCTCCGACATCTATTCACTGGCAATGACTCTCTTTCAGTTGATGGCCGACGCCGTCAATGATAATGGCTTCGGTCTGAAAGATGTCCATCTCTCTTATCCTTATATCTCCTCTCCGGTCGCTCGCGTTCTGGAAAAGGCTACGTCTCTCAAGCTTGAGGATCGCTATGAGAGCGTTGTGGTCTTCCGTCGCGCTCTCCTCGGGATCGGGACCTTTCGCTTTGAGAGCGGCGGCGAGGCTACGACACTCAGCGAACTGGCCGACCTCTGTGCACACTACCCCGAGGAGGCCGCCGACTACCTGTTCGCTGGCGAGATCGAGTCCTGGCTGCTGGAGATCGGCGAGAGCGAGATGGCCCGCGCCGCTAAACGTATCCGCCAGACAAACGGCGACCCCGATATGGCGATCAACCGCTTCCTCCAGGTCGTCGGCGGCTCAGCCATCCACTCACGCGGCAATTCGCAGCCTACCAACAAAAGCCAGACTGGTTCGTATCGCTCTTTCAATGAAGAAAGCTCACAAAACGGGCGCTCCAGACATGGGATCGAGGATGTGTCCGTCGAGCCACGCAAGATGGACTTCGGCCAGGTCTATCCAGGCCTCTCCGCTCCGCTTTTGTTGACCATCTCAGGCGTTCGCGGCGCTGTCATCAGCGGCTCGCTTCACGCCGTCGAGTCCTGGATCGTGCTGGACCAAACGAGCTTCGACGGCACGAAAATCCCTGTCAGTGTACGCGTCGATAGTACGCGTCTGCACGGCGCAACACACTATACGGGCGCAATTGTTATCGCTCCCGATGACATCGACCAGGAGATCGAAGTACCCGTCGAACTCGATGTACTTGGCTACACTACTACGACTATCGCTCGCAAACAGGCCACTCAGTCGCAATCAACGCTGGTCGCCCCCGATGTAGTGGTTCCCGGCTCTGGCCGAATGCGTATGGCCCCCCAGGCCACTGTGACCGTCGATCAGCCTCTTGACACCAGCCGGGCCAATGAGTACCGTTCCAAGTATGGCCCTCCCGGCAGCGGTGGCTGGGAACCCTTGCAGGGCGGCTCACCACGCCAGACCTTTCTGATCAACCAGGCTATCATCTTTATGGCAGCCTTTATTACTGCTGGCTTTTTCTACCTGTTCTTCTCGCATCTGGCTCCGTTGGCGCATACTGCGCTCCTTCAGCCTCCGTGGTTTACCGCCGTCCTGGTCGGCCTGGTGCCATTCGCCGAACTCGGCGTGATTATCCTCAATTGGTTTGGTGCCTGGGGACAGAGTCTGCGCGAGGCCGTCAGCCGGATTAGCACCAGCCTGGTAACTACATTGGTTCTGCTCGGTATCGCCCAGGCGGCCTGGTACAACCTCGTAGGTCCGGGTCTGCCCGAACTCCATTTCTTTGTCATGCTGTTGCTCACCGCGCTGGCCGCCACCATTGGCGCAATCCCACGGGTCAGCGACACCATTATCAAGGGTTCGCTCTGGGGTCTGAGCAATCGCCGCCTGCGGCGCATCTTCCAGGTCTTCATTGTAGTACTCGGCGGTTTGCTGGGTTTCGTCCTGACCAACGGTTTTGCCTCGGGTTGCTTCACACCCTTTGGTGTGCTCCTCGGCCTCGGAGTTGGCGCGTTGCTGGTCCTGCGTGTGGACCGCCTTGTAAATCAGAAACCTCATCCATAATGACAGAACTGGCCAGACTAATCATAGTCACGGGGCCAACCGCCTCGGGAAAAAGCACCCTCGGTATCGAACTGGCCCGCGAGTTTCACGGAGAAATCGTCTCGGCCGATTCGCGCCAGGTCTATCGCGGCCTGGATATAGGTACCGGCAAGGTAACGCCTGCCGAGCGCGAGTCGGTCCCTCACCACCTGCTCGATGTCGCCGAGCCGACTACTATCTATACCGTCGCACAGTTTCAGCAGGCAGCCATCAACGCCATCGATGAGATAGTGGCCCGCGACAACCAGCCCTTCCTGGTCGGAGGCTCGCCCCACTATATTCAATCGGTCGTCGACCACCTGGATATTCCTCCGGTCCCGCCGCAACCAGCTTTGCGCACCAGCCTGGAGGCGCGTCCACTCGCCGAACTGCTGGCCGAACTGACTCGGCTCGATCCAGACTGCGCGGCGGTGATCGACCGCCAGAACCCGCGCCGCATTATTCGCGCCCTGGAAGTCTGCCTGACTACCGGTCGACCCTTCTCAGCACAGCGCGGCACGGCCAGTCCGCTCTATCGTCCGCTTCTGCTGGCCATCGCCTGGCCGCGTGCCGAACTCTATGCACGCATCGATCGACGCGTCGATACACGTATGCAGGAGGGCATGGTGGAGGAGGTGCGCCAGCTTGTACACGCAGGCCTCAGCCCCGAACGCCTGGAAGCACTGGGCCTGGAGTATCGCTTTATCGGTCGCTTCCTGCGCGGCGATTTTACCAGCGAGGCCGAGATGGTCGAGCGACTCAAGTTCGCGATCCACGACTTCACCCGCCGCCAACTGACCTGGTTGCGCAAGGACCAACGCATCATTTGGGTGGACGGCCAGAGACTCACTACAGCCTTCGCCCTGGTAGGTGAATTTCTACAAACATAGCCGTTCGTGGCGGCTACGAAGCGCGGATCTCTTCGCTCGCGGCCTCGGCTGTTGGCTGGACAGCTAGCTGCTGGTTGAGACGGATCTCTTTGGCAAAGATGCTGCGCAGGATGCAGATAGTACTGGCGTAGGTCGAGTCCATGCCAAAGTACGAAAGGCTGCCTGCCCCCAGGTTTTTGCCGCGTGTATAGGGAGTATCCGAAGCGTAGTGCAGAATACCCAGTTCGTAGGGTAGCCGGGCAAAGTTAATATTCTCTCCCACAGGGTAGCGCGTCAAGTATTGATCTTCGTAGACCGCGTTCAAGTAAGGTCCGCTCTCCATCTCCACAACCGTATAGTTAGCACGATAATAGAAATCGAGGTATTGACGATTTTGCAGATAAGTACCCTTAGCCGAAACCGCTTTCTGGTTATCCAGTACCGAGCCATAGATCAGATAGGGTTTGACATCGCTGGCAGTAAAACAATTATCCAGCCAGTAGGTGTTCTGACTGTGCTCGTCCAATACGACGTTCGAGATCATGACATCGCCGATCCGCCCGTTGAGAGTCGCCGCCTTGCCCAGGATATAGATGCCCTTGATAGAGGTAAGGTTCTCCATGATCTCGCGCATCATGCGATAGGCTGCCATCCCCAACGGGTAGTCGATATTGAGCAGGATCGCCTGACTCTTTTTCAGATACTCCATGCCCGACATCCGGCAGCGCGGATCGATATCGGTCGTATGCAGACTGGCCAGTTCAAAGATCTGAGCGTCGATCTCCAGACTATCGCGTGCACCCATGTACCAGATGCCGCGCTCCTGCTCCTCCTGCGCACGCAGACGTACAAACTCCTGTCCAGCAGGCGTCTTGGTCCACGTGCGAGCCGCGAAGTAGAGGAAGTTTTGCCAGTTGCCCGGCACAATGCTCGCCTGCAACTTGTGGTACTCCTCGGTCAAGTAGGGGTCCAGACCACTGCGGGCAAAATCCGTCAGTTCGGTGTCGCGCCTGAGCAGACCGCCCGCCATCAGGTTCACCAGACTATGCGTATTGCTCGAAACAAAGTAGACAGGTCGCTCGCGCAGGTTCAGCTTATTGAGCAGAGTCTCAACTGGCGACCACCATTTACGCGTCGAGCGCACATACCCAACGTGCGAGCCGCCCAGAAAGCGCATCTCAAAGCTTTTCTTTCTGCGCCCGATCAGCAGCAGATTTTCCCACAGGCTATCGTCCCAGATAACCTCCAGGCGCTGCCAATCATCTGGCGCAAGGTGCAGCCGCTCGCACAACACCTTACTGATCTCGGCGAAAACCGGCGAGGCGGGGTCCATATGCGTCTCGAGAATCTGCCTGGTGGTCGGATTAGCGTTCAGCAGATAGTACATCTTGTTCCACTCAATCTGCAACGCCACCAGCACAGGAATAATATCGTCAGTATCGCTGACACTCGCCACATAGGCGGCCAGCGTCTTTTTACCGTCGTAGAACCACTTGCGCCTGCGGGCCGAAGCTGTCACCCGTTGCCAGTCTTTGACATAGATGCCCTGCTCAAGAAACATCTCCTCCGACTGTCCAAGCAGAACCAGATCGCAGAAGACAATCGAAGTGGGCAGGCGCAATACACTATAAATGAACGCCGACATATCGGGATAGAGCGAACGCGCATCGGGATGCAGACTGGAGTCAATGTTCAGGTGCGCCTGGACCAGCGCTTTGAGGCTGACTTCGCCCGAGCTGCGTAGGAGGGTATTGTATGTGCGAATATAGAGTTCAACATCGCTTTTACCAGCTTCGTGATGGCGCTCGCCGTGTTCAAACTCCGGCATCTCTTCCATCGCCGTCTCCGCTTCGGATGTATAAAGCCCCTCGCGTTCCAGATCCATTACATCGTGGGCTGACTTTGTGGTCTCCTCCGGCAGATCATCTTGCGAGTGACGCTTATGCGAGATCTTTCGTGGCATGGCTTCTCTTGTCCTTACTTGCTCGATTGGTGCGAACATCTTCTCATGGGGATAAGTATATGGTTCGGACGCACCACCTTTGCTTATCTCGCCCACGTTGTAGTGTTGTTTTAGCGCGTAATAATTTAC
>DAOTTJ010000143.1:0-24709 GCA_034437695.1 Ktedonobacteraceae bacterium
CCATTCTAGTACCTCTACAATGTGAAACATTTGCTCAAGCTGTTAGCAATCAATTAAGTGACACTTTTGATGGCAATATATCTGCTCTTGCTCGTGGATTGGAAATATCAAGAAGAACTATTAGAGATTGGGTGAAAGGTGTACAGATTCCACAGCTTGATTCTCTGCTGCGATTCTGTTACCTTACTCGTATTTCTCCCTTATGCCTATTATACGATGAAGCGACTGCCAAAGATACTAGAATGACAAATAATATCGATTCACAGGTATTGAAACAAAAACCGAAGAAATACTATAGAAAGGTTCATACCGAGTGGCTTCGTTCAGCGTTGGAAGGCGAGCTGCTGGCCGAAAACGAACAACCACAGTCTATGAGCGTTGTAGCCAAGTGTTTAAATTACGATCACTCGTTTCTTTGTAAACATTTTCCTGGTCTCTGCCGTGCGATTTCAGATCGTTATCGAGCTTACCAGCAGCAACAGCGGAAAGAGAGAAATCAAAGAATCCTTGATGAAGTGCGACAAGCAACCTATCAAGTCCATGAACAAGGATTATACCCCAGCCAGGAACGAGTGAGGCTTCTCCTGGCAAAACCTGGATCCATAAAAGAACCTGGAGCACTTGCTGTGTGGCATGAGACACTCGAAAAGTTGGGGCAACGAAATGCAAAGCTTTAGGTGAAATTTATGCGGATTGGTCTTTGGAGTAGGAACCCCGCTCCATGTTATTGGAAGCATAACCATACACTAGGTGCAGCCTTATCATTCCAATAACAAGAGCGGTCGTCGTATTAAATACGGGGTGCCGAAGGGGGGACTCGAACCCCCATGCCCTTTCGAGCACAACGCCCTGAACGTTGCGTGTCTACCAATTTCACCACTTCGGCTTCTCGCTGTCATTTCCTGACAACGTGGCCTATAATACAGCATTACTCCACTTCTGTCAAGAGATCTCTTCAGCTTTTTTCTTTTCTATCTCTCAAATTATTCGAGCTAACGTGTTATAATAAAAGAAATATTCCGAATCTTTAGTTTCCGTGTCCAGCACGGATCTGCGCTCAGGTACTCTCGATACCAGCGCAACTCGTCATGGCTCTGCACGGGTTCACCACTATGCGGTCGCAGAAGGAGGCTTTGTATGGAGGAGATACTGTCAGCACCGATATACGCAGCTATCGATGTAGGGAGCAATACTATCCACGTTGTCGTCGCCCGCTGTCTCCCCTCGACTCTGAAGATCCTGGCCGACGAGGTGGAAATGGTGCGCATCGGCGAAAGTGTCAATGCTTCTGGCACTATCTCACATGAAAAAACGCTGGCCTCCATCAAAACGCTTCAATCTTATCGCTCTCTGGCCGAGAAGCTGGGCGCAAAACAGATCTTCGTGGTGGCAACCGAGGCTATCCGCCAGGCGAAGAATAGCTCCGAGTTCATCGAGCGCGTCCGCGCGGAGACTGGTCTGGAAATCGCTCTAATTAGTGGAACCGCCGAGGCTAATCTGACCTTCTTAGGCGCAACCTACGCAACCGAGGGCGTGCAACACGCTGGCGTGATGGATCTCGGCGGCGGGAGCATGGAGCTGGTCTTCGCGACTTTCTCTCATATCGAGTGGCGCACTTCTCTTCCCATTGGCTCCGGCTGGCTTCACGATCACTATCTCTCCAACGATCCACCCGGACCCGACGAGATTAAGGCCGCGAAACATTTCTTACGCTCGTCTTTCCGTCAATCACATCTGCCAGAACAACCTCTGTCACGTCTGATTGTCACTGGCGGCAGCGCAAATTCGCTGCTCCATCTCACACACCACGCGTTCCATCGCGACGATACATCAACCCATCTCTCATTCGAGGATCTGATCCGCTGCCAGCATCTGCTCAGTTCTCTGGAAGCTAACGATATTGCGAAGCTTTTCAAAGCACCGCCAGCTCGCGCTCGCATTATGCTGGCCGGAGCCTTGATTATCAAGCACGTCATGCAGTATTTTCATCTCTCAGAAATTCTGGTTAGCCCGCACGGCATTCGTGAAGGCGTTCTGCTGGCTCACGCCCGCTATGGCAAACAATGGCTAAACGAGGTCGACCACGAGGAACCAGTCGATAGTTTCGCCCAATCAGCACATAAAACGCTCCTTGTACATCTGAATAACCTCCTGGAATGGCTCCCCGCGGTACTCAAGCACGAGGATATCGAAGCCGTCCATAAGATGCGCGTTGCTTCACGTCGCTTACGCGCAACCCTGGACGCCTACCAATCTTGCTGCGATCCGGTCCTGTTTGCCAGGATCTATCGCACCGTCAAGAAGACGGCCAATCTCCTCGGCGAAGCACGCGATGTCGATGTCCAGCTTGCTTATCTGAACGAACAATTAACCCATC
This sequence comes from Ktedonobacteraceae bacterium, assembly GCA_034437695.1. Taxonomy (GTDB): domain Bacteria; phylum Chloroflexota; class Ktedonobacteria; order Ktedonobacterales; family Ktedonobacteraceae; genus Paraktedonobacter. The sequence continues at coordinate 2,378 of DAOTTJ010000143.1, forward strand.
TGAACGAAACTGATGCAGCCGGCGTGCGCTGGCTGATCGTACAGTTGCAAACTTTCCGCCAGACCAAACAACACGAACTGGAAGCGTTTTTGCAAAAATTAGATGGCAAGGAATTGACTCGTCAGCTAAAAAAATGTGTCCTGAAAGGAGCGAAGATCTGATGGCAAAAGCACGTATTCTGACAAACCTGGTCCCGCAGGCTCCCACTGCTCATAATGCACGCTTGATCGTGCGTGAACGGGTGGACGAATTCTATAGCTGTGCTAAAAATATAGATACGAACAAATCTACACTGGATCTGCACGATTTACGCATCGCCGCGAAACGCGTGCGCTATACTTTAGAAGTTTTTGCCGATTTTTTACCCACGGAGAGCAAGACCTTTATTAATGAGCTGACCACGCTACAAGATGAATTGGGCGCTCTACACGATAGCGAGGTTATGCTCGCTCTCCTCCGTCTGTTGCTGGCTGCACACGAGCAGCGGACACCGTCCAGCACGCGCAAATTATTGCTCTCTAAAGATTTAATTTCCCTATTCCATAACCCTTCGTCTCCACCGGGACGCCGGGAGTTGGAAGGATTACGAGTGTGTATGTATCAACAAGAACAGCGGCGCGAGCAGTGCTACAGTGCGTTTCGCCGCCATTGGGAGCAGATCGAGGAGCATCAGCTTCATGAGAAAATACTGGCAATGTTAGCGAATCCAGCAAGCGATTTTTCGTTTACAAAGATGTAATGTGATTCCCGGTGCTGACCAGGCAAGGTGTACAGAGGGAGCTTCTCATGATGACCTCATTTTCCGTCGAAGAACTAAATTGGTGGCAGAATACTGAACCGACTTCTGAAGAATTATATTTAAGTGGAGGATTAAAGGTCGAGGACTGGCAACACGCACGTCATGTCCAACAACTGACTAATGAGCTATTTCATGCTACCTATCCATTACACCAGCTGGACGACCAGAATAGCCGTTTACTGGCACGGGCGGCTTTCTTGCACAATACGGGCATGCTCGTCGATGCCCGCCGTCATCATAAACACAGCTATCGACTGATCAAGGAAACGCCTCTGCCCGATTTTAGCGAGAGCGAACGCGTCGAGATCGCCTGTATCGCACGCTATCACCGTCGCGCTATCCCCAGTGTCGCTCACGAGGAATACGCCAGACTCGACAAAAGCGCCCGCAAGCGCGTCTCGATGCTGGCCGCGCTGCTCAGAATCGGCGATGCGCTGGATTATAATCACGATGGGCGCATCCTCCGCCTGGAAGCCGATACAGAGCACTGCGATAGGCATACCTGGACCATTGTGCTCTATACACGCCCTCTGGCCGATCTGGAACTGGAACTGGAGCACGCCTATGAGAAAGCCGATCTCTTTGAGAAGATCTTTAAACGGAAGTTCCGCTTGAAAATCTAACTGTTCCAGACTAGATATGCTTGCTCGTGATGACTGGCAGGGACGCTCTTGCACCAGTCTGCCCTTTGCACGTCTTTTCTGCGCACCAGACAAGCTATTTGCCGCGAAAACGCCGTAAGAGCAAGGAGTTACTCACGACAGTCACCGAGGAGAGTGCCATCGCCGCTGCGGCGAAGATGGGTGCCTGCTCTCTGAGAAAGGGAATAAGCGGCGAGAGGATCGCCAGCGGGATCAGTATGACGTTATAAGCAAAAGCCCAGAATAGGTTCTGTTTGATTGTATTCATGGTTGCACGCGAGAGAGCCAGAGCAGTGACGACGCTCTTGAGGTTGCCCTTGACCAGGGTGATATCCGCCGCCTCCATTGCAATATCTGTTCCCGTTCCCATCGCAATACCTGCGTCAGCCTGCACTAGCGCGGGCGCGTCGTTGATGCCGTCTCCGACAAAAGCTACAACTAGACCCTGTTCCTGCAACTGACGAACCTGGTGCGCTTTGTCGGCTGGCAGGACTTCAGCCAGGACACGCTCAGGGACGATCCCTACCTGGCTGGCAATAGCCTGAGCTGTTCGCTGGTTATCACCAGTGAGCATCCAGACTTGTAAACTCTGCTCCTGCAAGGTTGCGATGGCCTCACGCGAACCGACTTTAAGGGTATCAGCCAGCGCCAGCCAACCAGCCAGTTGACCATCCAGCGCTACGAGGATGGTGGTCTTTCCCTGCTGCTCTAGTTCCGCCAATTGCTGCTGCACGCTTTCACTGGCGATTGTGTGCTCGGCCAATAGACGGCTGGTTCCCAACAAAACGTCGTGACCGTCGATGGTTGCGGCCAGACCTCGACCAGCGAGCGCTTGAAACTGCGTCGGCTCGCTCAAGGTGAGTTTACGGGTACGCGCGGCGGTGAGGACCGCCATTGCCAGCGGATGCTCTGAACCACGCTCGGCACTGGCGGCAAGACGTAGGAGTTCATCCTCATCCACACCCGTCAGCAACACGCCTAGATCGGTCACGGCAGGTCGTCCCTGCGTTATCGTCCCGGTCTTGTCCAGCAAGACCGCACGCACCGCCTGAATGCGCTCCAAACTTTCTCCGCCCTTGATCAAAATGCCCTGCTCGGCTCCGCGACCTGTACCAACCATGATCGCCGTCGGTGTGGCCAATCCAAGCGCACAGGGACACGCCACTACCAGCACGGCCACCGCCGCAATCAGCGCCACAATCCACGGATTGTCCACCGCGCCCATACCGCCGCTCACCGCCAGGTGTCCAGCCAGCGACCACCCGACAAAGGTCAAGGCTGCGATCACCAGCACTACCGGCACGAAGATGCTCGCAATCCTGTCGGCCAGACGTTGAACCGGGGCCTTTGATCCCTGCGCCTGCTCTACAAGCCGAATAATCCCCGCCAGCAAGGTGTCCCCGCCGACCTTTGTCGCCCGCATAGACAAGAGGCCAAGTTGATTGACCGTTGCGCCGATCAGTTCATCCTCAACACCTTTCTCAATAGGCAAACTCTCGCCGGTAATCATCGACTCGTCCACGCTCGAAGCTCCACGCAGCACAATGCCATCGGTCGGAACCTTTTCACCGGGTCGCACCAACAATTCATCGCCCACCAGCACGCGTTCGATCGGCAGGTCGATCTCGCGGCCAGCACGCAAGACATGCGCCGTGCGCACCTGAAGACCCGCGAGCTTGCGCAGCGCCTCGCCGGTCTGACCTTTGGCCCGCGCCTCCAGGTACTTACCCAGGAAAATCAGCGTAATGATCAGCGCCGCAGTATCATAAAAAGTCATCGCACCGAGCAAGGCCGGCCAGAACGTGGCCACCAGACTGAGCAGGTACGCCGCAGTCGAACCGAGCGAAACCAGGGTATCCATGTTGGCACTGAAATGGCGCAGCGAGAGCAACGCCCCACGATGAAACTCCCACCCGACAAACGCCCAGACCGGCGTGGCCAGCACTAGCAAAAGATAGTTCTCGCCAGCGAAACGGTTCATAAAGAACATACTGAGCACAGCCACCGGAACCGTCAGCACCGCACCAACTATAAAGAGGGTGCGTTTACGCGTAATCTCGGCCTGACGATGGCGAAACTGCTCGTCACGCGCGTCTCTCACCGGCTCAAACTCGGGTTCGCCTTCATTATAATAAGAGGAGGATTCTGCGGCAACAACTTCTCGTTGCTCCACAGGGACGACAAGCGGCAGCGCTTTGTACCCGATCGCCTCAACCTTCGCCTGCATCTTCTCAACCGCTGTCTGCGCGGGATCATAGGTCACGCTAGCCCGTTCGGTCGCGAGGTTCACGCTGGCATCCAATACTCCCGGTACCTTTTTCAAGCCCTTCTCGATGCGCATCGCACACGTCGCACAGGTCATGCCCTCCAGGATCAGCGTGGTCTGAAGTCCGCTGACCGCCTGCTGTTCTTCTATCTCTATAGGCAACTGCGCTTCTGTAGGCATGCCTTTTCTTCCTCTCCTGTAATACCTCACGGATAACCCATACCCCCCTGGTAGGGGTATATATCTAGTATATACTAGTGCGGCCATCTTTGTCAAACACAAGCACGGGAGAGGCCGATGGCCATGCAAAAATGTCGGCCAGGTTTTCTGCTAGCCGATCTCTTCTCCCATTTAAAGCTTGCAAACCCTGGTCAGCCTTATCCGTCGTTCGACTTTTTATAGTACAATCAGAAAAGACCTGTGGCCAGGAAAGGGGAAGATTTATGCCTGAGCCGTATCTCTACATAGTATGTGGCTTACCTTTTGCTGGAAAGACTACCCTGGCGCGTGAGCTAGAAAGCATAGCAGGTATCCACCGCGTCGCTATAGATGACATCAACACCGAGCGAGGAATATGGGACGACCAGACGGGCCTGTCTTCAGAGGAATGGACAAAAACCTATCAGGAAGCATACCGACGTATAGGTGTTCTTCTCAAACAGGGCTTGAGCGTAGTCGACGACTCGGCGAATTTTACCAAAGAACAACGCAAGCATTTACACACGTTGGCTGCGAGCTATCACGCTCAGAGCAGAGTTATCTATGTCAGTACCCCGGCGGGTGTGGCGTGCCAGCGTTGGCAGGCAAATAGACAGAGCATGTGGCGTACTGATGTACGAGATAGCGATTTTGCCCACGTGCTGGAAAATTTCGAGCCGCCCACGGCCGATGAGTATTGGCTCCGCTATGACGGATCACTCTCAGCAGAAAATTGGGTACGCCTGGTATTTTTACAATCTGGCATGTAACCGATGAGTTTTCCTGTATCTTAGAAAGCAGAGTGCTTGAATGGCATTATACGAAAAACCGGCACAGCTCCTTCAACAATTGATTCGCTTCAATACCACCAACCCACCGGGCAACGAAGGCGAGTGCATACACTTTATTCAGCAGGAGTTGCAAGCGGCAGGCATCGAGGCAAAACTCGTGGCGCTGGACGAGAACCGTCCAAACTTGATTGCACGGATCAAAGGTCAGGGCGACGCTCCGCCGCTGTTGCTACAGGGGCATGTGGATGTGGTGACAACTGCGCACCAGGACTGGCTCTACCCGCCGTTTGAGGCAACGGAGGCTGACGGCTTTATCTGGGGACGGGGGGCGCTGGACATGAAGAGTGGAGTGGCCATGATGCTTGCAGCTTTTCTACGAGCTAGCGTTGAGGGAGCCAGCCTACCAGGCGACGTTATTCTGGCGGTGCTGAGCGATGAAGAGGTGGGCGGTAACTACGGGGCCAGATATCTGGTCGAACAGCAGGCGCATTTGTTTGAGGGGGTACGCTATGCACTGGGAGAATTTGGTGGTTTTACGATGCGTGTCGGAGAGAAGACGTTTTATCCGATTCAGGTCCTGGAAAAACAATGTGCCACCATTCAAGCTACATTGCATGGACCTGGCGGTCATGGTTCACTGCCGATGCGCGGAGGAGCAACCGCACAACTTGCCGCGCTGTTGAGCAAATTGGACTCCCATCGCCTGCCATTCCACCTGACCCCCGTGACCGAGCAATTGATCAAGGGCCTGGCTACAGGCTTACCCGCACCTCTTGGAGGCTTGGTGCTCCAGTTGCTTGATCCCACGCAGGCTGACGGAGTACTGGGTATGTTGGGCAAAACCGGGCAAACCCTGGATGCACTGCTGCATAATACCGTCAACGCCACCATGATCCAGGGCGGCGAGCAGTTTAATGTCATCCCGAGTCAGATCACCGTGACCCTTGATGGACGTTTGCTGCCCGGTTTTACTCCCGATCAGGCGCTGACCGAACTGCGCGAACTGGTTGGCGAGGGACCAGAACTGGCAGTCACGTATTATGATCCTGGTCAGGCCGAGGCCGATTTGAGCCAGTATGCGATCCTGGCCCAGATTTTGCGCGAACAAGATCCGCATGGGATTCCTGTTCCCTATATGATGCCCGCCTCCACTGATGGACGTTTTTTTGCTCGTCTGGGCATCCAGACCTACGGCTTTATGCCAGTGCAACTGCCGAAGGATTTCAACTTTATGGAAACCATCCATGCAGCCAATGAACGTATCCCTGTTGCGGCCATGCAAAGCGGCACCGATGCAGTCTATAAGGCGCTCCAACGAATCGGCAAAACGTCGTTTTAGCAGGAGAAAGGGGATATGGCGCAGAAAACACACCTGATATGTACTAGATCTAGCCAGACTTTTCAACCAGCGAGAGAAAATCTGCTCGATATATCAACATCTCATTGACAGCAAGCAAGCAAACTACTACAATGACTGTGCTTACTTTGCTAAGGAGGCGTCAGGCGACGTGGCCTTTCTTTAAAGGAGCAACTTATTTACATATGACGATGTATTTCCAAATGGAGGTGCTGTGTGTTCAAGCCACATCGGTTCAATCCCTTACTTAAAGCTGTACCCAACAAAGAGCACGAGGCCAAAGTAGCCAGTAACCTTGTTCACGGACAAACCCACGAGGAGTTACTGGCTGCGGTGCAGACGACTACGACAGTCGATGACGGTCAGACGAAAACGACAGAAAAGGTGGTAGAAGCTGAAATTACTACACGTGACACTCCAGTAGCAGGTGGAAAGGTAGAAACCACCACGACCGTTGAGGCTGCCGCTGAAGTTACCACCACAAAATCGGCACATAAACATAAAGGAACCTCCGTAACCAGCGAAGTCAGCGAAACCAGCGAAGAGATCTCAACCACTACGACCACCGAGATCCTCTCGCGCGTCCATGAGACGGTTGAAGGCGTGGCTGGGGTTGAAATGACGCCGCCTCATCCACCACGTGAAGAGACGCCCGAGTATGCTCGCGCCCATCACCACCTGGTCTATGATCTCGATTCTCCCTGTGCAATGTGCGGTGTCCGCCACTCAACACTGGGCAATCCAGCAGAGAACCTCTTCGGAGCCACCGCCCTCGAAACCCACCACTATCCGATCGAGCGCAGCCTGCTTGATGCGTGCGATCCCACCAAAGTTAGCGTTGTGTTTGCCCAGGTGAAAGACCATGCCAGCCTGGAAGCATTCGTCGATTCCGAACACAACATGATGATCCTCTGCGATATTCATCATCGCCATCCACTGCACGGCATCCACCATCTCACGCCACAAGATTTCTTTGTACAGCCATTCCTCTGGCCGGGTTACCAGGTTGCCTCAAACCAGGATCAAGCCGATAAGATTATGGCGCTCGACGAAGAACTGATCAAAAAAGAAGAAGGCCAGTCCAGCTAATTGCCAGGTCCTCAAGTCAGGCAGTTCTTTCCACCTTCTCATGAGAAAGAAGAGATCTTTCGTCGGCCCCTGTCGACGCAAAGATCTCTTCTTTCTAGCGCATCCTTTGCTGCGCACACGACGTGAGTAAGGATAGACAGTTCGGGCAAGCTGGCCGGTGCATTCCCATTGCAGAGAGACCTGCCCAACGACAATAGGAATGCTGCCTGGAAAATTGGCTACGATAGGTGCCAGACTGCGTATTTTTTGTTAAAATATATCCGTACTATTTTATGTCATCATAACTTCTCCGCTTTTCTGTAGGAAAGAGAGCAAGGAAAAGCAGGAGGACTTTGGTCCAACGTCGGGCAGGTAGGATGATAGAGAAAGAAAGCCCTACTCTTAGTAGATGACGGAGAAAGAATAATCAATACGCGGGCTAAATCAGGGACGTTGCGCATGAAGCAGAATTATGGAGTGCTCCGAGTTGTGCGAGTACTGGCAAGTAGCCGTGCGTCCATTGGAGCTGCACATACCCAGGGACGACACGCCGCCACCAGTTGGCTGCCAACCGAAGGTCTGGTCCATATACTGATGCATCGGGAGACCACTATCGGGCGAGCGCTGAACAACGACATCATTCTGCTGGATTTGACTGTCTCGCGTGAGCATGCGCGTCTGCGCCTGGAAAATGATGGATGGTTTATTACCAATCTGACCGAGCAGAATGTGGTGCGGGTCAATGGTCGCCAGATACCATCCCAGAGCACGGCTGCGATCCGTCCTCAAGATATCCTGGTGCTGGGCAGTACTATGCTTCAGCTTATTGCACCACAGAACCAGCACACGCTCCTAGTGGAGGAAGAGGAGACGCAACTCCTGGCTCACTTGCCCGAACATCTGCCGTCTGCGGACCATAAAAACCACACGACAGCACCCCGGATGGTCAAGATGTCGGCGCAGCTTCCCACGCCTGTGGACAATCTCCAGAATGGCTTCAAGCGCCACGATACGCCGCTACCACCACCGATCGCCGATCTAGAGCACGTCTGGAACGATGAGTCGGACAATCTCCTCGGCGCTGGCATCACTATGCAGTTCGCGCTGCCCCAACGCATGGGGATGCGCACGCGCTGGCTGATCGCTGGCATCGGCATAGCTATTCTGGCGCTCAGTGTTATGGTGACTGTGATTCTCAACAGCGTGATCGGCATCTCAGCGCTCGAACAAAACGGCATCACAACTATCTTTGCCGCGCTCACTATTCCTTTGATCCCCGCCGCTGGCATCTTTTTCCTGGTTAACTTTATGGACCGCTACGAACGTGAACCGTGGTTCCTGCGTCTCTCAGCCTTTCTGTGGGGAGCAATTATCGCCATTCCACCCGCGCTTTTTATCGAAACCCAGGTCAACAATCTCTTCAACGGCTGGCTGGCTAACGACCCCAATAACATCTTTATTCACGCGCTCTATCGCGGTCTGAACGCCGGGATCACCGAAGAGACCTTCAAGGGGCTTGGTCTGATCCTGCTGCTGATCATCTTGCGCGACGAGTTTGACAACGTCACCGACGGCATCGTCTACGGAGCCTTGATCGGTGCTGGCTTTGCGATGGTCGAAAACTTCGGCTACTTCGCCTCCAACGGCCAGAATTTTCTGCTCTTCTTGATAGTCGGACGTATCATCCTGGGCTGGTTGGGCCATTCCACCTTTATCGCCTGCTTCGGAGCCGCGCTCGGCTATATCCGGCACACCAGTTCGCGCTGGAAACAGATAGTCATTCCGCTGCTTGGTTATCTAGTGGCGGTCGGCCTCCACAGCTTCTTTGATTTTGTCGACTTTCAGGCCAGCGAAATCATTCGCACCTCCGCCGCGGATAGCATCGCCGCCAGCTATGCCCTGATCGCCATCATCGGCAACTATATCCCACCCTTCCTGGCACAGATGGGTCTGCTCTATATTCTGATCAAAAGCCTCAGCCACGAAGCGGCGGTCATCCGCGAGTTTCTGGCTGTCGAGGTGAGCAACGGAATTGTCACCGTCGACGAATACGCGCTGCTGCAAAATTCTTTTCAACGTACCAGGCGCGAACGCCAGGTCCTGCGCCAGTCCGGCTTCCACCAGTGGCTACGCATCAAAGCCCTTTACCAGACCGAAATAGGTCTGGCATTTCGTAAATGGCATGTCAACATGGGAGATAAGCCCAAGCTCGGCTATCGCCAGCCAGAGGACGCCTACCGGCAGCGCATTCGCCGGCTGCGCAACGAACTGCGTACAGACGACCATCCACCCACGCAAGTTTAAAAGTAGAGCAAGCGAGCAAGCTCTGCCCTGGTGCCTGATTAACTTGACATTCGCTCTCTTCCGGTGTTAGCATGAGCGCAGCAAGACATCTCAGTAGATACGCACCAGAGGGAGACCATCGGGCATCTCTTCTACTTGCCAGGCGCGTTGCTCAGGAAAGGATATGTATCGAGATGGAGCGGGCCGACCTGCTACAGATCTATTATTTTATGCGCCTCACCCGCGAAATGGAAGACCGCACTCGCAAACTCTTTCTCCAGGGAAAAATTGTCGGGGGCGTCTATACCGCGCAGGGACACGAGGCGACAACCGTCGGAGCGGCGATGATGCTGCGCGATGGCGACTGCATTGTACCGCAGCACCGCGATCTGGGCATGCATCTCGTACGAGGAAGCTCCCCACGCGCTGTGATGTGTCAATGGCTGGCCCGCGGCAATTCCCCAACATTGGGACGCGATGGTCAGATGCACATCGGCGATATGCACCGCGGCGTTGTCCCTATGATCAGTCTATTGGGCGAATCTCTGCCCGTCGCCTGTGGCATTGCACTCAGCATTCGCCGGTTGAAGCGCTCGGCTGTAGTACTGGCCTCTTGCGGCGACGGCGCGACCAATACCGGACCCTTCCACGAGGCCCTGAACTTCGCCTCGGTACAAAAGCTCCCGATAGTCTTTCTGATCGAGAACAATGGCTATGCCTACTCGACGCCTTCTTATAAACAGTTCGCCGTACAGGATCTCGCCGAACGCGCGAAAGCTTACGCGATGCCGGGCGAATCGATCGACGGCAACGATGTGCTCACAGTGATGGAGACAGTCGGACGAGCACTCGACTCCGCCCGCAGCGGCTCGGGTCCGGTCCTGGTCGAATGCAAAACCTTTCGCGTCCGTGGACATTCCGAGGCCGATAAAGCCGATTACGTCCCACAGGCCCTGCGCGAAGAATGGCTGCAAAAAGATCCAATCGCACAATTTGAAGCATATCTCATCGAGCAAGATCTTCTAACACCAGCCGCGAAAACTGAGATCGAAGCCTGCATTAAAAGCATTGTCAACGACGCCGTAGACTTCGCAGAGAAGAGTCCACCCGCCGACCCGGCAACTGTGGCCGATTATGTTTTTGCACCCGATGGTCCAATCGCTATCATTGGCTCACCCGGTGCAAACCATCCACACTACGTGAATGCCCTTGACCACCGGACCGGCAAACCTTTTACTACCATGAATGAAACTCCCTTGACCCTGCCTGAGGAGGTGGGACAACGATGACTGCAATAACTTATCTCGATGCCATTAGCCAGGCCATCCGCGAAGAGATGCAGCGCGACGAAGCTGTTTTCTTGCTTGGCGAGGATGTCGGCTCTTATGGCGGCGCTTTTAAAATAAGCACCGGTTTCCTGGAAGAGTTTGGTCCAGACCGCGTCATTGATACGCCTATGTCTGAATCGGCGATTATTGGCTCTGCCGTCGGCGCAGCCCTGATGGGGATGCGCCCGATTGCCGAGATGCAGTATATCGATTTCATTACCTGCGGCTTCGACCAGATCATCAACATGGCCAGCAAAATGTACTGGCGCGTCGGTATGCCCGTGCCGATGGTCATTCGTGGCCCCTCGGGCGGCGGCACCAAAGGTGGCCCCTTCCATTCCTCTAGCCCGGAAACCTGGTTCTTCCATACGCCCGGCATCAAGGTCGTCGTACCCTCAACTACCTACGATGCTAAAGGCTTGCTCAAGGCGGCCATTCGCGACAATAACCCGGTGCTTTTCCTGGAACATAAACTGCTCTACCGCCAGCCAGAACTACGCGCCGAGCTTCCTCAGGAAGACTATACGGTCCCACTGGGCAAAGCCATTGTCCGCCGCGAAGGCGAAGATATGACGATGCTGACCTACGGCGCGATGGTCTACCAATGTCTGAAAGCCGCCTCGGTCCTCGAAGAGGAAGACGATCTGGAAGCCGAAATTGTCGATCTCCGCAGTCTGACACCGCTCGACCGCGAGACAATTATGACCTCGGTCAAACATACCAATAAGGTTTTGATCGTCCACGAGGATACGCTCACTGGCGGGATAGGAGCCGAGCTGGCAGCAATCCTGGCCGAAGATCTCTTTGAGTATCTCGACGGCCCCATTACGCGCGTTGCTGCACCAGATGCACCTTTTCCCTATGCACCGCCCCTGGAAGCCGCATTCCTGCCCAATGCAGAGAAAATAGTCAGCGCAGCACGCAAACTGGCCGCATACTAAGAGACGCGCTCCGAGCAGCGTTATGAAAGAACGAGACTATGCTTTATTTCGCGCACTATTTCAGACAAAGGAAACAAGAGACATGGCAACGCCAGTAAAAATGCCACGCCTGGGCGAATCGGTTGCCGAGGGTACTATCGGCGGCTGGCTGAAAAAAGAGGGCGAATGGGTTGAACGCGACGAAGCTCTGGCCGAGATTATCACCGATAAGATCACCGCAGAACTCCCTTCACCCATCGAAGGCCGCCTGGTGAAGATCCTGACGCTTGTCGACGAGACGGTCCCGGTCGGCACTGATATCGCGCTGATCGAGGAAACCGCCAGCATCGCCAGCGAGCCAGTCTCGTCAGCACCAGTTGACAACAGCGTGGGGACAGCGATAGCCGAAGCTGCGTCGGCCAATGGCTATCGGTCGAACTATGCGCTAACAGACAAGCCGACGGAAGAACGTCAGCGCATCTCACCGCTGGCTCGCCGCCTGGCCCGCGAACACGATCTCGATCTACACGCCATCCCCGGCACAGGCTCAGGTGGACGCGTGCGCAAAGAGGATATCCTGACCTATATCGCTCAACGTCAAACAGCGCCCGTGGCCAGTCCCCCCGTAGTCCCTGAGTCACCAATGCTGCCCCAGATGCCCCCGGAGAGCGCTCCCTATACACCAGGCGCAAACGAAGAGGTGATTACGCCCAGCCGCATGCGCCTGGCAATCGCCGAACATATGGTCCGCAGCAAACGCACCTCGCCCCACGCCACCACGATGGTCGAGGTCGATATGACCAACATCGCTCGCTGGCTTGAGAAACACAAGGCCGACTTTAAGCAGCGCAATGGCTATAGCATCAGCTACATCCCTTTCGTGATGAAGGCGGTCTGCGAGGGAATCAGGCACTTTCCTTTGATCAATTCAACCTGGACGCCAGATAACAGGATTGTCGTTAAAAAGCGCATCAACCTGGGCATGGCCGTCGCAACCGAGCTGGGCCTGATCGTGCCAACGCTCTACGACACCGATCAGTATACCGTCGCGGCCCTGGCCAGCCAGATCTCTACGCTCGCACAACGCGCACGCACAAACAAACTGACCTTTCAGGATATGCAAAATAGCACCTTTGTGGTGAATAATCCAGGTACATTTGGTACAATTATCTCTGTACCAATCATTAACCAACCGCACGCGGGCATCCTAAGCATGGACTCGGTGGTGAAACGCGCAGTGGTGGTTGAAGACGACGCAATCGCCGTCCGCTCGATGATGTTTCTCTGTCTCTCATTCGACCATCGCATCCTGGATGGCGCTGGCGCTGGCGGCTTTTTGCAGGCTGTACGCAAAAAATTAGAAAGTTACGGACGAGATATAGATGTATACTAAGTAACTGGTAATTTGTTGTCACTACCTATACAGATAAGGCGTCAGCAGCGACACCTCGCTGCCAGTGCCGGAGCACGACTCCGTCTACGCACGCGCCAGGCTAACCTTTTTATGGTATAGTGCAACAAAAGACCACAGCGACCAGATGAGGGGAAAAAGCATGACGACCATGATCCCTGAGCGTCGCCCCGAATGGCTTCGGGTGCGCCCTCCCACAGGGGAAAATTACGATAATCTTAAACAGTTGATGCGCAGTAAAACACTCCACACGGTCTGTGAGGAGGCGCGTTGTCCCAATATCGGCGAATGCTGGGGACACAAAACCGCTACCTTTATGATCCTGGGCAACGTCTGCACACGGAGTTGTGGCTTCTGCGCAGTCGCAACCGGTCGTCCCACTGGTCTCGACTGGGAAGAACCTAAACGCGTGGCGGAGGCCGTCCAGAATATGGGCCTGCGTCACGCGGTAGTCACTTCGGTGAACCGCGACGAACTGCGCGACGGCGGCTCGGGCATCTTCGCCTCCACGATCCGTTGGATTCGCCGCCTGAACCCCGAGTGTAAGGTCGAAGTGCTTACCCCCGACTTTAAAGGCGTTCAGGATGCGCTCCGCGTGGTCATCGACGCACGACCCGATGTCTACAATCACAACGTCGAGACTATCCCCAGACTCTATCGCCAGGTGCGCCCGCAGGCCATCTATAAGCGCTCGCTTCAGGTGCTGAAATGGGCCAAAGAGATGAACCCGGATGCCCCCACAAAGTCGGGCTTTATGCTCGGCCTCGGCGAGACCTGGGACGAGATCCTGGAAGTCATGCACGATCTACGCGCACACGACGTGGATATACTGACTATCGGTCAGTATCTGCGCCCGTCCTTTCAGCATCTACCCATCCAGCGCTATGTGCCAATCGAAGAATACGACACCTTAAAAGCCGCTGGCAAAAAGATGGGATTCCGCCATGTCGAGTCGGGTCCTTTTGTTCGCAGTTCATACCATGCCCATGAACAGGCCAGCGGAGCCACCAACTCAGCAGAGGCATAAAACCCGCCCGGAGAGCGCCGTCACATATCGCAGGTGTACGGCGGCTCTCTGTGCCGCCGCACTCAATCGTCGGGAAAGGGGCGCAGGAGTCTCTCCTGCCGGGGTTCAAGGGGTCTTCCCTTGCTTCCTCTCTTTCTCAAAGAAGGATCACGCGCACCAGCCAGGGTCCAGTCACCCGGCGCTCGCCTCTCCAATCTGAGAAATAAGACGTTGCAAGTAGAGATTAATAGGGAGTATAACCTTGAAGATAAAAGTGGACAACCTTCTTCTGGCCTACGACGATCACGGCATCGGCCTGCCCGTGATCTTTCTCCACGCCTTTCCACTCAACCGCAAAATGTGGGACGGCGAGATACAGACCCTTCTAGCCGCTCAAGCCTATCGTCTGATCACGCTCGATTGGCGCGGCTTCGGCGAAAGCGAGATCACCTCACCCACCGAGCAACCAGTTATCTCTACGATGGAACGGTTCGCCGATGACGTGGCAACTCTGATGAATCAATTGGGCATCGAACAGGCCGTACTCTGTGGACTCTCGATGGGCGGCTACGCAGCCTTCGCCTTTGCACGTAAATACCCCACACGCCTGCGTGGATTGATACTTTCCGATACGCGCCCTGGCAGCGATACGCCCGAGGCCCGGACCAATCGCGAAAATCTGGCCGTCCTGGCCGAAACACAGGGGGCAGCGGCGGTCGCCGATCTCCAGCTCCCACGCCTGCTTTCAGAAGAGACACGCCAGCACCTGCCGCATGTAGAAACTCGCGTGCGTCAGTTAATTGAAACCTCTTCTACGCAGGGCATCGCGGCTGCCTCGCGCGGCATGGCCTTGCGCAGCGACTCTACCGACCTCCTCGCACGCATTGAGTGTCCCACCCTGGTCATTGTTGGCGCACAGGATGCGCTGACCCCACCACAGATCGCTCAGGAGTACGCCGCTCTGATCCCTGGCGCATATTGTATCACTATTCCATTAGCAGGCCATCTCTCAAACCTGGAACAACCGCTGACTTTTATCCAGACCCTACGTCAGTTTCTGCAAACGCTGCTTTGATCGACCAACTGACATTCCACCCGCGCTTCGCAATCCAACCCATTCATGCACTACAAACATCTGGCTGTCTCTAGCAAACAGAAAGGGTTACATGAACACGTCGCACACTCAGCAGACGAAATCAGCACAAATCGTGATGATCGTCGAGGACAACCCGGCGATTCGCAATGTCGTCTCCTGGTCACTGCAACTCGGCGGCTACGAACCCGTCGAGGTCGCGAATGGTCAGGAAGCGATCAACTGGCTGGAAACGGCTGAAAAACGGCAATGCTACCCAACGCTCATTCTACTCGACCTCGCGATGCCCGGCATGAGCGGCGAGACATTTCTTCAGTGGCTACAAGAAACGTGGTATATACATCATCCTATGCTGCCCGTCATCATCGTTACAGCCGGTTATGCCGACGAAAAAATGGCTTATACTTCGGTTAAACAGGTCATCACTAAACCCTTCCATGTACGCGATCTCCTGGAAATCATCCGGCGCTGGGCGGACTAGATTCCGCCCCCGCTCTTCCTAATCCATACATACTCAAGGTGCGATACCCAGAATCACCAGACTCCCATCCCCACAATTGACCTCCAACATCTGACCATCCGGCGACCAGGTCAGGCTCGCTTCACGCGCACTCAGGGCGCAGGGCAACTGGTAGTGCGCGACAATCTGCCAGGGGTGCATGTCCCAGATCAATAGGTCACCGCTCTTATCGATAGCCGCAGGCGAGGTCTGCATGCCCGGCTTCCAGGCCGCCGCCAGAAACGAGGTGTTGTTCTCTCCATTCGGCAGCATCTGTAAGGTTAAACCCGTACGCATATCCACTACCTGAATATTCGTTCCTTCGGGAATGGCAATCAGTGGCTCGTCTAAAATCTGCTGCGAGACATAGTACCCGGATTGCATCATGATCTGCTGCGCGTTAAATTGCAACAATGTCTGACCACTACTGACACTCCAAAGCTGACTCTCCTGCACATTAGAGACGAGTAACTCCTGGCCCGCATCTAACCAACTAATACTGCTCGGGGGCGCTTTCAGACCGGCGTGCTCTAGATTAAGCTGACCGCTCGCCACCTCCCAGATACGCACGGTCGGCGCTTCACCGCTGACAGCCGCAGAGATCGCCAGTTCTAGATCCGAGGGCGACCACGAGAGCACCAGACTGCTCAACTGCTGCTTGCTGACAAACTTGCCCTCCAACGCCGACCACGTCTTCACTAACTGTCCACCAAAGACATTCCAAACCTGGATGGTGCCGTCCGACGAGGCGGTAGCAAGCTCGTTGGTATCGGGCGACCAGCTTAGAGCGACCAGGTGAGAGAAGAAGGGCGAGGTAAGAAAATGCGGAGGTTGATTGTGATAGGTGTCGGTTATCTCTATCTTCTGCGCACCGATGTACGTGGCAACCCAACGCCCATCCGAGGTCAGACCCACCAGCGACGTAGTGGTTGTCGCAAGCAAACGGCTATGAAGCACGTCCCAGATCTGATAGACAGTGCTCCCATTAGCCCCCCTGGCGTGGACCATGATATACTGGCCGGGATAGAGCCAACTCCAATCCTCCACCGCGTTGCCGCTCACCGGCTTCACTGCGATGGAATGGCTGACCTTGCCCGTGCTCTTATTCCACGTATAGAGATTTCCGCTTCCGTCGACAAAGGAAAGATGCTGGTCTCCACAGACACCCTGAATACCCGTTTTCTTGTAACAGG
Organism: Ktedonobacteraceae bacterium; assembly: GCA_034437695.1. Classification (GTDB taxonomy): domain Bacteria; phylum Chloroflexota; class Ktedonobacteria; order Ktedonobacterales; family Ktedonobacteraceae; genus Paraktedonobacter. Next base: position 19,231 of record DAOTTJ010000143.1, read on the forward strand.
CAACGCCAAAGTAGGCGGGAGTGCCAAAAACAGAATAGATCTCTTCTGTAACCTCATCGTCCGACCAGGCGGCCAGAGCAAGGTTGCTCGTATGGCTTACGCTGAAAAGGACGCGCAGGTTAAACTGGGAGATCGACCTGCTCTGCCACGCCGGCCACAGGATTAAGCCGCTTATCAGCACACCGAGCACCAGCACAACTCCCCCGATGCGCACCGCCCGTGTATATCCCACGGACACGCGCCGCCCCACCACACGTTTGCCCGAAACAAGATCGGTAATCACTGGCTCCGTCTCTGCCAGTTCTACATCCTCTACCCGTTCCTCCCCTTCCTCTGGCTCACTTGCATCTGCAATATCGATGGGACGCACGTACTTGAAAAACCGAGACAAGTCGCGCATCCGCGAAAATCTGTTTGTCACGCTCTCCATGCGTTTGTTCTTCCGGGTCAACATTGGAGTTCCTCCTCCGATCAGGCGCTCATCGCTTCATACGGTTGGTCGTTCCTCTCCTAATAATACGCGAACGATTGTATATCAAGCAAGCTTTGTTTTTACTACTCTGCTTGTTCAAACATCTTTGCTTCCCCTCCCCGCAAGAAGACTATGCTATGCTTTATCGAAGACACCATTTTCGCTCGTCTAGACTCCACCCCAATCAATACATAGGTAAAATCAGGCTGTGGGGCGACGGCCCACAGCCTGATTTTACCTATTCATAAAAGGGGCGGGTGGGCGGGAAAGAAGAGATTGTGAGCTATCACCACTCAAACTTGTCGATTAAAAAGGCGCGGCTATAGTGAAGCAGGATCGGACTGCCGTGCGGGCAGACGGCGGGCGACATGGCTTCGGCCAGGACTGCGAGCAGGTTGCGCTGCTCGGCAATGCCCAATTCGCGACCACGTCGCAAGGCCGAGCGACACGCCAGGCCGACCAGCAACCGCTCCTGCCAATCCTGGTTATCCTCGGCGGCGAGCTGCGCCAGTTCTGGCAGATGCGCCGCTAGTTGCTCCTGACCGACGCCACCAGGAACTGAGCGAATGAGAAAGCTCCGCCCACCAAACCGCTCGCACTCCAGGCCCAGATCGCGCAGAATGGGCAGACGCTGCTCGAAAAGCTCGACTTCGTGGCGCTTGAGTTCGACTACAACCGGCTCTAATAAGAGATGAGCATCTGCACTTTCGCGCCACTCGTCTGTATCTGACTCGCGCTGTTCCAGGCCAGCGTGCTTCTGGCGCAGGTGCTCGTAGATGACCCGTTCGTGGGCGCGGTGCTGGTCAATCAGGTAGAGGCTCCCATCGGGTGCTTCGGCCAGGATCACCGTATGCTGCAACTGTGCCAATGGTCGAAGCACGCGCAAGATCTCGGCTGCGCCCGCGATCCCCTGTTGCGCGACCTCTTCCTGAATACGATAGTCGCCCGCCGACTCTGCCAGGCGCAGTCCACGTCTGCGTGCGCCCGGCAGACTGCTTTGAAAGACCAGCGTCGGTCCCGGCAAGTGCAATTCCTCGGGCAGAGCTGGACTGCGCTCCAGCACGCCACGGATGGCCGCGCTGATCGCACCTGCGACTTCGCGCTCGTGCAACAGCTTGACCTCGGTCTTGGCCGGGTGGACATTGGCGTCCAACTCCGCGCTAGGAACGCGGATATGCAGGACCAGCAGAGGATGCTTGCCACGCGGCAACAGACCGCGATAGCCAACCTCCAGTGCCTCTTGCAAAGCTTTCGCCTGCACCCAACGTCCATTCACAAACAGCGTCACATGCTGGCGATTGCTCTGTGCCAGGGCGCGATTGCCCAGGCAACCCTCAAGTGTGAAGCCGCCACCAGCCTCTCCATTGAACTGGATGGGGTGGAGCATCTCGGCCAACGGCAAGTGGTAGAGTTCAGCCAGCGTTTTGTTAAGGCTGCTGCTGCCGCTCGTCTGCAAGACGACCTGCTCGTCCAGCAAGAGTGTCAGGCGCACATTGGCGTATCCGACCGCGTAATGGCGCACCAGGTGCAGGATGTGCAGACTCTCGGTGCGCACGTGGCGCATGAACTTGAGGCGTGCCGGAACATTATAGAAGAGATCGCGTACACTGACCGTCGTCCCGCGCAGACGAGCACGCCGTCCGCGCTGCATCAGTTCGCCGCCGCGCACGGTCAGATAGGCACCGGCCAGTTCGTCGCCGCCAGTCTCGGCCTCCACCTCGGCGGTTTGGCTGACCAGGGTTAGCTCGGAGACTGCCGCGATGCTGGCCAGCGCTTCCCCGCGAAACCCCAGGGTATGCAACTGTTCCAGATCTTCGACACGCCGCAGCTTGCTGGTGCTGTGCCGCGCACACGCGGCGTCGAGTTCGGTGGCAGGGATACCCGTACCGTCGTCGGTCACGCGGAGCAGGCTCAGACCGCCGCCGCGCACTTCGACGCGAATATCGTGTGCATCCGCGTCCAGAGCGTTTTCCAACAGTTCTTTCACCACCGAGACCGGTCGCTCGATCACCTCGCCAGCCGCGATCCGCTCAGCCACGCCAGCGGGCAGGGGAAGAATCGGTGAATGAGGTCGCTTGCGCGTCTCAGGCATCATAGTGAGCCAACCTTTCTAGATGCTCGCCCTCCTGGCGAGCGGCGCGGCGCTTACGCTGCAAAGCAAACAGCAGATTCAGCGCATCCAGCGGAGTAATTGCACAGACATCGATCTGATCGAGCAGCGCAGCCAGGTCGCCTGCGCTCTCGGCCATTGTCTGACCGACTGTGCGACCCTCAGAACTCTGCCACGTATAGTGCTGAACCTCAGAACCATTGGCGCGTCTCTCCGCAACGCGACCCATAGCGGTGGATGGTTGCTCGGGGGCGAGGTAGTGCTGCACCTCTTCGCGGCTGGCCTCTAAGCGCTGTAGAATCTCGTCGGCCCGCCTGACGATGCTCGGAGGCATACCGGCCAGGCGAGCCACATGGACGCCATAACTGCGTCCCAGTGAGCCAGGGACCACGCGGTGCAGAAAGACTATCTGGTCGGTCCCTTCGTCGCTGATCGCCATCGTCGCGACCCGCAGTTGAGAGAGTTCGTCGGCCAGGGTAGAGAGTTCGTGGTAGTGAGTGGCGAAGAGGGTACGCGCTCCGAGGGTATTGTGGAGATACTCGACGACTGCGCGGGCAATCGCCAGACCATCGTACGTACTGGTGCCGCGTCCGATCTCATCGAGAATGATCAGACTCTGGCATGTAGCATGGTGCAGAATAGTCGCCGTCTCCTCCATTTCGAGCATAAAGGTACTCTTGCCCGAAGCTATATCGTCCTCTGCGCCCACGCGAGTAAAGATGCGGTCGACCAGACCGAGGCGGGCCTTGCGAGCAGGTACAAAGCTGCCAAGCTGGGCTAACAGCGTAATCAGCGCCACCTGGCGCAGATAGGTTGATTTGCCAGCCATATTTGGTCCGGTCAGTAGAACGATGCGGGCGGCATCTGGACTTGCGGCACTTCCCAGGTGGGTATCGTTTGGAATAAAGAGATCGCCATCGAGCATCTGCTCAACCACCGGGTGCCGTCCGCCGACGATTTCAACCTCGCCGGTCTGATCGAGTTGCGGACGCGTATAGCCCTCGTGAGCAGCCACCTCGGAGAGACTCAGCAGCATATCGACCAGCGCGAGAGCAGTCGAGGTCTGGAGCAGACGTTCGTAGTAGACGCTCAACTGGCGCAGAACATCGGAGTAGATACTGCGTTCAAGCTCGTCGATCCGCTCTTCGGCGCTGAGAATGCGAGCCTCGTGCTCCTTCAGCGCGGGGGTGATAAAACGCTCGGCGTTAGTCAAGGTCTGCTTGCGCATATAATCGTCAGGCACCTGGTTGAGTCGGGCATTGCTAACCTCGATATAGTAGCCAAAGACCTTGTTAAAGCCGACCTTGAGACGATTGATACCGGTGCGCTCGCGTTCACGCCCTTCCAATGAAAGAATCCAGCGCCGCGAATCGCGGATCGAGGCCAGTAGCTCGTCGAGTTCGGGATGAAAACCGGCGCGGATCAGGCGGCCATCGCCTTCCTCGCCCTCGCCGCTCTGCGTCAAGGCCCGCGCAATCAACTCGCCAGCCTCAGGACACGCGTCGATCTGACCGGCCAGGGCGATCAGACCGGGTGCATTACACCCGCGCAACAGGTCGGCCATCTGCGGCACGACCTGAAGATACTCGCGCAAACCCAGCACCTCGCGCGGCACAGCCGTCCCCTGACGGACGCGACCAGCTATGCGCTCCAGATCGCCCAGACGTTGCAGAGAGAGAGTAAAGCGACTGCGCAGCGCCGGACTCTCATAAAGCTCCTCGACATTTTCCAGGCGCTCATTCAACGCCACGAGATCAAGCAGAGGCTGAGTCAGCGCCCGGCGCAAGTAGCGAGCGCCCATCGGCGTAATCGTGCGGTCGAGCACGCTCAGCAAGCTGCCCTGCACATTCCCGCTCCGCGCCCCCTGCAAAAGCGCGAGATTGCGCTGAGTATGGGCGTCCAGCACCATATAGCTAGTCGGACGATACGAACGCAGACCAGTCAGCAAGGCAAGCAGGCGGGCATTCATCTTCTCCAGATAAGCGACAATCGCCCCCGCAGCGGAGATAGCCTGAGGGACCTCAGCGCAGCCAAAAGCCACGAGCGAACGCGTCTGGAAGAGTCGGCACAGGCGCACTTGAGCAGCATCGAGTTCAAAAAAGTAAGGTGGACAGGAAGTGACAGTTTTAGTCTCAGGAGGAAACTGAAAGGCAGAAGCGTCCTTCCCTTCGAGCAGCAGGCATTCGGCAGGCGAGAGACGCTGAAGCTCGGCCTCCAGATTCGCGGGCAACTCCGCAGCGGAAAACCAGGTCACGCTGAACTCGCCCGTACTCACATCGACCGCCGCCAGGCCAGTTTGTGAACGACCCTGGGCAATTGCGGTCAAGTAATTATTCTGGCGCGTTGGGAGTAGATTGGGTTCGGAGAGTGTACCGGCGGTCAGGATACGCGTCACCGCGCGTTCGACCACGCCCTTATTGGGGACTTCGCTTGTTTGCTCACAGATCGCGACCTTAAAGCCGCGAGCAACCAGTTTGCCGACGTAGTTATCCAAGGCGTGCAGAGGGATACCCGCCAGAGGCACGCGTTCCTCGCCATAATGGCGGGCGGTTAAGACGATCTGTAACTCACGAGCGGCGACACGGGCATCTTCGTCGAAGGTTTCGTAGAAATCGCCCACTTGATAGAGTAAGAGGGTGTCGGGATATTGGCTTTTAATTTCTAAGTATTGACGGCGGGCGGGTGTTGCCATAATCTTCTCTCCACTTCAGGTTTCCTGGTATCTTGAAACACCTGTACCATACTCTATTCTTTCGCCATTGTCAAAAATCGGTAATACCTCGCCAGGGGGTCCCATTCGGCGCAAGCCAGGAAATTGCGGTCCTCATCCCTGGCGCGTCCGCCAAGAGTCGAAACGCGGATAGATCGACCTGCATGCGGGATGCCTAACAATTGGA
>DAOTTJ010000144.1:0-5327 GCA_034437695.1 Ktedonobacteraceae bacterium
CGGCGAGCCACGCTTGGCGAGGAGCACCACAAAACAAAGGAGACGCTGGCACGGTACAGAGATTTGTTGGGGAGCAGGGAAGAGTGAGAAGAAGTGAGCAAATCGGTAGTCCCTTGCGCTGGTAGGAAAAGCCTCGCTATAGTATAATCTAAAGCATATTTGTACATGTTTGCTTTGCCCACATGCAAGGCAAAGAGAGGTCTTATGTTGCAACAAAGTTCAAAAGATACTCCGATCGACGTTGAAAGACGATCGGCTCATGTTATCCATTATAATCTGAGTTACATGGTCCAGGGTGCCGACTATGGTACCAACGGGGCGATTGTCTTGCTGCACGATCTGCTGGGTGGGGCCTGGACTTGGGAGGCAGTACTGCCACAACTGGCCGGGTTAGAACGAGCTGTCTATGCGATTGATCTGCTGGGTTATGGTCTTTCCGATCACCCGTGGCCAGCCGATACCTCGGTCTGGGGTCATGCCGATTGTCTTGCACTGCTTTTAGAGCAGTTGAAGCTGACCAATATTGTACTGGTTGGTTATGGTTTAGGCGGAGGCATCGCGCAGATCCTGGCCACACGTCTGAGCAATCAGAGGGTGTCGGCGCTGGTCTTGCTGAATACCATCTGTTATGACCACGCCTTCGCGCCCGATTGGCCGCTCGCCGACATGAAGAAAAGCCAGGACCCGGATCTGCCTATAGGTGTCGAGCTTGACGACCTCCAGCACGAATTGCGCGATACGCTGCCCAAAGCGGCAGCCAATGGTGACGCGCTGGGTAACCTGCTCGATCAATATCTGGAACCCTGGAACAGTCATATTGGGAAAGAAGTGCTCTATCAGCATGTCCGGCTGCTCATTCCTTATTACTCAAACGCCGTCTCGGCCGATATGAGAAACCTGCAAAAGCCGGTCCTGCTTATCTGGAGTGAACTTGATCAGCAGAACCCGCTGGAGTATGGCAAGCGTCTGTTTCGCGAGATAAGTGAGTCGCGCCTGATTGTAGTTCCGAACGCCGGTCACCTGATCCTCTCGGACGCGCCCGACGAGGTAGCGGGTGCGCTAAACGATTTTATCGATCAGCTTTAAACGCACAGGCATCAGTGGAAGAGTTTTCTCTATCTTAAAACAAAGCCAGGAGAGACACCAAGAGTGGCATTCATTACTCTTGCTATTTCTCTCCTGGCTTTATTTGCAAAGAAACGGCCAGACCTCTTGTCAGGCGCATTCACGGCGGGTGGGATGAAATGTCCAAGCGCCCTTTGGTGTCTTGCGAGTGTACTTATCTTGGAGTGCGTTAAACTCTTCCGCCAGGAGAATATAACCGTTATACATCTGTTCAAGCGTTTCCAGCGGCTGACCGGTCTGTTCGGCCTGAACCAGATCATGCCATTGTTGCTGCATCCGCTGTTCAGCATATTCGACCTGTGTTAGTGTCATGGCACCTGCTTTCGCGTTTGCTGCTCCATCTACTCCGTACGGGGCGAAGAAAAATCATGGCCTCTTCTCAACAGAGAAAAGGCCCATGTGAGACCCGCAAAGGGTCGATGGAAATGCACTCAGGAAGCTTTGCTGCGACTCTGCTTGTACTCCTGAGTAAGCTGGACAATAAACTCTTTGGCGACTACATAGTTCATAGTACTCAAGTGCGCAGGTTCGGCGCGGCCCAGGCGCTCGCAGAGTCGGCGGATACTTGCCAGTTGGGCCTCGGTCACGGGAGTTTCACTATCGTCGCTATAGTTGGCCTGCTTCTCGGTCACGCGGTTGACGGCGACGGGAGGGGTCGCGCGGTGGCCATTGGCAGGCGCATTAGTACGTGTTACAGGACTATCTACAATGCGGTGTTCTTCTTGCAATTCAGGGGCAAACTGCGTCCCGAAGCCGAGCGAGGCGAGAGCACGCCCGATTGCGCCAGTTTCAGCGGCCTCGATAAAGTCGGGGAAATTCGCCGCAGTCTCCGACTTGGTACCGGTACCGATCCCACCGAGACCGTCTCTAGCCGTCGCTTTGAAGATCGCAATGCCTTTATTTTGCTTGACTATTTTCTCTGACTGCTGTTTCTCTTCGTTCCAGACCTCAGCAAACGCCTCTACGTCGCGCTCAAGGTCTAGATGCAGCAATTCTGTCTCAATACTGCCATTGGGGTATTGTGAACGGAACCAGACCAGCCTCCACTGAACGGGCAAATAATCCGAGAGTCCGTTACGACCCTTAATCTGGATGAGATGCTCGGCTGGATTAAATGGGGAAGCGCTCTGTGGCGGCCTCCCATGACCATTAGCACTCTGCTGGTCATTCATATGGCACTTCTCCCTGTCTGTTTACATTGAATGTTTGTTCTACTTTATTATACAATCAACCGGCCAGAGCGTCAAGTTGAGTATACCTGGCCCTCATGCTTGCCCATATACCTATTCTTTTTAAGTGGTGCGAAGGTGGAATGTATGGACCGAGAAATTGTTGTACACTATCAATGAGATATACGGGAGACCCACCTAGTGAGCAAGGAAGATGCAGAGAACAGACGTATGCACAGCATGTTATTTTACAATCAACTGCAAACGGCGTTGCGCGAGGGAGAGCAGGTAGTTGCGGTAACTGTGGTGAAAACGACAGGGGCAGCGCCATGTAGTATAGGAACGAAAGTGTTGGTTCGTGCTGACGGCTCGCTCAACAGCAGTCTGACGGGACCACAGACTGATGCGAAGATAGCGGAAGTGGCGCTTCAGGCGCTACGCGAGGGTAGGTCGTTTTTGACCCATGTACACCTGGATGCCGTGCAGGGAGAGGCAGTAGGCAGTTGTGGTGCGACGTTGGAGGTCTTTTGCGAGCTGATCCGGCCGGAGCCACGGCTGATTATTGCCGGGGCTGGTTACGTCGCGCAGGCCTTGACGCGTCTGGCTGTGCGCCTGGATCTACGCAGCATAGTTATCGACAGTCGCCGCGACCTGGCTGATCCGGCGAGCTTTGACGAACAGGTCCAACTGAACTTTGGCGAGATAGCACAGACCTTGCAGGCGCTTGAACCCGATGAGCAGAGCTTTATAGTCATTGTCACGCGCGGGCATAGTCTGGACGAAGAGGCGCTCAAAGCGGCACTGGCCACGCGAGCAGCGTATGTGGGGATGATCGGGAGTCCGAGCAAAGTCAAAAACATCTTCAGGCACCTGCTGCAAGAGGGTCATACACATACAGAGCTAGAACGAGTTCACGCGCCGATTGGTCTGGATCTTGGAGCGAAGACCCCCGACGAGATCGCGTTAAGCATCGCCGCCGAGATAGTCATGTTGCGTCGGCAGGCCAGTGGGCAGTCGCTCAAAAACGTTCACCAGCTTTTGCAAGAAGTTGAAGCGTCGCAGGAGAGTCCGGCCTGAAAAGCAACGCAGTGCGCCCTGGCAACTTCCCTATGATAGTCAGGGAAACAGGAAAAGATGCAACTTTTGTGAGATCGTTCACGTTGACAAGAATAGAATAAAAAACGCTACACCCGTCATTTGATAGAGCAGTAAGCAGGAGGATAACATATGCGTACCAGACGTGCCAGCTTGCTTGGCATTTACCTGTTTGGTTGTTTTATGCTTCTGGCCGCCTGCACACCGTCCACCCACTCAGCGAGTGTACTTGAGCCTATCCCGACCAGATCGTTGCCTGAGACCAAAGCCACAAGTACCAGGATAGCAGTGAAGCCGACAGTTGCGGCCGGTTCAGCTATGCGTTACAAGGCACGCGTTCTGCTGGCGGGTGGATATCGGCCCGACGACCTGACATTTGACCTGCAAGGTCGCCTAGTGTTTAGCGATGTCTACCACGGGACCATCAACCGTTTAAACGCCAACGGCTCGGTGACGACCCTGGTGCGCGGCATCGCGGGTCCAGAAGGGCTAGTCTTTCTGGCGAACGGCACAATGATCATCGCCGAGCAGCAGACAAACCGCATCCTGGCGCTTTCGGCCAGTTCATCGTCGCTCTCGGTCTTGCGAATGTTGCCGGGTAGACCTAGTACAGCCAACTGCAAAGACGGCATCGACGGTCTGGCCCTGGATGCAACCACGCAGACATTGATCGTACCCGACAGTCCGATGGGCCGAGTCTATCGCATGAGCCTGGACGGCAAGAGCATGAGCCTGTTGGCCTCCGGGATCACCCGTCCCGTAGGAGTAGCGGTCGACGCGCAAGGGAACGTCTTTGTCGCCGACGAATGCGGGGGAGCGCTCTGGGAGATTACCCCAAAGGGGAAAATAACCCGGACAGGTGGATTTGGCATGCTCGACGACGTAGCTTTCGACACATATGGCAACGTGCTGGTCACCGACCTCAAACCCTCCATTCACGCACTGATTCGCCTTAACTTGACTACAGGAAAACGCGACACCATATCAAGTCAAGGCTTTATCGAGCCGCAAGGCCTGGCAGTTGACGCCAGAGGGGATATCTTTCTCTCAGACGATTACGCCGATAAAATCGTAGAGTACATCCCTGAAGTCACTTCTTGAAACGCCGCTGCAAAAAAGACCTGCGAGAAACGTGGAATATACGAGGGCCAGCCGCTTTATCCGCTGTGTTTTTCTTAAAAAGCCCCAAAAACAACAACTTTGTGGGTTGAATAGAAAAGATTGCTATGATATCCTACAAATGCGGGTTAGATGAAACAGAGAAATTCCTGTCTCAACACATGGGTACTTCTGGCATTTTGCGGGAGCGTTGCGTAATCTCCGAAGAGAAAAATCTCTCTACCGTATCGGCGAGTGCGACACGCTGGAACCGGTTTCTTATGCAATGATCTGAGGAAGGTCCGAATGTCTAATGCTATCTGGGGAGATCCAAAACCAACGGCTGATGAGCACTATCCTTTAAAGTTATTTAAGGGACTTTTACAGGATATGCTCCGCCAGGTTCCGGCTGACGGAGCCTGCCTGGCACTCTATGATGAAAACATCAATCAGATGGTTGTGCGCCTGCATATACGGCTGGCGCGACCGGACGAAAAGGACGATGAATTTTCCCAGCGCCGGAATACGGGTAGACTGACCGAGAAATCGCCATCCTCACCCGATGCAGGCAACGCTGGCGAACCACGCTTTGTGCATGTAATGAGCAGTGGGCCGGACGCGCTCTTTCCACTGGGAAGCGCCTATATGTCAGGCCGAGATATGATTGGCGCGACCTGGCGCAATAATCAGCCGTATCACCTCAGCCACGAACAATATCAGACGCTGCGCACAAACGCGAACCAACCTCCTCTGAACGAAAAATCTCCTCCTGGATGGTACCTGACCCTTCCACTGCGCGAACCCGAACAACTCTATGAAGACATAGAACGCAAAGCGACC
>DAOTTJ010000145.1:0-10429 GCA_034437695.1 Ktedonobacteraceae bacterium
TTTTTATTATACTCAGGGCAAAAAATCTCAGAGAGATTTTTGGGGAGACTCCCCAACTTTACAAGTAGAGTTTTGTAATCGCCCCACCCATAATGCTCTGTCAAGTTTCCTGTGACGCGTCGACGCAGGGGGAGAAGATGGGTTACAGCCCCAGACCCCAGTCAAGGGGTTGCACCCCTTGTATCCCTGCTGTCGTCAATCGAAGTTTGACCGAGCAATAAGCATGAAGGTAGCAGAGAGGTGCTCTCTGCACTCCTGTTTTGCCTGTTTTGTCGGAGGCAAAACAGGCAAAACAAAAGAAAAAGTGTATTGGGGACACCCCAGATTACCTGTCCGGGGACAGGGTGCCGGCAAAGGGCTACCGCCCTCTGCACTCCCGCTTCACTTCATGCCTATGCCCCACCCCGGAGAGAAAAGGTGCAGGGAGGCGCATGTCTGCGCCTTCCTGCACGGTGAGGTCTGGGCTTCGCCACAGCGAAGCGTTCAGCGAAAAACCTACCCGTGCAAAACACCCCAGATTACCTCTCCCCTGGACAAGGTGTCGGCAAAGGGCTGCCGCCCCTCCCTGGCGGATGTGCGATAACGATTGGCATTCGCCAGCATGATCAGGCGGCTTTTTCTTGGAAGCTAAAGAAGCGCAGGGCGATCAGCAGGCAGATCAGGCCGTAGCCGAGCAGGCCGAGGATGTTGGGTAGGATATCGAGGAAGCTGCGGTTGTAGATCATGGTGTTATTGAGACCTTCGATGGCCCAGGCGGTGACGCCCAGTTTGGCTATGTTTTGCATCCAGGTTGGTTCGATCCACAGTGGCCACCACGCGCCGCCGATGGCTGAGGTGACGAGGGTAACGAGGGTGACGATCGGTGTGAGCTGACGGCGGGTCTTGACTACTGAGACGAGGGCGATGCCGAGGCCGGTGGTTGCAAAGCTGGTGCTGATCAGCAGGAGCACGAAGGCCGGGATGTTGCCCAGGTGGATGTGGAAGACCAGGAAGCCGACGATAAACAGGATGCCTAGTTGTGCGAGTGTGACAAGGAATTGCGCCAGCATCTTACCGGTTAGGAGCGCGTATTTGCGGACGGGGGCGATCAGCAGGCGGCGGAAGGTGCCGTCCTCTTTCTCTTGAAGGATTGTGGCGACGACCGCATTGAGTCCGAACAGACAGAAGAAAACGGCGTAACCGGGGACGACCACGTCGAAGTTATTGACGGTCAGGGCTTGGCCGGCTGTTTGTTGTGCAACCTGGGCCTGGCTTGTGGCCTGAGTACTAGATTTGCCGACGATCTGGGCGATGGTCGAGGCATTGATAGTGCTCTGCGCACAGTGATTGCCTGGCTGGTTACACACAGCGTAGACCTGTTTGACGGCCTGAGTCCCGGCGAATTGGGCGCTGACCAGAGCGTCGAGGGTTGAGGTGACCAGGTATTGTGCGATGTTCACGCGTGCGTCGTTATTGCTGGGGAGGGCGTAGAAATGGACAAGATTGCTGGTGGGTGTTCCGTTCTGAGCGGCCTGGAGCAAGGTCTGAGTGGTGCCAGCCGGGATGACCACGCCAGCGTTGAAACTACTGTTGGTCTGTCCAACCATCTGGCTGACCTGATTGGGGTCCTGGTAGGTTTGGACTGTGATCTGCAACTGGCTGGTATTCACGTGTAAGGCCTGGACGATGGTCTGACCGACGTAGCCGCTATCTTGATTGCTGAGGGCGACGTGGACCTGGATTGGTCCAGAACTGCCTGTCAGGCTGCCTAAGGCGCTGCCTACGACAGCTATCAAGATTAAGGGCATGATTAACATAAAGAAGATAGATGCTTTATCGCGGAAAATCTGTAAGAGATCTTTTCTGGCGATATACCAGGTGGTTTTCATTGGTTGCCTCTCTTTGTGGATAAAAAAGGATTTAGTCGCGCAGTGTTTTACCGGTTAGTTGGATAAAGAGTTCTTGCAGGCCGTGGGGGCGAGCTATCTCGCGGTTCTGGTCGCGCAGAGCCAGCAATTGTTCGAGGGTACCGAGGGCGATGACCTGGCCGTTGTCCATAATCGCGAGATGGTTACAGAGGCGTTCGGCCTCTTCCATATAGTGAGTGGTATAGAGGATAGTCGTTCCCTGGTCACGCAGGCGCTCGATGGTATCAAAGATGTTTTCGCGGGATTGGGGGTCGACGCCTACGGTTGGCTCGTCCATCATCAGGAACGCTGGTTGGTGGATCATAGCCAGGGCCATATTGATGCGGCGTTGCATGCCGCCTGAGAAGTTTTTGAGCGGTTCCGAGCGGCGGTCGTAGAGTCCTATGAAGTGTAGGACCTCGGCGGCCCGTTCTTTGCGCAGGCGTGAGGGCATGCCGTAGATCTGACCAAAGAATTCGAGATTTTCCAGTGCGTTGAGATCGCGGTAGAGTGTAATCTCCTGCGGGACGACGCCGAGGATATGTTTGACTTTGAGCGAGTCGTCTTTGACCGAGAGGCCATTGACGATGGTATCGCCGGAGGTGGGTACGAGGTAGCCACACATCATATTGATCAGCGTGCTTTTGCCGGCTCCGTTGGGTCCGAGCAGACCAAAGATCTCGCCTTGGCCGATGGTAAATGAGACGCCTTTGACGGCTTCGTGTTTGCCAAAGTGTTTGACCAGGTCGGTAACCTGGACTTCCGCCGCGCGGCCATCGGTCGCCTGCGAGATGTACTGTGCTTGAGGGGTATGGGAATACGATTCTTGCATTGGCTCTTATTCCTATTCTGGCTATTTTGCAGGTAAGGCTCTTTGTCTGACTATACTTAGCAAAAAGATGTTTTATTAAGATTGTGTATAGAGCGCTTCTGCTTACCGTTGATCATAGTTGTTTTTCCGCTTTAAGAGTGCCTATGTATCCGAGTGGATCTATGCTAAGTATAGCTGCAAAGGGGTGGCTAGGAGAGTACGGAAAGGCATGTTTTGTGTTTAGGCCAAAGGGGACAGGGGGCCATGACTTTAGTCATGGTTTTTCTTATGCGCTGTTCGCGGGCGATTTCGCCCTCCCATAAGCATGAAATGAGCAGAGAGGTACACTCTGCACTCCTGTTTTGCGTATTTTAAATCCGGCAAAACATGCAAAACATAAGAAAAATGTATTGGGGACACCCCAAGCCCCGGCGCAAAGGGCTGCCGCCCTCTGCACTCCCGCTTAACGTCATGTCTATATCGGGCGATTTCGCCCCTCCACAGAAAAATATACGTTTAAGGGGTGAAAGCGATAGGAAATAGTGAATTATATAAATACTATCATTGATAATAGAGTTGTCTGATGTGATGGTGCGGATGTGATCGGGGGTGAGAGCGTAGGGGGGCAGGTGAGGGTTAGGGGTATTGGATAAGTCGAGTGGTGGTGCGTTGTGGTATAGTAGAGCAAGCTAGTTTCTATGAAAGAGCTACAGGGAGAAAGAGATGCGATGTCCCTACTGTGGAGGAATTAACCAGGATGACTCGACTTTTTGTGTGAATTGTGGGCGTGACATGCGGGTTCCCGTGTCGCCGCGCACGCCCAACGGCTCCGTTCCTGGGCGTCCGGGCCGTGTATCGAACCAGCCGGTGCAGGGGGGGAGATCTGCGGTTCCGCCGCTGCCAGGTCCGCCGCCGATCCCGCCGCGAGTTGTGAGTCCGCCGCCAGTTATAACCAACCGTTATCAGGGAGGTGTATCGCCTGTGCAGGTGGTTGAAGTGGTCTATCCTGAGCCGCCAGGACCATTTCCGCCGTCCACTATGGTGCAGTTTGAGAAGTTGCTGAGTGGTGCGCAGGAATATAAGTTTGTTGAGAATGAGCTGGGCGATGGTAGGAAGAAGATTGTGACGATCACCTATCAGCGTTGTGCGCACTGGCAGCAAGCTGCGACCTTATTCAAGGCATTGAGAGAGTATCAAGACAAGAAATTTGACGTGATTGTCATCCGGGGTATCGAGCCGTCGCAGCAGAACGCCTACGGATTTACCAATGGGCAGCTTGAGTTTGATCGCAATGTGCACCTGGGAGGGAAGATCAGCAATCGCTATATTGTTGAGACTGACAATGGTTTTACCAGTGGCGCTGTCCGTTTTGTGCTCAACGAATGAGAGATGAGAGATGCAGGCGGTAGAATTAATTCGCAAGAAGCGCGATGGAGCGGCTTTGAGCGGCGAAGAGATTGAGTGGTTTGTCCGGCAGTATACGGCGGGGCAGATTGAGGACTACCAGGCAGCGGCGTGGCTGATGGCGGTCTATTGGCGTGGGATGGATATGCGTGAGACCACGGACCTGACGTTAGCGATGGCGCGGTCGGGTCGGCAACTGGGTGTGCGTGACGTAGTGAGTCCGGTGGTAGATAAGCACAGTACGGGTGGAGTGGGAGATAAAGTTACGTTGGCGGTAGCGCCGTTGGTAGCTGCGTGTGGAGTGGCGGTGGCCAAGATGTCAGGACGTGGGCTGGGCCATACCGGTGGTACGGTGGACAAATTGGAGTCGGTCACGGGGTTTCGTGCCAGCCTGACTCCTGAGGAATTTCTGCATATATTGCGCGAGCATCGACTCGTTCTGAGTGGGCAGTCGGCCGAGCTTGCGCCCGCCGATGGCAAGATGTACGCGTTGCGCGACGTCAGTGGGACGGTTGAGAGTATCCCATTGATCGCGGCAAGTATTATGAGCAAGAAGCTGGCGATCGGAGCGTCACATCTGTTACTTGATGTGAAATGTGGTACCGGTGCCTTTATGAAAGATCGCGCGAGCGCGTCTACCCTGGCCAGGACAATGGTTGAGATTGGGAGGCTGGCAGGCTTGCATACAGTTGCGGCAATTACCGCGATGGATCAGCCGCTGGGGAGTGCTGTGGGTAACGCGTTGGAGCTAGCCGAAGCCATTGCGATCTTGCGCGGTGAGGGTCCGGTGGACGTGGCGGAACTGTGTTATCACGAAGCGGCGGAGCTGCTGTTGATGACGAGTGTGGTTAGTGATGCGGCTGAGGCCGAGCGGCGAGTTCACCGGGCGATCGCTTCGGGTGAGGCGCTGGTGCGGCTGGCTGAAGTGGTTGCGGCTCAGGGGGGTGATGCGCGGCAGATTGAGCAGCCCGAGCGTCTACCGATGGCTCCTGTGCGTAAGATGTTGCAGGCTCCGCGCACGGGCTATATTGCGGCGATTCAAGCCGAGCAAGTGGGGTTGGCCAGCATGCGTCTAGGGGCGGGACGTTTTCAGAAGGGTGACCCGGTCGATCCCAGGACAGGTTTTCTACTGCAAGCCAGGGTTGGTGACTACGTGCGGGCGGGTGAGCCGCTGATTGAGGTGCATGCACGCAGTACCGACGAAGTGCGGGCGGTCGAGCGCGAGTTGTTTGCCTCTTATAGCTGGAGCGAGGGGCCGGTAGAGGTTGGGCCATTGATCTACACGATGCTCTATCCATAGGCGTATATGGGAGCGAGGCCTGGCGAACGTTTAAGTGCCGGGCAGGGTCAGCTCCAAAAAATCAGTAGTCGGTTTAAGTGGACTTGCGGCTCCGCGGGTCAGATAGACGTGGCCGTTTCCGTCGCAGGAGGCGGTTCCGAGGATTGAGCCGCCGCCGGGCAGAGAGGCGAGTGCGGACCAGCGGAGGGTCTGGACGTTCAACTGCCAGACGCTGTTAAGCGAGCTATCGTGAGTAGTATCGAAGCCGCCGACGACGATCTGGTGGCCGTGGCCATCGGAGCAGCTTTCGGCTTCGCTGAGTGGACCAGGGGGGGTCGAAGTGGTCTGGCTCCAGGTATCTTGCGCGACATTATATCGATAGACGAGCAGGCCTGGCTGACGCTGGCCGGCGTCGTGTGAGCCGCCTAAGAGCAAGAGATTACCCGCGTTATCCAGGGTCAGTTGGGCGTAGCCGAGGCCGAGGGGAAGATCGGCCAGATTGTGCCATTCGCCGCTGGAGATGTCATAGCGATACCAGCCCACACCCGCCAGAGCGTACGAGTAGCCGGGGTTAAGAAAACCCTCGTTCAGATAGAGATGTCCCTGTTGATCGGCCAGCAGGGAACCGCCGAAGCCGAGGGGTGAGGCAGTGGGAACGTAGATGATATGGATCGTATTGGTCGCTGGTTGGTACTCATAGAGATGGGGCGAGACTGCTCCCAGGACGGGTGAATAGCCGCCAGTGAAATAGAGGTTGCCCTGTTCATCGCGGGCGGCGGCGTTGTTGCCCATAATGGGTAGATTGGGTGCATTGATAGTTTCCCAGCGGGCGGTTGTGAGATTGTAGCGTGAGAGGCCCTGGTTATAGGTTGGCGTGGCTTGTTCACCGTGGTAGCCGCCAGTGACATAGACAAAATGCTGGCCCTGTAGCGAGACGTAGAGGCCAGTATTCTCTGCTGAAGCTACCAAGAGCGGAGGAAGCGTTTGCCAGGCACTGAGAGGTCTGGTAGGCGCGTTCGTGGCTTTTCTGGCGGGTGTAGTAGTCACTGGAATGTGTTTGGCGGATGCCAGAGGGACGGATCGACCCGATATGAGACGATAAACCAGTAGCGAACTGAGCACAACTGCAAAGAGCAGGCAGAGGGTTACTATCAGCCTGACCACGTGATGAGCAGATCTGCGCTTTGGAGCCTGGGGCTGGCGGGTACGCGTGGTGGGGGGCAAAGGAGGGGGAGGAAGGACCGACGAGGCGTCGAGCGCGACAAGGGTTTCTTTTTCGCGTGCCTGGATGAGGTTGGGGAGGACCGCTGGATGGAGGGAGCTATTGCCGCTCAAAGGCAGAGAGATAGCGCGTAGTTTCAGGCTCTCGTCGATCGAGGTAAGCTGATGGGCCAGGGCTTCTTGCTCCAGATTGGCGCGGCCAATAGTGCGCTGTGATTGTTCGCGCATACGCATATGGTGGGCGCGTTGGTCCTGTTCGCGGGCCAGTTCGCTGCTCAGGAAGCCCTGAGAGCTAGGTGGTGGAATGAGCAGCGTTCCCATTGGTGTTTTCTGAATAGCCGAGAACTCGGCGACCAGCGTGTGGTAGCGATAGGCTCGGCGTTCTTCGACCGAACGTACACGTTCGAGAGCCTGGTAGAAGGTGTGTGCGGATTGGAAGCGGTACATCGGCTCGGTGCGAGTTGCGACCATCACCAGACCGCTGAGAGCGGGCGAGATCGCGGGATTGAGTTTATGGAGCGATTCCAATTGTTCCAACTGCACATCGCGACGCGAGGGACGTTGACCGCTGAGCATCTCGTGAATAATCACGCCGAGACTGAACAGGTCCGAGCGGGCATCGGTCTGGCCGCCCCCTTCGTATTGTTCGGGCGAGGCATAGCCGGGCGAGCCAAAGTCGGTGGTATCGTTAAACTGGCCCTCTTTGAAATAGCGAGCGATGCCGAAGTCGACCACCATCAATCGGCCATCGGGGTGCAGGATAATATTTGCCGGCTTCAAGTCACGAAAGACCACTGGAGGGTTGAGGCGGTGCAGATAATTGAGTACATCGCAGATTTGCAGCGCGTAGTTGATAGCTTCCAGGGGTGGGAGTGGAGCATGTTCGCGGATATAGTTTGAGAGCGTTGAGCCGGGTACATACTCCATGACCAGGTACCAGTAGCCATTTTCGAGAAAATAGTCGTAGAGCAGAGGAATCGCCGGGTGACGAAGGCGGGCCAGTAAGAGCGCCTCGCGCAGGAAGCGATCGGTATTGATACCTCCACTGAGGGGGAAATCGCCGCGCAGCGGGCATGTCGTAGTACTTTTGCTGTGGAGCAGCAGGTCGAGTTCATCGATGACATCTGGTGGCAGAGGTTCGTCGGCACGCACCTGTTTGATCGCCACAGGCACGTCGACCTGGGCATGTGAGGCCAGGAAGACCTGTCCCATGCCGCCATGTCCTACTATCGCCTCTACGATGTATTCGCCCTTCTGGAGCGTGTGTCCAATTAAGATTTCCGGTTGAGCATTTTTGCGTGTCCCTGATGAACCAGCCATTGCTATCTCCCCTCCACACGACCTGATGATGCCTCTTTTTATTCATGGTACTGATCAGAGCGATATTCGTCAACAAGGAAACGGTGATGTTTGGATTTTTGCTTGTTTTGCCAGTCTCCCTAGAAGACCTGCAAAACAAGCAAAAAGGGTTTGATGGGAGCTACGTTTCTGGGTAGGCGGCGAGTTTCAGAAAACTCAGGCCAGGACGTGTGCGAGGTCGGCGAGTAGATCGTCGATATCTTCGAGTCCGACCGAGAGACGGAGCAGGGTATCGGTCAGGCCGTAGGCTTCGCGGATATCGCGTGGGATAGAGGCGTGGGTCATCGAGGCGGGATGGCAGACCAGAGATTCGACGCCGCCGAGACTTTCGGCGAGAGTAAAGATCTGAAAGTGGCGTACTATCTGCGCGACATCGTTAAAAGTGCCTTTAAACTGAAAAGAGACCATACCGCCGAAGCCGCTCATCTGACGGCGAGCCAGCTCATAGTCGGGATGGGAAGGCAGGCCGGGGTAGTAGATTTTCTCGACGTGTGGATGTTCGGTCAAGAAATGAGCGACGGCCAGGGCATTTTCTGCGTGCTGGCGCATGCGTACGGGCAGGGTTTTAATACCGCGCAGAGTGAGCCAGGCGTCGAAGGGACCGGCGATCCCGCCGGCTGCATTCTGGTGGAACTTGAGGGTTTCATAGAGTTCGGGGTCATTGACTATCAGGCCGCCACCGATGACATCGCTGTGACCATTGATGTATTTGGTTGTGCTGTGGACTACGATGTCTGCCCCGAGGTGGAGCGGCTGTTGAAAGTAGGGAGTAGCGAAGGTATTGTCGACGACTACGAGTAGTTTATGTTGGTGGGCCAGCGTGGAAAGGGCCTGGATGTCTACCAGGTTGAGGAGAGGGTTAGTGGGAGTCTCCAGCCAGAGGAGGCGTGTGTTGGGTCGTATGGCGCGTTCATATGCTTCAAGGTTGGCCTGAGCGCGTACATAGCTGGTTTCGATCTGGTAGCGCTGCATAACCTTTGTAAAGAGACGATACGTACCGCCATAGAGGTCGTCGCACGCTACCACGTGATCGCCGGTCTGGAGCAGGCTCAGGATGGTGTTCTCTGCGGCCAGTCCTGAAGCGAAGGCCAGGCCAAACTTGCCGTCTTCCAGGGCGGCCAGGCAGTTTTCCAGAGCGGTACGTGTGGGGTTGCCTGAGCGTGAGTATTCGTAGCCTTTATGGTCACCCAGGCCGGTCTGGGCATATGTTGAGGTTTGAAAGATAGGAGTCATGATTGCGCCGGTTGAAGGATCTGGTTCCTGTCCGGCGTGTATGGCTCTGGTTGAGAATTTCATATGTGTGTGTTTACCTTTCCAGGGAATTGGTGTGTAAGGGCCAGTTGTAATGCAGACGACTATAGCATTATGTGGGTGATCTGGCAAGGTTGGGTGAGGTTTTTTGCCGCTTGCGGCGGCAGGAGAGAAGAAAAGGTGTAGTGGGGACCCCACGCCCTGGCAAAGGGCTGCGCCCTCTGCACGCCTGCCTAAGTCTGCGCTTATGGAGAACATCCCACACCCTGTCTATGGGACTGCCGTCTCTGCACTCTTGCTTATGGTTTGGGAGGGAGTTGTAATGGTATGATTGGGGGAGGCGAGAAGAGGCCTATTGTTTGGGACTCGGCAGGCGTGCCTGTAGAGAGAGGAAGAGCTTTATGGTATCGCGGCAAGAAGATTCATCGACTGGAGTTTTGCTTATTCACGGCCTGAATGGGTCGTTGCGTGATATGGCGGAGGTTGAGGCGGTTTTGCAGAAAAAGCATCTGGTGACGCGCAATATTCTGTTGCCGGGTCATGGGAGCAAGGTCAATGATATGTTGCCTCTGGGCTGGCAGGAGTGGGCGGCTACGGTTGACGAGGAGTATCAGAAGTTGAGGCAGCGTTGTGAGCGTATCTTTCTGGTCGGGCATTCGTTGGGTGGGGCGCTGGCTCTACATACGGCTGCGCACCATGAGGTAGCGGGCGTGGTAAGTATGTGTGCTCCTTTGCAGTTGTCGCGCTGGGTGAAGCCGGTGGTGCGTGCTGCGCATTGTATTCTGCCACTTGTGCCGACTGTGCGCGAAGATATCAAGGATCGCGAGGCTCGCCAGCGCTATACTCGTGATGCTTATCGCTGGACGCCTATGCGACCGGTACTAAGTGTGTTAGAGTATCTGCCGACCTTGCGCCGGGAGTTGCCAGAGATTAAAGCTCCGGCACTGATTATGGTTTCTACACGTGATCATGTTGTACCGGCCCGTGATGGCAGAGAGATATATCGTCTGATCGGTTCACGTGAGAAGCATCTTGTGACTTTTCACCGTTCCTATCACGTTATAATGAAGGACCATGATCGCGAGGAAGTCTTTGCCAAGACAGAGGCTTTTATCTTACACCATGCGCATGGTCTCAGGCTCGATCCATTTTAGGTCGGGTATCGTCGCCACGCAGGCCTGAAGAAGCCTGATCTTCGGGAAAAGCTGAGCGTTTTTG